>CAZGFV010000045.1:0-9368 GCA_964524575.1 uncultured Nitrospiraceae bacterium
GGCTGGCGGAGAGGGTGGGATTCGAACCCACGGACCGTTACCGGTCAACGGTTTTCGAGACCGCCCGATTCGTCCACTCTCGCACCTCTCCGTATTTAATCTCAACCACTTAGGATATTCGTAATTTAGAGGTTTGGCTTTTTTGCCAAAAATTGTGTTGTATTCTCAATATTACTACGCAAACTGTCAAACAATACTATATTAATAGCCAATTGCTTCGCGTGCTCGAATGTTTAAAAATCGTGACGCATATTTTTGATGAGCATCGCTTATGACCCTTCTCACTTCACTTATACGTACGAATAAATATCGAAAGAAGATATAGAACAAACATAATGATATTTTTAGAACCATACAAACAATACGTTACGATTTCAGGTAGGGCAACGAGAAAAGAATATTGGGTCTTTGTTTTTTTTATTTGTGTTGTCGCTTCATGGTTACTTGCCCTTGATAATTTTTTGTTTCCTGACACTGAATTAGGGGAGGGGTGGACTTTTCTCATCTTCTCTGCATTTTCGACAATACCTTACTGTACTGTCACTGTTCGGCGATTACATGATGCAGATAGAAGTGGCTGGTGGTTTTTTGCTGGCTTTCTCCCGCTCATATGTTTTCTTCCTATGTATTTCCTGTGTGTGGTCAGTACGCCAGGGGACAATCGATTTGGAGAGCAACCCCTAAAAACATACAGACCACGATCGTTCGTTTTACAACTTGTGTTTTGGGTTGTTGGGATTTTGTTATTGATAACGCCACTTTTTTTTATTGTGGGTGAAATGTCTGATGACAAGTCTGATGAAATGCTAAGAGAAATGGCAAAAGAACAGCGATCTGACCCCGAGCCTGGTCATAGCCTTTTTGCCAAAGAAGATCCTCAACTCGAATTAAATTCGCTAAACTTGGTGTCTCTCCCGAACCATGAGGAACTGTATACCGGGCAGTATGGAAGTTGGTACGAGGACGGACAGAAGCGGACTGAAGGCACCTACAAAGAGGGGAAGCATGACGGTTTGTGGACGACGTGGCACGAGAACGGACAGAAGCGGACTGAAGGCACCTACAAAGAGGGGAAGCATGACGGCTTTTGGAGCGTGTGGGATGAGCACGGCCAGAATATGATTGACGGAAACTACAAAGGGGGGAAGAAAGACGGTCTGTGGACAGATTGGCTTGAGAGGAAGGAAGGCACCTACAAAGGTGGGGAGCAAGACGGTCTGTGGACGTGGTGGGACGAACAGGGAAACCTAACCAAGCAGACCTACTATAAGAATGGAGCAGAAGTACCCTAGCGTAGTTTTCTTCTTTTCAAGGAGGGGGCGTGATGCTAACCAACCGCCTCATCATAACTTATTCATTGTTTTCATTGTTCCACACTTTTTAAGACCGCCTGATTTGGCCATTCTCGTATCCCTCTGCCTCGTATTTTCATTTTATTGATCCCTGTATTACGTCATGAGTGAGGGTTGTTTTTCCCGAAGTTGTTGGAAAAAGTTCTTTAAGATCTTTCCACAGGCCTTCTCTTTTATTCCATGAACAATGTCAATCTGGTGATTCAATCGTGAGTCTTTATGAACAGTATATAGCGACCCGCAGGCTCCGGCTTTGGGGTCTCGTGCTCCCAATATAAGCCGGCTAATTCTCGCTTGGAGCATGGCTCCGGCACACATGAGACAGGGTTCGAGTGTGACGTATAGGGTCGTATCAATAAGCCTCCATGACTGTAGTTTTTCTGCTGCACCTTGAATGGTGATTAATTCCGCATGCGCGGTTGGATCTTGCCGCCACTCGCGCTGATTATGTCCTCGTGCAATGATGGTTCCTTCCTGCACAAGAACAGCCCCGACTGGTACTTCTCCTATGGAGAAAGCCTTTTGGGCTTCTTCGAGAGCAATGCCCATAAATTTTCTATCTTCGTCGTGTTGACTTATCATTGGTTGTAATGTGTTTTATCGAATGGCTTACTTCTTGAAGATATGTCGAAGGTAGAGTTCGCCCGCTGAAAGCTGAATCAGCCGAGGTAGTGAATGTAGGTCAGATTTTATGAACACTCCTTTAGGGGTTGGGATGCAACAGAAAGCATGGTATCATACAGGTTGCTTCGAGTATATAAGGGACCCACCTACCTAAAGACTTGTGAAGACTGCCACTTTCTCGCTGAGCCCGCCCCTTTCATCCTGGGAACTCCAAAGCCTATGGAGTTTGCTCAACGCGAGGTATTTTGAAAATCGTCTTCTTCCGATTGAGATTCAGTGGAGCACTCGACTAACTTCTTCAGTTGGCTTGTTTGTGAGTCAGTCTGGTCCACGTATCCAATGGATTGCGCCAGAAATACGGCATGGATCAGGCCGGGTGATTCGATTATCCTCACCGCTTCTTTATAGGCAATCATTAGCCGAAATCCGTGGTACTTTGGCACACGAGATGATTCATCAATGGCAGTTTGATGTCAAAAAGTGGAATCCTTCTCATGGTCGTGAGTTTAGACGAGTAATGAAAATAATGAATTGCGATGGTTTGGGTATCACTATTTACCACACATTGAACAAAGAAGTTGAAGCGCTATCCAAGTGCTCGTGGTTGTGTCAGAGGTGTGGTCGGTCTTATCATCGTCAACAGAAAAGTCTTTCTTCACAAAACTATCGATGTGGGTATTGCCGAAGTGAACTTCGTCCAAGCAACCAAACTACTCCATCGCGTAGCTTTCATGGGACTAGCAAGTCCAAACTTCAAATAGGGCACGGAAATCTCGTGTCCAAGCCTGTTCAATTAGCTTTTGGGTTTATGTTGCCTTGAATAGGTGGTTAAGGGGAGGGATTTGTTTTGTCTCTCGCTAATTTTGCAAGGTTGGCCTTGTCATTGTTTTGTTCAGGAAGTTGATAGTGAATATCGATTTGAATTGTCCGTTCTAGGCAGCGCACGGCAGATCCTTGATCACCTCTTTTTTGGTACAAGTCAGCCAACACTCGCAAAACCGCAGCTTCACTAGGTTCACGGCCTAATTTTATAAAATGTTCGCTTGCGTTGTTTAGGCATCGCTCAGCTTGACGAAACTCGCCCTGCATGAGAAAAGTTTGTCCGAGTTGGCTATAAGTGTTAGCAAGACTGGTTTCGTCTCCGACGAGCCGATGGAAATCCAGCGCATCTTTAAAGTGGCCAATGGCATCAGGAAGTTGGTTCGTAGCGACTTCCTGTAGAGCTAGGTTGGAATACAAAATTCCCAGTGCCCGATGGTTTTCAGTGTTGGCTAGTGTATCGATGGCTTCCAAATAGTAAATACGGGCTTTGGCATAATCTCCGGAATCGGCCTTTATATTTCCTAAGTTGCCAAGGGTTTCCCCGATGGTATTATGATTAGACTGGGTGCGTTGGATGGAGAGGATTTCTTGATAGCAAGCTTCAGCTTGGTCAAAAATTTCCAATAACCCATAGACGTTCCCAAGATTTCCTAAGGCCGATGCCAGGGATTCCCGAGTGCCGTCGGTGCGGGCTTCATCTACGGCACGAGCATACCAGTATTGAGCTTGTGTCAGATTACCTCGATGCAGGTAAATTTGTGCTTGCTGAGAGGCATGAGTTGCCATGTCAAAGGGGAAGAAGGGCAGAAATCAAAATTACCTCAAGGTTATGGTGATCGTTTTGAGAATGTTTGCAGTACAAAAAATTAGGACGGGAGTTGATGATCGCTTGATTATAGACGGCGGGAATCCTTGGCTTTGACAACATGGGCGAGTAACTCGTCGGCTTGTTTACCGGCTTGTTGCATCTTCCACCAACGATAACTATACCGGTAGGCTATGATAGCAACGACTCCCAATAGGCTGATCCACATCCAATCGTCCATTCCCTTAGTCTAGTAGAAAATTTGTCTGTGGAGCAAGACCTAGGTATGGGATAAATTGTGGAATCTTAGAAGGAAATATACCAGCGGTTTTTGCTAGAAGAATTGAAACGAGCTATGGAACTTTGGATTCTTCTCATTGGGCTGATACTAATTTTGGTTGGTGCGGAGACATTCACCAATGCGTTGGAACACCTAGGTGAACGTCTCCGTATCTCCGAAGGGGTGACCGGGTCGCTTTTTGCGGCTGTGGGAACCGCGTTGCCAGAGGCTATGGTTCCCGTCGTAGCGATTTTAGCCAGTTCCGCGAGCCTTGAAACACGTCATGAGGTTGGCGTAGGGGCGATTTTAGGTGCCCCCCTCATGCTCTCGACCTTAACCCTGTTTTTAATGGGAATGGTTGCAGCCCATAGTCGAGGGTGGAACAGTTTTTTTCGTCCGGAGCCCACAGGGTTGCAACGAGACCTACATTGGTTTTTGTTTGCGTTTTTGTTGGCAACCATTGCGGTATTTGTTCCGGTGGAGTGGAGAATGGCAAAAGTTACCTTAGCTCTCGGGCTGATCTTGAGTTACATGATATACCTTATGCTGACAATTCGCGCTTCTCGCGGGTTGGTAAACCAAGGCCATGGAACAGAAGCTGAGCAACCCCTTTTTCTAGCTCGTCTTCGTGTGCCTGACAATCTGCCCACTATCACGATTCAATTGCTGTTAGGGCTAGGTTTGATTGTTGGGGGCGCGAAAGGATTTGTGCTCGGAGTGGAATATTTAGCTAGCTGGTTGGGGATTTCGACCTTAGCCTTGTCCCTGTTGATTGTGCCGGTAGCAACGGAATTGCCGGAGAAGGTCAATAGTATTATTTGGATTCGTCGTGGTCGCGATACCTTGGCATTTGGGAATATTACCGGAGCCATGGTATTTCAAGGCAGTCTTCTTCCAGCTCTGGGAGTGATGCTCACACCGTGGGTTCCGCGGAAAGAAGTTCTTCTCGGCATGGGGCTGACCTTTTTGGCTACGACTTATTTGCTATTTTTTGCCAAAAGACAAGGCATAAAACCCCACCATCTCTTCTTTAATGGCTTGTGCTATTTGGTTTTTGTCGTCTTAGTCACTGTCTTATAATTCAAGTCTATAGATTCAAGATGTCTAAACCTCGCGTTTTAGTGACAAGGCAAATCCCCGAATCAGCACTCAATGTTTTACGAGAATGCGCTGATGTCGATCTATGGCAAGAAAATGTCCCCATTCCTCGGCATGTATTTCTGAAAAAAGTAAGCGATATTGAAGGTCTCTATTGCCTGCTAACTGATACAGTTGATGAAGAATTATTGGAACAAGCCCCCAGACTTCATGTTGTGAGTACCATGGCTGTGGGGTACGATCACATAGATGTTCGAGCCTGTACTAAACGAAAAATTCCAGTTGGGAATACCCCAGGGGTATTGACCGAAACCACGGCTGATTTTGCCTTTGCGTTATTAATGGCTGCAGCCCGACGCATTGGGGAAGGATCTGAATTTGTGAAAGCTGGACATTGGGGAGCTTGGGATCCTGCCTTGCTACTTGGCCAAGATATATATGGGGCGACATTGGGACTTGTAGGTTTTGGTCGCATCGGTCAGGCTGTTGCGCGGCGCGCTAAAGGATTTGGAATGCGGGTGTTGGTGAGTCATACCCATTGTGTTTCTAAAGAAATTCTTCGAGAGACTGGTGTGGCGCAGGTTCCATTTGACCAAGTGGTAACGGAATCTGACTTTCTCAGTTTGCATGTTCCATTTACGGAGGGTACGCAACATTTAATCGGCCAAGGTGTGTTTAAGCGCATGAAATCAACAGCGATTCTCATTAACACTTCGCGCGGAAAGGTTGTAGATCAACGCGCGCTGTACCGCGCACTCAAAGAGTGTCAAATTACCTATGCTGCGTTGGACGTTACTGATCCTGAGCCTCTTTCCGCGCAGGACCCGCTTTTGGTCTTGCCTAATTGCTTGGTTGTTCCTCATATTGCGAGTGCTTCAGTGTCTACCCGCACGAAGATGGCGATCATGGCCGTGGAGAATCTTCGCGCAGGGTTAAACGGGCAATTACTGCCATATTGCGTGAATCCTGAAGTGTCTGAACATTAAAACTCAATGATTGTAGTCCCGCTCTTGTTTCTTATAGGATGCATGAGGCTTGTGTTTGACCATGACTAATTTTGCTATTGGATTCAGAAAAATGAGAGCCCTATGAAACAACCGGTACTGACCTGTTTGGATATGGAAGGTGTACTAACCCCCGAGATTTGGCTTGCAGTTGCTAACGAAACTGGTATTACAGGCTTAAAGGTGACCACGAGGGACATACAAGATTATGACGAACTGATGCAGATGCGCCTCAAAATTTTGGCTGAGAATCGTGTGCGGATCACGGATATTCGAGAAGTGGTCGCTAAGTTGGGGCCTTTAGAAGGTGCCTCGGCTTTTTTGGATTGGCTAAGAGCTAGGTGTCAAGTGGTTATTCTCTCAGACACTTTTTATGAACTGGTCGCACCTTTAATGCAACAACTTCAATATCCCTCCATTTTTTGTAATTCTTTGGATGTCGATGATGAAGGGTTTATTCGCAACTATAATCTTCGTCAGCCTGATCAAAAACGTCATGCGGTCATTGCCCTCAAAAGCTTAAACTTTCGGATTTTAGCTGCGGGGGATTCGTATAATGATATTTCAATGTTGAGGGAAGCAGATGCAGGTGCCTTATTTTGTCCTCCAGACTCAATCAAGTCAGAATTTCCTCAATTTTCAGTTGCCAATTCTTACAGCGAACTCCAAAGAGAATTCTGTCAAGCAGGGGGTCTAATTCCTTAAGGAGCAAAAATGATATCTTTGCCATCATTTATTAAACTCGGCTGCGCCATTTTTATAGGGGTTTTTGCCGTATCGGGGTGTTTAGGAACTCGGGATTGGACTTACCCACCACCTCCGGATGAGGCCTATCTGAGTATTCGAGGGAAAAACCCTCTTCCTGCTAAGCTGGTGGTTCTTCCCTTGGAAGATCTTCGGGGAAATGAAATGAAAGAAAATTATGAGAAGGTCGCTATTCCTCTTGTTTCGCATGGCGTGTCAACGTTTGATCGTCCTGAAACTATAGTGGACCCTGAGGAAATTGACGAACTTTTTTTTGATCCACCTAGGGACTTTGCCCTGGCCTTGGCTAATGAAATTCGGGAAGCCAATATTTTTTCGACTGTAGCCTTTTCCAATGAGAAAAATCCGCCGCCTAGTGATTATGTGTTACACGGTCGTTTGTATTCCACCAAATGGGAACGGCGATTGACGACCTATGGCTTAGGTCCATTGGGCACAGTTTTCTGGATGGTTGGATTGCCTATGGGTGAAACAACCACAGAAGTCGAAATGGATTTACGGCTGACTTCAGCAGGAGATCCCTCTCAGGTTTTATGGAGCTTTGCTATGGATTTTCAAGGGGCGGGAATTGATGGAGCATATTACGGATTGGAAGATTCCGTGCAGAGTTATCCAGTTGCGCTTCAGGATGCGTTAGGCTCGGCTATAGAGGATTTAGCTAAAAAATTAAAAATACGTATTCCCGTGCAATAAGGACATGGAGACTTGCCTCACCTTTTGATCGGGATGAGCTAATATAGCCATGACTGTACAAAATCATTCTTATCGATTGGGACTTGAAATGTTTCATTTTCCCGGGCGATTCAATCCATAGAAGTTTCGTTATTTAAAAAGCTTGGGTCTGAAATATTTAACTCAGGAACTATCGATAGGCTAAGAATTCCGATACGGTAGTCCCTAAATGATCTGCAATAATATTTAAGGATACATGTAAGTGGTTTTTGTCTAGCTTGGTGTGGGGGAAAGTTATTTGAGCTAGGGTAGCTAAAATGGATGCAATTGTCGTCTTAGTCACAACGTCTTCCGAAGAAGAAGCTACGAGGTTGGGGAAATTATTGGTTGAGCAACAATTTGTGGCTTGCGTTAATATCCTTCCCAAAATGAAATCAATTTTTCGGTGGGAGGGAAAAGTATCTGAAGAAGAAGAGTGCCTCATGATCCTTAAGACCAAAATGCCGATTTTTAAGGATCTGGAAAAAACAATTATTGCCCAGCATAGTTATGAAGTGCCTGAAATTATTGCATTGCCAATTGAAGCTGGTTCACAGACCTATTTGTCATGGATTTACGACATGACACGAACTACCATCGCCTCTAATGAATGAAGAGTGGTTCTTCCTTTACGCCAAGACCGCCCTCCCTATTTTGGCATTGACCCTTTGGATCGACTCCAGTAGAGTAACCAAGATTGTATCTTGATTTTGGTAGGTCCTACCTAGCGCAAGAGGAGATGTATGGCAACCTCTGATGAGTCTTATACTATTATGATTTTCCGGGGAGCTACGACAAATCCTATCCGTGTGCGATTGCGGAAGGTTATCCTTCGACGTGTTTTGATTACAGCAACTGTGCTGATTTTCCTGCAAATGGGGATTATGTCTCATTATGTGGTGCAAACAAGTCAAGTTTCAGCACTCAGTCGATTACAAACTGAGGTTGAGGAAACTTATGGTAAGACCAAAACGTTTTTCTCCTCGATCGAGGATATCAAGCAACGCATGCTGGTCATGCAGAAGCTAAACCGAAAATTACAAACTATGTTTGGGCTTGAGCCAGATAGCGTAGAAGGAATTGAGATCAATGGCCAGGGAGGGGAAGAGTTCCCTTATGAAAGTTCAGCCGCTGGCGAACCTGGTCAGTCTCCGTATGCTTCAAAAATGAAGAATCAGGCAAATTCAATACTTGATTCTTCCCAAGCTTCGATGGTTGTCAGTATTGAGCGGGGCCTAGTGTGGCTTGACCGTCAGGCTTTAAAGGAGCAAGCAATCTTGGATGATTTGGCTGCAACAGCCGGTGAGCGGGCGGATCGGTGGGCTTCTACTCCATCGATTTGGCCGGTTAAGGGCCATATCACTTCTAAGTTTGGTCCAAGAGTTTCACCGTTTACTGGGAAAAAGGCTTTACATTCAGGTTTGGATATTGGATCTCCGCGGGGCCGAGAAATTAAAGCTCCAGCTTCAGGAAAAGTGGTTGCGGCAGCCCATGATACTAGGATGGGAAATTTCATTCGGATTAATCATGGATATGGAATTGAAACGACCTACGGACACTTGTCGAAAATGTTTGTGAGATACGGTAAAAGGGTCAAACGTGGGGATGTGATTGGGTTAGTTGGGAATACTGGGAGGTTTTCCACTGGTCCGCACTTGCATTACCAAGTTGCTGTGAATGATAAAGTAGTAAATCCTACCCAATATATTTTGGACTAATTGGCCAAGTTTCTTTGTCCTTTTGAGCTTTTTCCTGCTGTTACGATTTTCTTCTGACATCATTCCTGGAGTTTTACACGAAAGAAAGCGTTACTGGAAGTTATGGGCCCAAAGCCCTATATGTGTTGAGTAACGCTAGGCCTTCTTTTTAGAGTGGTGGGTCTTCTTTTTTGTTGCCTTCTTTGGTGT
>CAZGFV010000046.1:0-1261 GCA_964524575.1 uncultured Nitrospiraceae bacterium
TCGGCAAAATGATAAACGCAATCATCCGCAACCCAAAGCCCAAGGTTTCCCGCAGTTCATCCAAGGAACCTTTGGCTGCATGCATAGAAAGTGTTGGAAGTATAGCAGTAGCCAAGGCTACACCAAATATGCCAAGAGGAAATTGAATAAGGCGCATGCCATAAAATAAATACGTCGGCCCCCCTTCAAAATAGGAGGCTAGAATCGTACTTACCGTAATATTGATTTGCGTCACTGAGGTGCCCAGCAATGAAGGTACAATTAGCCACCCAATTTTCTTGACACCAGGGTGCCCTGGCTCAAATCGCCATTGAAACAATAATCCCTGTTTCTGCACCCCAGGCAGTTGAGTCACCAACTGAGCCAAACCGCCGATCACTACACCAATTGCAATCCCAAGTACGGGTTCATCCAACAAAGGCGAAAGAAATAAGGCCGAGGCGATCACACAAATATTAAAAAACACTGGTGCGAGCGCAGGTGCGGCAAAAGCTCGAAGCGAATTGAGGATACCCATGGTCAACGCTGCCAAGCTAATAAAAATCAAGTACGGGAACATGACTTGCGTGAGGAGCGTGGTAAGTTTCAATTTCGCGGGATCTTCATGAAATCCAGGAGCCAGCAGCCAAACAATCGTTGGTGCCATCACAACCCCTATAAGCATAATAATCGTGGCAATGGAAAGCAGCGTCGTAAACGTAGCACTCACCAGTTCCCAGGTCTCTCGTTTGCTGCGAAGTGTGTGATATTCGGTGAACACCGGAATAAAGGCTGCTGACATGGACCCTTCCGCTAGCAATTCTCGCAGCATATTAGGAACTCGGTAGGCAACGAAGAACGCGTCTGCCGAAACTGAAGCCCCAAGAAGACGAGCGAGAATTATGGCTCGGATTACGCCCAGAATACGGCCACTTAACGGCGCTGTCCCTATGAGACCCGCAGCTCCAGCAATGGAGCGATGTTCATCGGATAGCTGATTGGCTGATGTAGATGTTTGCGGTGAGTCAGGCATGCACCCAGATCCTAGCAAGATGTGGAAAAAATGTTCATAGAGGTTGGCCCTGTCTAAGCTATAACCCCCTTCGCTCTTCACGCGGAATCATCAATTTGGCATTGATGAATTCTTGATGGGGAAGTTCAAGCGCCTTGGCAATGCGACGAATTTCTTCGATCTCTGCATGAGATGTTTGATCAGCGGAATTGGCTATGGCAAAGAGACATTGAAGGAGGGATTTGCGCTCTTCGATGGTGGTGTAATCAC
>CAZGFV010000046.1:1271-9330 GCA_964524575.1 uncultured Nitrospiraceae bacterium
TGTTGAAGCCCAAGACTCATGGCTTCACGCTCTCGATGACACACTTCACTATCCACCCACGCCACATGCGCCATGAGCCCAGCAGCCAAGCAAATTTTTCGGATTTCTTTCTCGGGTATTTCCAATTTCTGACCACGGTTTTCCAATTCTGATGAAAACTGAAAGTAAATGGTGTTCTTAATGAAGTCTTCAATTCGGTCTTCTCGTAATGACTTATCCGCATAACGACTCGCCCGAGATTTGAGGCTTTTCTTGATAGGGCTCATAATGTGGGACAAAAAGCCTGTACTTTTCGAGTCCAAATCTTGCCGAATGGTCTCGATGACCTCGGCATTGGTCGTGCCTCCTTCGACAGCAACTAATTTCTCAAGCGTTGTCAATACTAGTTGCTTGTCACTCTCAGACCGAATGCCATTCAAGACTCGATCTAAGAGTTTTTCTCGTTCCGCATCTGTTAGCGCGTGGGTCATATAAATTTCGAGTTGTATCCAATCTTCGCCGGAGATGTCTGGGAGCAGAAAAAGTAGTTCTTTGAGGGCATTGACTTCATCAGTGTGCAAACGCCCATCAGTCCATGCGATCCCAATCATGAGTCTGCCCAAGTCTAAAATAAATTCCTTGTTGGCCATTTGTGCTCCTTTTACAATGAAAGATAGAGGTCCCGTTGACACCCCAAAGAGTCTTTCTATAGCATCTTTTTCTTTGTTTTGTCTTTAAACAATTAGGAAAGGCCTTATCCTTGCGGTTCATGTATTTCGTTATTTGATCTCTGTCCATCATGCTAACGTCTTGAAACTGTGCTCCATTTTCTTTCTTATAGTCTAAGCTATCTACTATGACTACCCCTTTGACAAGAGTTTATCCTGCCGGGTCACGTTGGTGGTTCTTTCTTACGGCATTTACCACGGGCGGGGTGGTCATGGCCTTGGAAATTCTCGGCAGTCGATTATTGGCACCGGTCTTTGGCACCTCTCTGTTTGTATGGGGGGCCTTGATTGGAGTGGTCTTGGCCGCTATGAGTGCAGGCTATGCCATGGGAGGGTGGCTAGCTGACCGACGGTCCCCGGGCATAGTTTTGACCATTCTTCTTCTAGGGTCAGGCGTGTGGACCCTCATGCTAGCGAGTATTGGACAACCTGTTGTCTTTAACGTTTCCCAATGGACCGCTGACCCACGACTGGGCCCCTGTTTAGCCGCAAGTGTACTGCTGGCTGTACCAGCTTTTTGTTTGAGCGGAGTTCTTCCAGCCTTGCTGCGCTTGTCTATAGCGGACATGGGACACCTCGGCCGCCATACGGGAGGCATGATTGCCGTTTCGACTATCGGCAGTTTAGTTGGCACATGGGGCACCTCATTCTTTCTACTAACATGGATGGGAAGCCTCAAACTTGTCGGGGTACTCGGTGTCATCTTGGTAGCATTTGGATTGTTTTGGCTCCTCTGGTCGGGGCGAGCCAAAGCCTTGGTGGTTATACCGGTTTTAGGTAGTGCCTGGTTCGCGATTTGGTTTGGTTTCCATCCGATTCTGATTCAACCTCCTGCGATCTACCAAGAAGATAGTCCGTATCAACAGGTGCGGGTTCGGGATGAAAAGGGTTTACGATTCCTCGTTCTCGACAATACGTTTCATGCCATTATGTGGCAGCCAAATCCCATTCGGCTTGCCCTACCCTACAGTCAAATGATGATGGCCGCCCTCGGTCTCCACCCAAATCCACAACGAGGATTAATATTAGGACATGGGGGTGGATCCTTGGCCAAATGGTTACAGAAATTTTGGCCGACATTAGAAATGGATATTGTCGAAATGGACCCGTCAGTGGTGAAGGCAGCTGAAGAATTTTTTGAATATAAGCCCGGCGAGAAGCATCATATTTTTGTTCAAGACGCACGTGTGTTTTTGCGACACACGGAAAAAAAGTATGATATTATTTGGGTCGATGTATTTGCCCGCCACCAAATTCCATTCCATTTGACTACTGAAGAATTTTTTAGGGAACTTCGCGCTCGGCTATCACTAAAAGGAGTGATCGCCGTCAACTTGGCTTCCTCTGATTCGGATTTAGATCGAGTGCGTGCAGAGGCCGTGGTCTCGACCATGAAGACCTCGTTTCCGCACATCGAAACTTTTAGTATCCCTGGACCCACATGGTTGCGAACCAAAAAAGGATCGGCCAATCTCATCTTTTTTGCTTCCTCGAAACCTTTAAATATGCGGTCTCCAGATTTCGTCAATGGCGCGATTGAGCTATTAAACCAGGGGAAAATGCCTCATGAGGTTTTTGCCTTTTTAACTTCCTCCGGTTCTCCAGAATGGCAGCCCGGGCAAATTCTGACCGATGATTTTTCTCCGTTCGATATTCTCCTTGGTAGCGGATGATCTTCATTCCTTACTTTCTCTCGTTGATAAATTATCAATACTAAAGCAAGCCCATCCGTTGACGAGCTAACGAGGCGTAACGCCCTCATCAGAAAAATTCAAAAAGCCCTTTCCCCTGAGAAAAAAGGAGAAAGGGCTTTACAGTTATTACCTTAATAATTGGTAAAATTATTCCGCTTGCGCAGGCCAAAACTTGTAACGGATTTGTGGCAACTGTTTTCCTTCGAAATTCGGGATGTCATAAAGACATCGATCAATCGTTTCTACTTCCCCTCTTGTAAATTCAAAAACCCGTGATTTTTTCCAGAATTGATCGAAGGTAAAGTAATCACCTGCCGCAGGTTTTTCAGCAACTGCCGCTTGCATTTGTTTAAACACTTCCGTGTCCACTCCAGGAATCCGACCGTTATTTTGGCTAATACACCATTTCAGTATTTCGGCGACACCATACATGGTCAATTCAATTTTAATTTTGGTCGCTTGAGATTCTGCCATCGCCTCCTCCTCGTTGGTAAGGGGCAACCTATAACACATTTGCGTTTGTCTCTTCCAGTCGTTTGAGAAATTTCAATTCGACTAAACACCTTGCCCTTAACTCCATGGGACCAACCGTCGTAGTCACTTGCCGAGAATAGGTCTTTGGCCCCACCAATCATGCCTTATATCAATCCCATAGAAAAAGGGGTATACTCACCAGCCTCTATCCTCTCGGAGTTATGGAAGGAGGGGAAAGGGGAGATCCTGCCCTTAAACAGTGAGGGTGCTTAGCTGCCTTTTTCCTGACTTGGTTCGAATTATGGTCCGAGCCCTCATCATCTTTTTACCCCTCCTTATACTGTCCGGTTGCCCTCCCGAAAATGGTTACGTCCCACCCGACCTTCTCTATCTATATCAAAACTATGACGTAGAGAAGAATCCAACATCGATTCGCTCCGGCGACTTTAACCATGATGGATTCACAGACCTTGTGACAAGCAATATTGCGGCGAATTCTCTGTCCTTGCTGTTTGGAAATGGTGATGGGAGTTTTCAGGCCCAGGTTACGATTCGGGTATGTAAAGAGCCTCGAAATCTGACTCTCGAAGACTTTAACCAAGATTCGCATTTGGATTTGGCTATTGCCTGTTCCGGCAGTGATCAAATAGCCATTTTGACGGGCCAAGGGGATGGTACTTTTGAAAAGGTTTCCCAATACCACGTAAATCGCACACCGGTCTCCATTGATACTGGAGATTTTAACGAGGATCAATTGCTCGACATTGTGGTCGCACTTCGAAATGACAAGATTCAAATATTTTTCGGGAATGGTATTGGAAAGTTTCGTCTCGGGCCACTCTACGAATATGGCGACACACCAACTTCGGTAGCAACCGCGGACGTCAACAGTGATGGACATTTAGATCTAGCCGTATCCAATGGTGGGCCCATGAGTAGCGCTATCTCTATCTGGTTAGGACAAGGAGACGGGAACTTTCTGATGCCCACGGATTATAGGACTGGCAAACGTCCCTTATCCGTTTCTTTTGCAGACTTTAATAACGATGGGTCCCTCGACCTCTTTGTAATTAATGGGCAAATGAACACCATAACGGTGTTCCTAGGCAATGGAGATGGAACGTTTCAGGAAGGAATCGATTCCGGTGGAGATGCCGGTCCCAATCATGGGCTCGCGCAAGATTTCGATGGGGATAGGATTTTGGATGTCGCTGTAGTGAACATCCAGTCAGGCAGCATGTCGGTCTTGTTTGGTAAGGGCGATGGAAGCTTTCGATATCCCCCACGTCATTATGGAACTCCACGCGGTCCGTTCGCCATTGCCCCTCTGACCTTGGCTAAGGGTCGCGAAGAACAACCCGGGTTGGCCATTGTCAATAATGCACAAAATAGTGTATCAATTTTTCTTCACCATGGACTCAAATCTCGCGATTATTTGGAAAAAGCTGATGAAGGGTAAACGAATACTCGAAAAGAACTAAAGGATTATTCTTTTTAACACCCTAGATGCAGTGCTGAAATACCTATGAACCCTAGTCAAGGTAGCCTGCAGAGGTTAGACTTCCTATGAGGTGACATGCGAACGTTCGTGTGGTGGTTTGGCATGGGATCGCTGTTGACGCTGTCAGTCCTGATGGTCCAGGGAGGGGTGAGAGATCTATTGTCTGGCACTCCGGATTCTAGTTCGGCTGAAGCCATGTTATCGATCGGGTCCACCATCCTCGGTGGTGGCCTTTTAGCTGGATGCCTCGCGTTGATTTTAAATCGATTGCGTTAGTCTCTCTAGATAGGACAGGGTTCTGATCTCTAGGAGTATAGGCCCGCGTAGTTTAAGACAAAGAAATCTGGATTCACATGTAATGGAATGTTTAAAGTGCAATGGATTCATGATGGTCGAACGCCATTACACCACCATAGCTAAGCGCTTATATGCTCGCTGTCTAAATTGTGGTTTTTGGTTTGATTTGGTGGATGTGCTACGCTTCTTCCACCGCGTGGTGGACAACGCCTACCGCGGCGCAAAAATCCGAGATACATTGTAACTCTCTGTTATTTCGTTGCATCCTTCATTCCTTTTTAATTCCCTACCTCTTTGCTTCTGGCACCGAAACCAGGCCCATTTCGTCGGAGTTTATCGTCCTTGAGAAGATTCAAGGATGCTTAGTGTTTCGATAGCTTTTTAAGAGCCTCTCGGATCAAATGATCAAGTTGCAAGGGGGCGGTTCGGTCTCGGCAGATTTTGGTTATGATGTCTTTCACAACTCGAGGGCGATAACCTAAGTTGACCAGGGCAGAGACCGCATCATCTTGAATTTGATCAGGAAGCGCTGGTTTTGTGGGCAAGGCTGAGTCCGAATCTAGGCGGGCAATTTTATCTTTAAGTTCCAGGACTATACGGCTGGCCGATTTTTTCCCAATTCCTGGGACTGAGGATAATTTATCTTCATCATTCTTTTGAATGGCGGTGATGAGGTCAGAAACACTTAAGGTAGACAACACGCTGAGAGCAAGTTTTCCGCCAACTCCAGAAATGTTCGTGAGCATAACAAAAGTATCTTTCTCTGGAACCGTTAAAAATCCGAAAAGTTGAATTGCATCTTCCCGTACGTGCGTGAAGACATTGAGGGAGAGGGAATCCTGAAGTTCTGGTAAGGCAAAGTAGGTGCTGAGAGGAATCAACACCTCATAGCCAACACCCTGCACATCGAGAATTATGTGCGATGGCGCCTTGACAATCAATTGGCCCGTGAGCTTGGCAATCATAGGGTCTGAAAGAAAATAATCTGGACAAAATTTCGCCAAGACTTGGGTCGGCCTTGGACATAACTATTCAGAAAAACCCGAGGCATCAGGCAGCTATATTCATAGCTCTTCGATTGAGGCCTTTTCAGAAATGGCCCGAAGATAGCATGCAAGATATTTAAGCTATTTTCTTTTATATCCATAAAGGAAGGTGGCATCTATATAGGTAAGAGAGTAATTAACCCAAAGCCGCGACTTTTTCCATGACATCCTCCGGGATGTCGAAATTCGCATGCACCTTTTGAACATCATCATGGTCATCGAGGATTTCCATTAATTTCAACATTTGTTCTGCGGCTTTTTCTTCTAGTTTTATTTGATTTTGGGGAATGAATGTAACTTCAGCCAACGATGTCGAAATCTGCACATTGTGAAGGGCCTCCTTGACACCTGCAAAATCAGCAGGGTCCGTAGTCACTTCAAATCCAGTCCCAGTGGTTTTCACATCTTCTGCACCTGCTTCCAAGGCCACGGTTAGAAGAAGATCTTCTTCAATATTTCCTTCTACGATCAATAAACCTTTTTTATCGAACTGCCAGGCCACGGCCCCAGCTTCCGCCATGTTTCCAGAGTTTTTCCCAAGGAGACTCCGAATTTCAGCCACCGTTCGATTCCGGTTGTCTGTGGTAATTTCCATGAGCACGCCAGTTCCCCCTGGGCCATAGCCTTCCAAGGTAAATTCTTCATATTGAGATCCTGGGAGTTCTCCTGTTCCTCGCTGAATAGCACGCTTGATGGTATCAGCGGGCATGTTAACTTCTTTGGCCTTGGCAATGAAGGTCCGGAGAGTCGGATTTCCCTCGGGTTCTCCTCCATAACGAGCCGCGAACGTCATTTCGCGGATTATTTTGGTGAATATCTTCCCGCGCTAGGCATCAACGCCAGCTTTATGCCGTTTAATTGTCGACCAATGACTATGACCACCCATAGTGAATACAAGGCCCTTGGAGTTTAGAGTTAGGCTAGTTTCCAGGGGTGGGCTTGTATCATAGAATTTGAAGAGGTGTCAATCATTATTTAAGTAAATATAATTAGGAAAATACTCTTTGTATTTTTTGGCTTTAACCAAATCAGTTGCTTGCGCGAACCGAAGGAGGGTGGTAAGGAAATTCCATGCGAATCATCTTTATGGGCACCCCAGATTTTGCCGTTCCATCTTTGGAAGCCCTCCTTCGAAGTGACTATAAGGTAGTCGGGGTCGTGACTCAACCAGATCGGCCCAAAGGACGAGGCCAAAAGCTGGTTTTTTCTCCCGTAAAACAACTGGCTCAGCATCATGGGCTGCCTATTCTCCAACCCGAAAAAATGAAAAGTCCTGAATTACTTCAGGCTCTTGCTGACTGGCGTCCTGACATATTAGCAGTAACAGCTTTCGGACGAATTCTTCCAAAAAACATTTTAGACTTGCCGCTCGGAGGGTGCGTGAATGTGCATGGTTCTCTGTTGCCCCAATACCGAGGAGCAGCACCCATTCAGTGGTCCTTAATCAATGGGGACACAGAAACCGGTATCACCACCATGCTCATGAATGAAGGCATGGATACAGGACCAATGTTGCTTCAACAAACCGTGGCAATCGAACCAGATGACACATCAGCCGAACTGGGGAATCGGTTGTCCAAAGTTGGCGGGGAACTTTTGGTTGAAACATTGAAAGGCCTAGAAAATAAAACCGTGCTTCCCCGAGAACAAGATCACGATAAAGCAACCTATGCACCCCCCCTCACCAAAGAAGCTGGACTCATTGACTGGACAAAATCAGCGGAACATATTGCGAACTGTATTCGAGGACTTTCGCCCTGGCCTGGATGTTATACCTTCCTCCAAGGTCAACGATTAATCATATGGAAGACTGTGGTAGAGACCCAAACCCAAAGGGAGTTGCTCCCCGCCAATGGCCCTGGGATCATTACTAGCGTAGACGAAAAATCTTTTGAAGTGGTGACCGGCAATGGCATGTTACGAGTTACCGAAATCCAACCCGGGAACAAAAAACGAATGACCGTGAAAAAATTTCTACAGGGCAGAAACTTTCCAGTTGAACAAGCCTTCACTTCAAGTCCGCCATAAGCTTCCGCGGGTGCAAAACGATAGCGCGAAGAAATTGGAACACGTGTCAACTTAAGGAAAATCATTGAATTATTCTTGTCGCAAAAAAATTATCAAGAAGGTATAAAACACATCATGAATGAAAGAGAACAAACCGCGCTAGCATTTCTCAGTAAGCAAATCAAGGACCTAGAAACCATACAACCCTATGTCCTTGAAACCACCAACGCTATTCTTGCGAAAGAACAATTTTTGAAATGGAAAAAATTTGTGGTGAATGAGGTGTCGGAAAAGGTAGGCTCAGGCTTCGGAAGACGTCTGTCGATAGTCTGG
>CAZGFV010000047.1:0-8867 GCA_964524575.1 uncultured Nitrospiraceae bacterium
AGTGCTTCAATCCCACAAATCAAAGGTTGTGTCGCGGAACTGCAGTCTCAAGGTTACAACATTCCGGATTATCCTGAAGAACCGAAAAATGATGAAGAAAAAGACATTAGGGCGCGATTTGATAAGGTCAAGGGCAGTGCGGTAAATCCGGTGTTACGCCAAGGCAATTCTGATCGTCGGGCTTCGGCCTCAGTAAAACAATACGCCAAAAAAAATCCTCACAAAATGGGAAAGTGGGCCAAAGATTCAAAAACCCATGTGGCGCATATGTCGTACGGCGACTTTTTTGAGAATGAAAAGTCAGCGATAGAAAACGAACAAATGGCTGGGGCTGCAAAAATTGAATTTGTTGGCAAGGACGGTAGTACGAAGGTATTAACAGATAAGGTGAAATTCGATAAAGGTGATGTGGTCGATTCCACCAAAATGAGCGCCAAAGCCTTACGTCAATTTTTCAAGGAGCAAGTTAAAGCTGGTAAGGAAGATAAGAGCGTCTTATTCTCCTTGCACATGAAAGCCACGATGATGAAGGTGTCTGATCCCATCATTTTCGGGCACTGCGTCGAAGTCTATTTCGAGGATGTCTTTAAAAAACATGCGAAGACCTTTGAGGAGCTTGGCGTGAATGCGAATAACGGGTTAGGTGATGTCTATGCAAAAATCGACAAGCTTGCCGAATCTCAAAAAAACGAAATTAAAGCGGACATTGAGGCTGCGCTGAAGAATGGACCAACTATGGCTATGGTGGATTCAGACAAAGGTATTACCAACCTTCATGTTCCTAGCGATATTATCATCGATGCTTCGATGGCAGCTGCCCTCCGCGTTGGCGGAAAAATGTGGGGACCTGATGGGGAAGAGCACGATATGAAAGCCATGATTCCTGATCGCAGTTATGCGGGCATTTATCAAGCGGTGGCTGATTTTTGTCGGGATAATGGTGAGTTCAATCCTTCTACGATGGGTAGTGTCCCTAATGTTGGTTTAATGGCTCAGAAAGCCGAGGAATATGGATCGCATGACAAAACCTTCGAAGCGCCTGGTGAGGGAACCATTCGTGTGCTCGACGGGGCCGGAAATGTGTTTTTGGAACAATTGGTGGAGAAGAATGATATCTTTCGCGCATGTACGGTTAAAGATATTCCTATTCAAGATTGGGTGAAGTTGGCGGTTAATCGTTCCAAAGCATCTTCCACTCCAGTCGTGTTTTGGTTAAATAAGAATCGGGCTCACGATGCTCAGTTGATTGAAAAAACGAACAGATATTTAAAAGATCATGATATTGCCGGGCTGGATATTCAAATTATGGCTCCTGTGGACGCCATGCAGCATTCACTTAAACGGGCCAAAGAAGGAAAAGACACTATTGCCGCAACAGGTAATGTGCTTCGGGATTATCTCACTGACTTATTTCCAATTTTAGAGCTGGGGACGAGTGCAAAGATGCTTTCTATAGTAACTTTGATAAAAGGTGGTGGTTTGTTTGAAACTGGAGCTGGAGGCTCTGCTCCAAAACATGTTCAACAGTTTGTTAAAGAGGCACATTTACGTTGGGATTCTCTTGGAGAATTTTTAGCACTCGCAGAATCCTTCGCGCATTTGAGCCGATTCAAAAACAACAAAAAAGCCCAAGTGTTGGCGGATACCCTTGACAAAGCTACCGGTAAACTTATGGATAACCGCAAGTCGCCAGGTCGTGTTCTGGGTGAGTTGGATAATGTTGGTAGCCATGTGTACGAAGCAACGTATTGGGCACAAGAACTTGCCTCACAAAACGACGACGCAGACCAGAAAGCAAAAATTGCAACTATCGCAAAAGATTTGGAAACCAACCTCGATAAGATTCTAGAAGAGATGTAATCGATTAAAGTCAATGTAGTTGATTTAGGTGTCTATTACCTTCCAGACCCCGAAAAAGTAAAAGCTGGAATGCGCCCCAGTTCCACGTTCAATAATATATTAGCAGCGTTGTCCTAGCCACATTGCTAGCCTGATTCTGAAATTTCGAGCCCTACTAAGTACTACATGGTTGGGCTCGTATTTTTTTTGGCGATATCAATTTAATTTCAAAGACAAAATAGACTGGAAGCTTACTAGAAAGTCCTAACCAGTATTTTATTCTTGGGCCTCAATAAGTACTACCGTCGTATTGTCTTTTCCACCAAGACGATTGGCTTCGTCAATGAGTAGTTGGCATTTGTCTTTGGCTGTTTGGGGCGAGAGTTTTTGTAAGTTTTCTAGGATCTGTTCGTTTTTCATCATTTTTATGAGGCCGTCGGTGCATAGTAGAATTGTATCATTCGGCTGAAGTTCAAGATTCGATATTTCTGGTTTCACGTTTGATCCTACGCCAATCGCGCGTCCGAGAACATGTCCTAATGGATGGTTAATTGAGGTCGTTTTGGGCAGCAAGCCTGCCTGAATGCCTTCCTCAAGCAAGGTATGATCTCTAGTGAGACCGATTAGTTGCTTGTCCCGAATAAGATAGGCTCGACTGTCGCCCACGTGGACAATGTAGGCTTTTTTGCCTTCTGGGTCTGGCATGAACATGAAAACCACCGTTGTGCCGATGCCTTTTAAGGATACTTTTCCCCTAGCATGAGAGCGAATCTTGTCATTCGCTTTTACCACGGTGTCTTCAAGAAGGCTTATCCACGCAGGCGAACTAGTTTTGGTAGGTCGGAGTGAGGGACTGTCAATGCTCTGCTGGATAGTTTCAACGGCTAGTTTGCTGGCTACATCGCTTCGAGCATGATTACCCATGCCATCAGCTACGATCCACAATCCACGTTTGTCATCGATGAGGAATGAGTCTTGGTTGTTATCCCGAACTTGGCCAACGTGCGTGAGTCCGTAGCCCATCCATTGGTTAGATGTTTTCATGCCATCACGCTCACTGGTCCATACCGTTGTAAAAACTCTTCGTAGATGTGATTTGCTAAAAGTTCTAAATTTTTCACATCGGCCTCATTGTATTGACAGAGTTTTTCTTTTGCATATTTATCTCCCGCTTGCCACGCATGCCAGAGGCGCACCGCGTCCCATCCATCCAACCCTTGGATGTTATAGTCACGAGCAAATCCTAATTCCAGCTCAATATGCTTTAACCCACCACGAAGGCCGAGCCGTCTAGCGGCGAAGCAGACGTCGAAATGGGCATGGTTTAGTTTTAATCTGGGATAAGTTGCCCGAAGGTAAGGGAGATCATAACCTGTGCCAAAAAAAGTTACGAGCAGGTCATATTTGTCCAGTTCATTTTGTAATCGTTCTTGAGTTAAAGAGTCGTCTTTAACTAATAGGGTCGTGGTTCCATTGGCGAAAAGTCCAACGATGGTAATGTCTCCATATCCGGCTGGTTCGCCAGTGGTTTCAATGTCGAGGAAAGCCGTCCGGGACCGAAAGGCCTCCAGAAAGCGCCAATGTTCTTTGGATTTAAACCGTTTGGCGAGGGTTCTCCAATTTCCTAGGGCGAAATCTTTGGATATTTCGTCCACTTCGCGGTCATAGAGTGACTTTCGCGATGAAGAAATTCCAGGCAGAGCAGAAGACTGTAAAAACTGCTCCCAATGTGTGATGCCGTATTTCCACAGTCGTTTCTCTGAATTTTCTCCGATGCCATTGAGGAATATAAATGAAGATTCAAGCATAAGCCTGACTACGAATTGCCTTGATTTCTTGATTTGGTGTGGAGGAACAAGCTACAGTCAGCTAGTAGATTTATCAAGGAAACTTAGTTTTTTGTAGGAAATAGGGAGTGGATTTATCATGGAGCTTGAAGCAAAGCGCATTAAAATTTCGATTGGTGGGATTACTGTAGAAGCGGAACTCAAGCCAACTCGGACGGCCGTGGGGATTTATAACGCCCTTCCTATCGAAAGTACGCTGAACCAATGGGGAGAAGAGTTTTACTGTAATATTCCTGGGGTGAAAGATCACCGCGAAACTGCGACGACCAATGTGAAAGTCGGTGACGTAGCGTTTTGGGGTCTTGGGGGTATGTTGGCCGTATTTTTCGGTCGTACCCCGATGAGTATTGGAGATGATCCAGTTCCGGCTGATCGGGTGAATGTGGTTGGGCGTTTGGTGGATGACCCTCAAGTTTTGAGACAGGTTGTGAGTGCAACAGTCATGAAAGTTGAAAAAGTCTCGTAGGTGTAATATGCGTGTGACTAAAGAACGCATACGGGTAATCTCAGTGGCGGTTCTTGAAAAACTAAGCAGCTACCAATTATTCGATGTCACCGGTTTCAAGGAGAAATTGGTGGATACGTTGGAGGAAGCCATCAGGGATGAGTTATCGGTCGAAGATCGATTGAATGTTGAGGTGCGGATGATGCTTAAACAATATGATGCTGAATTCAATAGTGGCCGCGCAGATTATCAGAAGATGTTTACCATGGTTAAAAGTAAGCTGGTTAAAGAACGGGGGGTCATCCTTTAGTCATTTTTATATAAAGGTCTAAGTTTATTAAGGATTCTGAAAACCATGTCTGTCTTACTGTCTGATGAAAAGCAAATGCATTTGTCGCACGTTATCCTTCAGTGCCTAGAGAAAACGACGGAAGGTCGTTTCGTGGGATCTTCTACTATGGTATTACGGGAAATTAAGCATGTGCTAGCGGAGCAAATGAAGTTGGAAGCCGAGATCAATAAATTGGTTAGGGCCAAGCTATTGTCTTATTCTAGAAAGATTCCTGAAGGTTCATCTGAGTGGGATGTGATGTACGAAAAAACCTATTCCGAAGAGTTGAGAAAACGAAAACTTGGCTAATTGTCTCTTTCTGCATTGTTTAAGACGGTTTTTGAAACCTGCCCGTTTTGTGATATTTAAAAAACTTCTTTAATCTCATGAACCTTCATTCCGAAGTCCTCAAAAAAAAAGCTAAATTCCAGGCTTGCCTTTGTGGAGCTATTTGGTTTTTCTTGTTATTCATGATTCCGACACTGGTATTGTTCGCCGCCGATGAAAAGGTGGTAGGCCGCTTGATTGTAGAGGATGTCCTGGCCAGACCGGGGACACCGGCAATGCTCAAGGCTAGGTTGGTTCAGGATGGTCTGCTGGGGATTACAGGGGTTGGTGGTGAAACCATTGAATTTGTTGTCGAAGGACAACGTGTTGGAACAACCTTAACAGGTGGAGATGGGCGTGCCTTTCTTGAGTTTAAAACCCACATGAGGGGGAACCAGAAAATCGTCGCGAAAGTTGAGTCTAGCCCGAGAGTAAATTCAGTCTCTGGGCTCGGAAACTTTGCTTCGTGGGAACGGCGAAAGCCAATTCTATTAGTCGATGTAGTTACCCTATTGAAATCCCGAGAGGGGAATGGGCCTTCGTTGCCCACGCTTCCATTATTTAACCCCATGAATTTTGGTGAGCCGGATGAGGATGCACCAAATGAACTGACCAAACTTGGGGAGTTTTATTATAACATCATTTATCTTTTGTTCTGGGAAAGAGGGGATGCCGAAAGCCTTCGTGATTGGTTAAAGATATCGAAATTTCCCCCTGGCATTGCCAGGGCTATTGAACCAGGGCCGGCCAAATTATTGGCATTTATTGAAAAACTTAAGAAAGACGGTTGGGATCATATTGAGGCTGGTATTGGGCAAACCAAAGGCTTTGCAGATACTTTAGTAAAAAAACGAGTCAAGGTTGTGATTTTTCCGAATTCCTCTAAAAAGGTGAAATATCCCCGCCGTGCCAAGGTTATTTCTACATGGAAAGAAGTACGGAAGCATTTATAGTATTCCCTTGCAGCAGTTTGAGCTTTACTATGAGATAATGCAAAAGGATGTAGTGTTTTGAATATTTCTAATTTTTAAGTCTCCAATGAAAACTCCTAAATCCAAAACCATTTTTGTCTGCCAAGAATGTGGATTTCAGACACCACGTTGGGCAGGCCGGTGTCCGGATTGTTCTCGGTGGAATTCCTTGAAAGAAGAGGTGTCTGCAGGTAGAAGTTCAATGGGGATACAAAAGGTTTTTCAAGGAGTCCCTGACAAACCCACACCTATTACCGAAATCGCAATTGATCAGGAGCCACGATTGACTTCGAATCTCAGCGAATTGGTTCGAGTTCTTGGGGGTGGGGTAGTTCCCGGGTCTGTTATTTTAGTTGGTGGGGACCCAGGTATTGTAAAAACGACACTTTTGCTTCAAGCGTTGCAAGGGCTTGGGCAGGGTGGGCAAACATTGCTGTATATTTCCGGAGAAGAATCGCCGCGGCAGTTAAAGATGCGTGGGGACCGGTTAGGGGTCTCCAGTACTTCCCTCTATATCATGGCGGAGACGTCTCTTGAAGAAATTCTAAAAACTACCCAAGCTATGGAGCCCGCTGCGTTAGTCGTGGATTCCATTCAAACGGTCTATACTGATCAGATTGCCTCGGCGCCAGGCAGTGTGAGTCAAGTGCAGGAAGTGGCCTGTCAATTGATGTGGTATGCCAAGCGAACATCCGTGCCTATCTTCATTATTGGACATGTGACGAAGGAAGGGATGATTGCCGGGCCAAAACTCTTAGAACACATTGTGGATACTGTTCTCTTATATGAAGGAGATAAGGGGTATACCTATCGTATATTACGAGCAGAGATTGGCGTATTTGAGATGAAAGATGGTGGTCTAGAAGAAGTTGCTAATCCCTCGGAATTGTTTTTGGCGGGCCGGCCTGAACACAGTGCTGGATCCGTTGTGGTGTCGACTCTCGAAGGAAGTCGGCCAATCTTAGTTGAGTTGCAGGCCTTAGTGACATCTACTGGTTATGCCATGCCAAAACGCATGGCGAATGGGGTAGAGATTAATCGAGTATCTTTGTTGCTTGCCGTTATGGAAAAACGGTTGGGGCTGCATTTATCTGGACAAGATGTTTATCTGAATGTTGTGGGTGGTCTTCGTATTGATGAGCCCGCTATTGATTTGGGAATTGTGGCCGCTGTTGTTTCTAGCTTTCGGGATCAGGCCCTTGACGCGCAGACGCTTTTTTTAGGTGAGGTGGGGCTTGGCGGTGAAATTCGCCCGGTGACGCAGGTGGATAAGCGGACTCGAGAAGCCCTGAAATTAGGCTTCAAGCGGTGTGTGCTACCAGAGGGGAATCTGACAAAGTGGTCGGGAATCCCTGGTCTTGAAGTGATAGGAGTTCGGGAACTGAGCGATGTCTTGGATCAGGTCATGGCTCGTGCTTAATACAGAGTTTTTGGCGGTGTTTGACGAAATTCAGGTTTGAATTATCTAAGAATCGAGGCCCATAATTCATTGTTCCGTCATTCCTGATATTTTAATCAGGAATCGATTTTATGTGCCTTCCCTGAGAAAATGAAAACCAAATTCTCGCTAACGAATTGTGGGAATGGCGAAGGGCAGTTTTACTTTTTATAACTGGTGCTCTTAACTAGGCAATTAACCATGTTTGGAAGATGAAATCCAGGTTTTTATATTTCATAGTCCGTGCTCATAGGTTGGAGCGATTTATTTATAGGCGACGAACTGTCCATCTCTTCATTTGTCTTCTTCTTTTGAGTCTCGTGGGTTGTACAATAACTTCAGAGCGTGTGACTCCTCCAATCCCTGCGCAGACTTCTGCGGAAATTATTAAAACATTGAGGGGGCGAGAAGCAAATGCCATGAGTTTTAAGGGCCTTTTTCATGCTGAGGTTGATGGGAATGGGATGGCTTTTACTCAATCCTTTCAAGGGAGCATTCTCTATCAACGTCCAAATCAATATCGTATCAAAGGCTTTACTCGATTTGGGGGATTAGTATTTGACTTTGTTCTGTCTGGGGATTTTTATGCGCTTCGCGTGGAAGATTATCCTAGACCAATTATTGGAGGCATGGACAATTTCAAAAAATTAGGCGAACTTCGTCTTCCTGTGTTATTGAGTTTGCGGGCGCTCGAGGTAGTTTTAGGAAAATTATCTTTCGACTCTGAAAGAATAATTACTACCCAAGTTCATGACAATTCATACCAGTTTGACATGTCCCCAGACTCAAAAATTGTTGGGGTCGCACTCTATCAACATATCGTGGTTGATAAAATATCTTTGCAAGTTCGGCAGTTGGACTATGTGAGTGCTGAAGGGAAAGTGGTGGTTTCCATGCACACTTCGGATTTTCGTCAAGTCCGTGATGGTTCAGCAAACGAGATGCGAACACTTAACTTTCCGTTTGCCGTCCAGGTGGAAGATCGTAGCGAAGCTGGGAGCATTGTCTTGGAGTTCCAGGAAATAAAAGCCAATGAGCCTCTTGAAAGAAAAATGTTTACACTCGCTGATTTTTAGACGGCGTATTTTTTAAAGTGAGCTGAATCGCATGAAAATTTTGGCAGTGGAAACGGCCACTCGCTGTCAAAGTGTGGCTATTGTTGATGATTTTCAAGTACTGGCCCAGGAAACGCATTCCGACTGCGCTTCACATGCCAGTGTTTTAGTTCCAAGTATCGATCGCCTCCTTCAATCTTTAACTTTGTCATTAAAACAGCTTGATGGATTGGCGGTTTCGCTTGGGCCGGGTTCCTTCACCGGATTGCGGGTCGGCCTTTCTACGATGGTGGGATTTCGCCTTGCCACACGGCTTCCTTTGGTAACCGTTTCCACTCTTGAAGCCATGGCCTGGAATGTAAAAGACGAATCCAGGCAGATTTGTCCCATTTTGAAGGCGAGTCGAGGTGAGGTGTACTGGGCCTTGTTTCGGTGGGAACAAGAGTAACTTAGGCGATTGTCTGATGATAAACATGGCTCGTTATCTAAACTTATTGATTCTATTGATGAAATAACTGTTTTGTTCGGAGAGGGGTGGGGGGCGTACTCTCAAGAACTGAAAAATGCATTGGGTGAGAAGGCTATTCCAGGCCCGGAAGAGGCCATGTCACCTT
>CAZGFV010000047.1:8877-9219 GCA_964524575.1 uncultured Nitrospiraceae bacterium
GATATGTTCAACGGGCCGAAGCCGAAGTGCAGTGGGAAACCAAAGTTCGGAAGGTGGTCCCTCCCAGTTGATTATGTCCTACATGGATCTTCAACCCTCCTCGAATTTTTGCCTGGCCATTGAACCCGCGGAACCTTCTCACCTTGAGCAGATTTTAAATATTGAACAGGAGGCTTTTTCTGCCCCTTGGACTCGTGTGATGTTCGAAGCCGAGGTCAAAGGGAACCCATTCAGCCAGTTGTTTGTTGCTGTGTCAATTGACGATCAGGGCGAGACCAAAGAGATCATTGGTTATCTCTGTTATTGGATTGTGTTTGAGGAGTTACGATTGTTGAATCTTGC
>CAZGFV010000048.1:0-9068 GCA_964524575.1 uncultured Nitrospiraceae bacterium
GTGAAATTGGCACTTATTCTCGAAACTATTGCTGATAAAGAAGGTATTACGGTTTCCGAGGAAGAACTCGTAGAAGAGATTAGAAAGTTAGCGCAGGGCCTTCAAATTCCTGTTGAAAATATTCAAGAAATGATTCAATCGGGCGGAGACGCCTCGCGACGAGAATTTCATGACCGGATTCTTTCCGAAAAAGCCTTGCAGTTGGTGTATCAATTTGCAGTGATTCAAGGATAACGTTTTTCAGAAAAGAAAGGGCAGACAAGCATGCTAGTTCCTATGGTAATTGAAACGACGAATCGCGGTGAGCGAGCGTATGATATTTACTCCCGCTTGTTAAAAGATCGGATTATCTTTCTTGGGGCTCCGATCGATGATATCTTTTCGAACCTTGTTATCGCTCAGTTGTTATTTCTGGAAGCGGAAGATCCGGAGAAAGATATTAATGTCTATATCAATTCACCAGGGGGAAGTGTAACGGCTGGGCTGGGAATCTATGATACAATGCAATATGTAAAGCCACCTATTACTACCATCTGTCTAGGGCAGGCTGCGAGCATGGGGGCGTTCCTACTGGCGGGAGGTACCAAAGGAAAACGTTATGCCCTACCTAATGCTCGGGTGATGATTCATCAGCCCATGGGGGGATTTCAAGGCCAGGCGACGGAAATTGATATTCATGCTAAGGAAATTTTAAAAATCCGTGAACGTTTAAATTCCCTTATGGCCCATCACACGGGACAGCCCTTGGAACGAATCGAGAGAGACACCGAACGGGATTATTTTATGTCTGGCGATGAAGCCAAAGAGTATGGAATTATTGACGAAGTCATTGTTCGCGGGCCGGAAAAGCCTAAAGAAAGTAAATCCTGACCCGATTACCTTAAGGGTGTCATGGCTAGACAAGTCAAAAGTGAAGCCAATCTTCGTTGCTCTTTTTGTGGAAAAAGCCGCGATCAAGTTCGGAAACTCATTGCCGGTCCCACGGTATATATCTGTGATGAATGTGTGGGGTTGTGCAATGAAATTATGGCCGAGGAATGGCAGGAGACCAAAGAAGAAATTTCTTCTAAACTTCGCAAGCCTGCTGAAATTAATGGTCACCTCGATCAATATATCATTGGTCAACATCGTGCCAAAAAGATCCTATCCGTTGCGGTTCACAATCACTACAAACGAATTGCTGAAAATGATGCCGGGGATGTGGAACTTCAAAAGGGAAATATTCTCATGGTTGGGTCGACGGGAACGGGGAAAACCCTTCTTGCACAAACCTTGGCCGACTATTTAGATGTACCCTTTACGTTGGCAGATGCTACAGCCCTAACAGAAGCTGGATATGTGGGTGAGGATGTCGAGAACATTATTCTGAAGTTGTTGCAGGCAGCGGATTATGAAGTAGAACGCGCGGAACGTGGGATTATATATATCGATGAAATCGACAAAATAACTCGAAAGTCTGATAGCCCCTCAATTACTCGAGATGTGTCTGGCGAAGGCGTGCAGCAAGCGTTACTGAAACTCATTGAAGGAACCGTGGCGAACGTGCCACCCCAAGGGGGGCGTAAACATCCTCATCAAGAGTTTATTCAAGTCGACACCAAGAATATTTTGGTGATTTGTGGTGGGGCCTTTGTGGGGTTAGAAGACATTATCGAGCGTCGATTGAATCAAAAACGAATGGGATTCCGTGCCGATGGCAGAAGGTCTCGTCACGAACGATTGGGCTCCTTCTTAGCACAGGTTCAACCTGAGGACTTGCTTCAATATGGGCTGATTCCGGAATTTATCGGGCGTTTGCCTGTCGTGACAACTCTCGATGAACTTGATGAAGATGCTCTGGTGCGAATTCTCACGGAACCACGAAATGCTTTGAGCAAGCAATACAAAAAATTGTTGTCCTTCGACAAGGTAAAGCTTAAATTTACAGATGGCGCGCTTTCTGCGATTGCTCGAAAAGCCTATCTTCAGAAAACAGGAGCTCGGGGGCTTCGAGCCATTTTGGAAGAAGTGATGCTTGATATTATGTACGATATTCCCTCTCAGACTGATATTAGAGAAGTCGTGATAACAGAAGATGTCATTCTGAAAAAGGGAGAAGCCCTAAAGATATTTGGGCAATCAAAAGAAATGAGGCCAGCGGTGGGTTCTTAAAAAACGTTTCTCCTGCCCGTTATTTGCGGTTTGCTAAAAATCAAGGTGCTAGATACTCTTTTTGCCCTATCCAGCTTCTTGATAATCACAGCTTTCTTGATAACACTGAATACTCTTTCCAGCCTGCTTGGTATATTTCTCAATAAGAAGTGGTGCTTGACATCGTGGACAGGTCCGATTGATTGGCTTGCTCCAAATGGCAAAGGTACATTTTGGATATTGACTGCAGGAATAAAATACTCGGCCTTTTTTGGTTCGGCGTTGGGTTAATTCTCCCTTGCATCCATCGATGGGACATTTCACTCCAAGTGACAATGGTTTAGTTGTTTTACAGTCTGGATAATTCGAGCATGCGAGGAATGCACCAAATCGGCCCTGTTTGACGACCATCGAGTTTTCACATTTCTCACACACTTCGTTAGTGGTTTCTTGCGGTTTTTCGACAATCGTGATGTTTCCTGACTCGTCTTTTGTGAATGGCTTGGTGTTTTTACAGCTTGGGTACCCGGGGCAGGCTAAGAAGTGGCCATGGCGTCCCCATTTAATAACCATATTTTTCCCGCATTTATCACATGCCATATCCGTTGGCTCTTCTTTGGCCTTGAGATCCTCCATATTGACCTCGGCAGCACCTAGGTCTTTGGAAAATGGGGCGTAGAATTCTGAAACCGTAGTCACCCAATTCTTTGCGCCGTCCTCAATATCATCGAGTTCAGATTCCATCCGTGCGGTAAACGCGATATCAAAAATTCTAGGGAAGTAAGTCACCAATCGGTCATTTACTGTCCGGCCCAATTCCGTCGGCTTAAACCGGCCCTCATCTTTTTCCACATATTGGCGATCTTGAATAGTTGAAATAATAGCTGCATAGGTCGAGGGACGGCCAATCCCTTTTTCCTCAAGTTCTCGGATTAACAAAGATTCGTTATAGCGAGGCGGAGGTTGGGTAAAATGTTGTTTAGGAAGAATGCCCAAATCCTCACCTTCCACTACAGTGAGTTGTTCGTTAACGAACAACTCTGGTAGTCGTTTGGCCTCTTCATCGTCAGTTTGGGGTGTTGAGCCTGCCTGCCCCGATCCATTAGTGTCGGTCCCCTCCACATAGACTCGCCGAAATCCATCAAATTTTTCGACGGTCCCGGTTGCTCGGAAGAGGTACTCGCCCACCTCAATGCTGACCTTAGTTGCCTCATCCAAGCCTTTGGTCATCTGGGAAGCTAAAAAACGATTCCAGATTAACTTATAAAGTTTATATAAGTCATTCTCCAAAAATTGTTTCACAGTTTCAGGGTCTCGCTGAGCCGACGTTGGGCGTATAGCTTCGTGGGCTTCTTGTGCGGCCTTAGGTGTTTTATAAGCGTTAGGCTTTGCTGGAAGATAGTTGTTTCCAAAGCGGTCTCGAATGACGTCAATAGCTTCAGCTTGCGCCTCGTTAGATACGCGAGTGGAATCCGTTCTCATATAGGTGATCAATCCAACGGGTCCTTCTTTTCCAATTTCAATACCTTCATAGAGGCGTTGTGCTAACATCATGGTCTTTTTAGCTGTGAAGCGCAGTTTTCGTGACGCTTCCTGTTGAAGACGACTGGTGATAAACGGAGGCTGGGGGTTTCGACGCTTTTCCGTTTTTTCAACCGCAGAGACAGTAAAGGTGGCATCTTGAAGGGCCTGCAGCACGCGGTCTGCATCTTCTTGGTTGTGGATCTCAAGTGGTTTACCTTGAAATTCTTGTAGCCTTGCCTCAAATATGGGTGGCTTTTGACCTTGCAGGTTCGCGGTAATGGTCCAATACTCAACTGATTCAAAAATATCCCGCTCTGCTTCCCGTTCACAAATTATCCGGACGGCTACTGATTGAACTCGTCCTGCACTTAACCCGCGGCGAACCTTTTTCCAAAGCAAGGGGCTCAGCATATACCCGACAATACGATCCAAAACTCGACGCGCTTGCTGAGCATTGACCTTCTTCATGTTAATGGTCCCTGGCGACTCCAGAGCTCGTTGGATGGCGTCTTTGGTAATTTCGTTGAAGAGTACACGATATACATTACTGGCTTTGCCATTCAGTTCCTCAGCGATATGCCAGGCAATTGCTTCTCCTTCTCGGTCAGGGTCTGGGGCTAAGAAGACTTTGTCCGCTTTTTTGGCTTGGGCTTTAATTTCTGTGAGGGTTTTGCTTTTTCCTCTAATCACAACATACTGCGGCTGGAAGTCGTGTTCGACATCAATTCCCAATTTACTCTTGGGCAAATCTTTTACATGGCCCACTGAGGCTAAGACCTGATATCCTCGACCCAAATATTTCGAAATGGTCCGAGCCTTCGCAGGAGATTCAACAATGATCAACGATTTTGCCACAATTGTCAGTTCTTTCTAATTGATTGTATTCCTTCAAATCTATGATGCTTCCACTTTAACATAACAACAATCTGGTGCTATCTTAACTCTATTTTCTATTTCAAAAACCAGTAAAATACGGACTGCCTTTGCAGGAAAAAACGAGCTTGAGCCAAGACGTCATCAATCAAAATAGGAGATTCTATGATTAAGCCCAGGACTTCCGTTTCCTGTTTGGTCAAGGCCTGTGACACTTAAGTGAGCTCGGAGGTCGCATTCTTTACTTGATCCACAGCGGACTCGTCAAGTTTGGGAAGTAGCTTTTTAATGATATCTTGAACATTTTCAATGAGTTTTGCTCCTCATTTGATGAGACGATGCAGTCCTTCATGTTTGCCGTTTTTCATAGATCCTGGCATAGCAAGCATTTCCTAGTTCTGCCCAAGTGCATATCGCGGGATGATTTGTGTTACCCAATTCATGTACTTCCCTCCATGACAACAATGTCGTACTGTTCGAGATGCAAGAGCGGGTCGGCTTGGGCCACAATGTGATGATTGCATTCACTTTCGAGATTCTGAAGGCCTTCATGTTCGGAGCCTTGGAGCATATCCACGATAACCGGGTTTGCACCTACCACCACCTTTTGCTGACTGGCACCTTTGCCAATACGGCGAATGTCGCGAAAGATGTCATACACGACGGTCGTCGAAGATTTGGTATATCCCCGACCGTCACAATCCGCGCACAGGTCGGATAAGGTTCGCAAAATATCCTCGCGGACCCGCTCACGGGAAATTTCAATCAGTCCCAAATCCGTGATGCGAGAGATCCTTGTTCGTGCTTTGTCGTTGGCCATAGCATCAACCATTGCATGATAAACCTTGTCGCGGTTGCGTTCACGCTCCATATCAATAAAATCAACAATAATAATGCCACCTATTCCCCGAAGCTTGATTTGGTATGCAATCTCTCGAGCTGCCTCTAAATTGTTTTTCAAAATTGTTTCTTCTTGGCTTCGTTTACCAACATATCGACCCGTATTCACATCTACCACGGTCATGGCTTCGGTGTGGTCAATCACAATATGGCCTCCGGATTTGAGCCATACCTTCCTGCTTAAAGCACGGGAAATTTCCATTTCCACGCCAAGATGCTCGAAAAGGTCTTCTTCTTTATCATAATGGGATATTCTAGAAGTTTGTTCTGGAAGATAGCGTTTTACAAAATCCCGTACGACTTCGCATTCTTTCTTTGAATCAATAATCAAGCGGTCCACTTTTTTGGTGAATAAGTCTCGGACCACACGGAGGGTCAAGCTGAGATCTGTGTGGAGCAAAGCTGGTGCAGGGCATTGCTCTTGCTTTTGGAGGATGTCTTGCCACAAGGCAGTGAGAAATTCCACATCTAAACGCAGATCGTCTTCGCTGACACCGTCGCTTACCGTGCGCACGATATATCCGTAGCCAGGCTCCCGGTTTCGACGCATGATTTCCTTTAGGCGCACGCGTTCTTCCTCTTTAGCAATGCGTCGGGAAATCCCAATTTGATCTACATTGGGCATTAGTACCAAAAAACGACCGGGCAACGAACAATAAGAAGTAACACGCGGGCCTTTGGTCCCAATAGGCTCTTTCGATATTTGGACTGTCAATTCTTGCCCTTCATTGAGTAATTCTTCAATGGGAAGAAGGTTTTGTCGTCTTGGATGAGGAAGTTCAGGCCCTTTGTCATCTTCCTCGTTATCAACTAACACGTCACCTGGTTCAGTACCTACCGACAAGTCCGAGACGTGAATAAATGCTGCTCGGTCCAGCCCGATATCAATGAATGCGGCCTGCATGCCAGGCAGTACCTTGACCACCTTCCCCTTATAGACATCCCCTACAAAATCCTTTTTCTTGGCCCGGTCCACATACAATTCCGTGACCATTTTGTTTTCTAAGACTGCCACCCGCGTTTCTTGCGGAGTGACATTAATGGCTATTTCAATACCCATAGGAACTCCTTCGTTTCTGTGTTGGGCATGGGAACGAATAGATCAACTGATCGGATAGGGGGTAGCCATCAAAGAAGATGCAATGGTTACCCTCCCTGTGTGTCAAATTTCGTTCAACATGAACCCAGAGATTCGTTAAGATTATTGAATTAGGGTCAATCGATGCCGTTTTACACTGAGCAGTAGGCCTAAAGCGGCCATTGTCACAATCGTGGCACTTCCGCCGTAACTCAAAAGTGGCAGTGGGATTCCAACAATGGGAGCCAGGCCAACGGTCATTCCGATATTGACCACTACGTTAAACATCATCATGCCCACGATGCCTACAGCTAAGAGACCGCCTAGCATATCCTTGGCTTTGGATGCGATGTCTAGGCCAAGAAGAAACAGCGTCAAAAACAGCATGATTAAGACTACAGCACCTAAAAATCCCCATTCTTCTGCGAACACAGCAAACACAAAATCGGTATGCCCTTCCGGAAGAAACTTAAATTGGGTCTGGGTGCCTCTGTGGAGGCCTTTTCCCAGGAATTCCCCAGAACCCACGGCAATACGTGATTGTAATCCTTGGTAACCCTTTCCTCCGGGATCATAGGCCGGGTCAACAAAACTAATAATGCGCTCTTTTTGATAATCGTGTAGTGAACCCCATAATTCGCCCCATGCAAATGGAAAAATCATGAGAGCTGCAAGCAAGACCAGGCCGAAGGCTTTGGACTTCACACCTACAGCTAATAATAAGGTAATATAAATTGCAATAAAGCTTAGGCTACTGCCCAAGTCCGGTTGCTTGAGAATTAACAGAAAGCCCGGCAGAGCTAACAGTCCTGGGACAATTACTCGATAGAGCCATCCTCCCTGTGTTTGAGTGGCATAATACGTGGACAGCATCAGCAAGAGAGGGAGTTTAATGAATTCGGATGGTTGGATGGCCACTGGGCCTAATGAAATCCAACGTTGCGCGCCTCGGCTTGTTTTGCCGCTAACCATGACAATGACCAACAAGATTAGGCCAAGTCCATAAAGAATGTAGGATAGTCTTGCCAGCTTATGATAATCCACGCTGGCCATCACAACAAAAGTTAGTGCACCGATCCCAATCCAAATCGCTTGTTTGGCAAAAATAGGAAATTGGCTCTCTGGCCCGTTAGAGGTTACGCTATAGATGGTGACCACTCCAATGAACAGAAGGGAAAGAATTACCCCAAGCAAAGACCAGTCAATTCCATCGAGTGCATGAGTTCGGTTCACGCGAGTCTCCTTTGAGACATGATCGGTAAAGCGGGATCCGTGATGCTTATGATAGGAACCATATCTCGTGAAAGAACGAGTTGGGAGAAGTAGAGTGCTAGGTATGCGAAACTTGTATCCAGATTCACGAAACCCTCCTCATTCTATTTTTTCGTAGGTCGGATAATTCACTGTCCTGGACCTTATCGCTAGTCTTCTTGATAAAGGCTTCAATTAATTGTTTGGCTAGGGGAGCAGCAGCAGAGCCACCATGGCCACTATGCTCGGCAAGGACGGCTACGGCTATTTGCGGATTTTCAAAAGGGGCATATGAGACAAACCAGGCATGATCACGAAACTCCTTAGGGGTTTCTTTTTCTTTGTCAGATTGAAGTGCGATGACCTGGGATGTTCCGGTTTTTCCAGCAATGGTAACCAGTCGGGAATTAGCTCGCCGAGCAGTTCCATCGGATACAACCGATGCCAGTGAGTCTTGAATGCTCTTCACGAAATTAGGTTGTAAACCCAACGATATACCTTTCGATGAGGGCAAGGTTTCAACTTTCCCTGTATGCCGGCGGCGGATTCCCTGAACCAACTTAGGTTGCCGTGCTACCCCATTATTACTAATGGTCGCGATGATCTTAGCCATTTGAATGGGGGTAACGGTGACATAGCCTTGCCCAATGGAAACTGAAATCGTTTCACCGGGATACCAGCGTTCCCCTCGCATTTTCTCTTTCCATTCTGGAGAGGGAACGAGTCCACTTTGTTCAGATGGCAAATCTATTCCGGTCTTTTCGCCTAGTCCAAACAGCGTGGCATACTTGGCTATGGTCTCAATGCCCAGGCGGTTCCCCATTGTATAAAAGTACACGTCACAGGAATGGGTCATGGCATTGTGTAAATCCATCGAACCATGACCACTGGCTTTCCAGTCACGAAATGTTCGATTGCCGAATCGAAACCGTCCTCTGCATTGAATGGTATCGGTCATATCAACACCATTCGTTTCTAAGGCAGCGGCCGCCATAACGATTTTAAATGTTGATCCTGGAGGATAGAGGCCTTGTATGGCTCGGTTCGTGAGTGGATGGCGCTTGTCTTGAAGAATGCCTTGCCACTCTTTAGAACTCAATCCTCTGGAGAGGGCATTGGGATCAAAACTGGGTCGGCTGGCCAAGGCCAAGGTTTCCCCGGTTTTGGGGTTCAAGGCAATGATCGCCCCTGCTTCTTCGCCCAATAGATCTTCTGCGAGCTGTTGTAGATCTAAATCAATGGGTAAGTATAGATCATGCCAAGCTTGTGGTTTATAGTCGGATATTGTTAGTTTGTCTAGGACTTATGAAGA
>CAZGFV010000049.1:0-8901 GCA_964524575.1 uncultured Nitrospiraceae bacterium
CTACGGAAGCTGAGTGGGAGAAGGCTGCGCGGGGAACCGATGGGCGGCGCTACCCTTGGGGGCATATGCAGCCCTTCGTCGATATCGCCCGCTACAATTTTAATACTGGATGGGTTAGCTACAAAACAACGCTTGCTGCTGTAACTAGTGGGACTGAAGGGATGAGTATTCGTCACGGCCTTACACAAGGCACAAAAAGTCCTTACGGGCTATATCATATGGCTGGGAATGCCTCAGAATGGGTGGCAGATTGGTATGACCGAACCTATTACGAAGAAAGCCCGGGTAAAAATCCCAAGGGGTCTGCTAAAGGAGAAAGAAAAGTGTACCGAGGAGGGTCTTGGGAGGATCCCCCTAAACGCCTTCGCGTCACTGCGCGGGCCAGCGCGGAACCGAATTTTCCTATCGATGCAAATGATCTAACTATCGGTTTTCGTTGCGTGAAGGATGCAGACAGTGGTGCGAAAACGGCCACAAAACCAGTGATCGATACAAAAGAAGAAGAGCCAAAGAAAAACTAAGTTATAGTCTGATATTTGGATAACTCGGGCGAATGGGCGGATGCTCCTCTTTGGTTTCCGCCAAAACTTCATCTAATTCAAAAAACATGCGCCGTCTGATTTGATGGTAGGGAATATCCTCCCGCAAGGTGGCTCGTTGGATGGAACGCTCACTCAGGCCACAATACTTAGCTAGTCTTTTCACGCTCATACTCATACTGCCCCTTCATTAACTATATGATAACTTCTAGGAACATCCCGAAGTGGCGCCACAGTTTCGGCAAACCAAACACATACCGTTTCGAACTAATTTGAATTGTTTGCACTCTGGACATGGATCACCTTCAAAGCCCGTTTGATGGGCTACATCCATCTCAGCGGTATACGTGACAGATTCATGCTTCATTTCCAGTTTGTGCGAAACGTCGCCGTTTCCCTTTTCATTTGCATGCCCTCCATTTTTCGTGCCCCGTCGAGAAGGGAAAAGTTCAGGACTAATTGTTGCAGAGGTAATGGTTCGAGGATCAGCGGGTTCATCGTCCGTACATTCAGGGTCTTGCTTGACCGAGTCTGCTCGCAGATCATCTGGATTGACTTGTGCCAACTCTTTTTTATCGAGGTAGGTGATGGCCAATTCTCGGAAAATATAGTCGATGATCGAGGTCGACATTTTTATATGGTCATTGAGGTTGACCGGACCATTGGGTTCAAATCGTGTAAAGAGGAATGATTCCACGAATTCTTCGAGAGGCACTCCGTGTTGTAGACCTAGAGAAATGGCGATGGCGAAGCAATTCATTAAACTACGGAATGCAGCCCCCTCCTTATGCATATCAAGGAAGATTTCGCCCAAGGTGCCGTCTTCATATTCTCCTGTCCGGAGATAAATTTTATGGCCGCCAATAATGGCCTTTTGGGTATAGCCGCCACGCCGAGTTGGCAGCGGACGCCGCTTCGCGAGGTATCGAACCATGATGCGTTCGGTAATCTGTTGGGCCTTGGCCATGACCTCATCTGAGACCTCATCAGATTCACTAACATCGTTTGATGTGTTCAAAGGCTGGCTGAGTTTTGAGCCATCACGATAGAGTGCTACTGCCTTGAGCATGGTCTTCCAACCTAAATAATAGGCGTCCTTCACACTACCGACTGTGGATTCTCCTGGCATGTTGATGGTTTTACTAAGGGCCCCACTAATAAATGGTTGAGCCGCGGCCATTGTATAAATGTGAGCATCCGTGGAAATAAATCGTTTCCCAGTTCGTCCGCATCGGTTGGCACAATCAAAGACGGGTAAATGTTCGGCTTTCAAATGTGGTGCGCCCTCAACTGTCATGGTTCCACAGCAAAAATCGTTTGCTGCCAGAATTTCTTCTTGGGCAAAGCCCAGGGACTTCAGCATGTTGAATTTTGGATCATTCAATTGGTCATCCGTGAACTCAAGGCGATCTCGACAGAAGTCCTCACCCAAAGTCCATTTGTTGAACGCGAATTGAATTTCGAAAGCTCCGTCAAGCGTCGCCTCAATGCGTTCTAAGGCTTCAGGATTAAAGTTTTTGGCCATCAATGTTTCATGATTAACAAAAGGCGCATTTTTTAGGGTTCGAGTGCCGGTGGCATAAGTGATAATGTCGAGAATTTGTTCTTGAGTATACCCAAGCTTTTTTAACGCCGGAGGCAAACTTTGGTTGATAATCTTGAAGTACCCACCACCGGCGAGTTTTTTAAACTTGACTAGCGCAAAGTCCGGTTCGATTCCGGTGGTATCACAGTCCATTACGAGTCCAATAGTGCCGGTTGGTGCAATGACTGTAGCCTGAGCATTGCGGTACCCATGAACCTCGCCTAATTTCACGGCTCGATCCCACGCTTCTCGTGCGGCGGCTAACAGGTTGCTGTGTGTTTCATCGGGGTCGATGCCTTGAGGTGTGATGGTCAAGCCTTCGTATTCTTTGCCTGGATCTTTGTTAGCTGCTCGTCGGTGATTTCGCATGACGCGGAGCATGGCCTCACGATTCCTTTCATAGCCAGGGAATGGGCCGAGTTCAGCCGCCATTTCAGCAGAGGTGGCATAAGATTCTCCGGTCAGAATGGCTGTGAGTGCTCCGGAAATGGCCAAGGCTTGAGGGGAGCCATAGGAAATTCCTTGACGCATGAGGAGAGAGCCCAAATTGGCATAGCCCAGCCCCAATGTCCGAAAAATGTGGCTTTTCTCGGCGATTGGTTTACTAGGGAATCCTGCCATTAGCACGCTAATTTCCAACACGATTGTCCATAATCGAATCGCATGTTGGTAGGCCAGGATATCAAATTCCCCATTAGGTTTCATAAATGTACCCAAATTTAAAGAAGCCAAGTTGCAAGCAGTGTCATCTAAAAACATGTATTCGCTGCAGGGGTTGGATGCATTGATACGGCCATCTTCGGGGCAGGTATGCCATTCGTTAATTGTAGTGTCGTATTGAACGCCTGGATCTGCACAAGTCCAGGCGGCCCAAGAAATTTGGTTCCATAATTCCTTCGAACTAATGGTTTTTGTGGGCTTCCCGTCTGTTCGTCCGGTCAAGGTCCAGTCTTTATCCTGGTCCAATGCCTCGAAAAAGGCATTGGGAATACGAATGCTATTGTTGGAATTTTGTCCGGAAACGGTTTGGTAGGCCTTACTATCCCAATTCGAGTCGTATTCGTAAAACACAAAATGGGTAAAACCTTCTTGTGCGTAAGCAAACATACGCTGAATGTAGGCTTCAGGAACCGCAGACTCACGAGCAGACTTTATGGCTTGCTTGAGGGCTGGATTTCGTTGTAGATCGATCTCTATCGATGAGGAATTACCACTGGATTTCGTGTGACAAGCTTGAAGAACGGTATTGAGTCGCTGAGCACAAATCTTTGAACCTGTGACCATGGCCGCTACCTTTTGTTCTTCGATGACCTTCCAATCAATAAATTGTTCAATGTCAGGATGATCGAGGTCTAAGCAGACCATTTTCGCGGCCCGACGTGTAGTTCCCCCAGATTTAATGGCTCCGGCTGCTCGATCGCCAATTCGTAAAAATGACATGAGGCCTGAGGATTTTCCCCCACCAGATAGCGGCTCAGCGTCACCCCTGAGTTTGGAAAAGTTTGTTCCGGTTCCAGACCCATATTTAAACAACCGAGCTTCACGAACCCACAGATCCATGATCCCGCCTTCATTGACCAAGTCATCAGCTACGGACTGAATGAAACAGGCATGGACTTGAGGACGTTCATAGGCGTTTTTGGAACGATTTAAACGTCTTGTTTGGGGGTCGACGAAAAAATGTCCTTGGGAGGGACCGGCAAGATCGTAGGCAAAATGAAGCCCTGTATTAAACCATTGCGGTGAGTTCGGCGCAGCTATCTGTTTGGCCAACATGAAGCATAATTCGTCATAAAAGGCTTGACTATCCTCCTCTGAGTCAAAGTATCCGTGAGTTTGACCCCAATGGGTCCAACAGCCGGCTAACCGGTGGAAAACCTGTCGTGCATCTCTCTCACCTCCGGTCAGAGGATTGCCTTCCTCATCCTTAATAGGGGTGCCTTGGGCATCACATTGCGGAACCCCAGCCTTTCTGAAGTACTTTTGGGCCAGGATGTCCACCGCAAGTTGAGACCATTGTTCTGGGGCTTGGATGTCATCAAGCTGAAACACCGTGGAGCCATCAGGATTTCGAATCTCCGATGAACGAGTCGAAAAGGGAACGGTTTCATAAGGGCTCTGACCCTGCTGGGTGAAACGACGCTCAATTTTCAAGCCAACTCTCCTTTACCTGAAGACGAAAAATGGTTAAGTCTAGCTAGGTTCTTTAAGTCTGCCTTCTGACAAAGTACGGAAGGAAATTAACGACAGGGAGCCACAATTTATAGCGGCTAATGTAAATTGTCAATACTAAATATTGTGCTTTTTACCGAGGCAATGGGGATAACAGTGTATAGGTTGTGAACAACTAAAATTCAAAAATTTCCAATGAGTTGTATAATTTTTCTGAATTATCCACAGGAAGAAGATGAATGGAATTCACTGTCCACAGGACCGCTTTTTTGGGGGAGGGGAAATTTTTTTATGTTGTATTTTCATAAAGGGAGATTGGTTGGGAATCGCCAAGATTTTTATCATCGGAATCATGAACGGGGGTCGTGTTACTAAGATAGGCACCTTAAGCCATTTGAGGGGAAGAATTCTTTGCGGTCGTAAAAAATTGAGTTCAGCTTTTGGGATTATTCTCGATTTTTTTATCTCCGCATACTATGGTAATCGAGCCGTGAGAAAGACTAGGATGTTGGGACATACTGTGAATGCAAGTTTTTTTTCATACATTGTGAGGTGAAGGTGTATGTATGTTTGGAGCAAGCGAATTGCTATAACACTTTTGGTATTGTTTGGTTTACTGGAAATCGTATTTTGGTTGACTTCAACTGGAGGAGAAGCCAGTTTGTTAGCTACCCGAACTACACATTGGCTGTCGTTGAATTATGTACTACTTGTAGTCTGGGTGTTTGTTTGGATGTATGATCAAGCACGGGTTCGGGGAAAGAATATTTGGCTCTGGTTGGCTCCATTTTTTATTGCACCGTTACCCACATTAGTGGTGTTTGTGTTGGTGCTGCAACGACGAGCACAGTAAATTTACTCATTTTTTTGCCAGGCATGAACAAACAGGCACAAGTTTTATCCAATGAGCACGCGCGACTCTGGGTATCGGTATCGGGCCGCAATATTAGTTTGTACTGCGAATAGTCCAACGAGCAAAGGGCCAAATCGGCCTAACAGCATTGAGAGAATAATTACAAGTTTCCCAAAGTCCGTGAGCAAGGCAGAAAAACTTCGACTGTCTCCATCACCTAATGACATCCCAACAATGCCCATGGCAGACGTGACTTCAAACATGATGGTTAAGAATGGTTTTTCTTCGGTAAATGCTAAGGCTAGAGTAAAGAAAGTAATCATAGTAAAGGCGAGGATGCACAACACGAAAGCCCGAACGATCAGGTCTTTGGGAATGCGCCGGTGAAAAATTTCCACATCAGCTTTTCTCCAAAGCACAGACCAAATTGTCAACCAAATAATGGCAAAAGTTGTGGTCTTTATACCGCCTGACATGCTTCCAGGGGAGCCGCCAATCGTCATGAGCAATAGGAGAAAGTACAGTGTGGCGTCTTGCATATTGCCAATATCCAAGGTCGTAAACCCGGCAGTGCGTGAGACCGTATGAAAATGTGCAACTGCGAGGCGTTCGCCAAGATCCAGGGAGGCAAACGTGCGGTCATTGTTCCATTCTAGGATAGTAATCCCCAAAGTTCCCGAGACTAACAAAACGAGGGTGACGACCACGACAAGTTTGGTATGGGTTTGAAAGCGAAACCGTCTTCCTGTGAAGTTGTCCCATGCGTCTTGAAAGACGAAAAATCCAATGCTGCCCAAGACAATTAATATTGTCACAATCAAGTTGATGGAAATGTCGGCTTGATAGGAAATAAGGCTATCTGAAAACAAAGCAAACCCAGCATTGTTAAAGGCTGAGATGGAGTGAAAAATCCCGGAATAGAAGGCTTGGCCCCATGCCATATCTTGAGCAAACCGAAGGGTGAGAAAAACAGCCCCAAGTCCTTCAAGTGTAACAGTGACGACTGCAACAATTTTGACATAACGAACGGCCTCGCCCATATCAGATAAGCTTAAGGTTTCCGCAAGCATCATACGGTCTCGCAAGCCAATTCGATGTCCAAGTGCCAGTAGAATAAGGGTAGCCATCAATGCATAGCCTAGCCCGCCTATTTGGATTAGCATGAGGATGATCAGTTGGCCAAAAACAGTAAATTCCGTAGGCGTATCCATGACAATGAGACCAGTTACGCACACTGCGGAGGTTGCGGTAAACAAGGCATCAATGAAACGAAGTTCAATATCCGAGGGAGTTGCAATCGGTAACATCAGAAGTAGAGTTCCGACAAGAATGAGGGCTCCTGCAGCGAGAGCGACGATTTGGCCTGGGAGTAGCCTGAGAGATAATAGGCGAGCGACCAGGGAATCGTGTTGAGGCTGGGTCTCTTTCGTCATAGCCATAAGGTTGCGGTTAAAAAGTCAGTAGGCTAGGAACTTCGTTCAATTAGCATGTGCTTTGGTGATCAAAAAGGAGATGAAGTCAGAAGTCATTTATTCTTTGTCCAATCGACGCTTTTGGAAAGGAGAAAAATCTGTGGTGTTCGGATGCCTTGTTCTGTAGTGGGAGATGATATATAGGCAAGTGTGACATTAGACATGAATGATGAGGCTGCGCGTCTTGGCTGGGGAAGCCAAATTGTTTAACAGGGTTGACCGTTGAACGAGCAGGGTTTGTATCGAGAGGCATCAAAATCTGTCTCTTCTTTGTAGACTAATTCGTTGCCATTGACGCCATCCTGTTCTGGGTCGTTATACATAGTATGATTCCACCAGTAAAACAGTGGATATGATTCCACGTAGTACACGGGGTTCCCGTAGCTGCTACGCTGATGTTCCCAAACCTTTCTCCCTACCACATAGTCCACGGTATCCGTACCCTTTAAGGAGTATAAAAACATCACCATACGGGATTCATGATCATAAATTTCTTCAAGCCGAGTTTCTTCATCTGGTTCAACGGGAAGGTTGGGTTGGCTCCAAACAAAGGAGGAGGCTATTAAGGAGGCGGCAAATGCCACAATCAAAATGCTCCAGGTCCTCTTCATCACCGACTCCCTTCTATTCTGTTAGAGTCACAGGGTAGCCAACAAGACCGTCCAATGTATTGTACCGTATACTTATTGCATCGGCAATTGATTTTCAGAACCTCCGTGTCTCTTGGTTGTCCTCCTCATCTAGGGTTTTCTATAATGGGCCTCTAATTTCTTGACCTGGGGAAATTCGTGAAAAAAGTCGCGGTTCACACAATTGGCTGCCGTCTAAATCAGTCTGAAACCGCCTTACTGGTTGATCGGTTAAAGAGCATTGGGTACGAGCGTGTAGAGTTTGGGACCCCCACCGATTTGTTGGTCCTCAATACATGCTCTGTGACCGAAGGAGCTGAGGTAGATTGCCGTCGTGCTATCCGTCGGACCTTGCGTCACTCTCCTCAAGCGTTTGTGGCAGTGACGGGTTGTTATGCTCAAACCGGAATTCAAGCCATCCAGAAGATCCCTGGTGTAGATATCGTATTGGGCAATCAGTTTAAGATGAATCTTCCAGATTATGTTCGTCCCGAAACCATGACAGGGAAAAATCCCATTCCGACTGTGGTGCATACGAGAACGATTGATCGAGAAATTTTTTCGCATGTGGGCGTTGGGGACTATACAACGACCCGAGCTAATCTCAAAATCCAAGATGGTTGTAACTTCATGTGTTCCTTTTGTCTCATTCCCTTTGCTCGAGGGAAGGAGCGAAGTCGGGAACTTGATGATGCCGTTCGGGAAGCTGAGCAACTTGTGGAACGAGGTCATCGGGAAATTGTGTTGACAGGTGTGAATATTGGTCAATTTTCGAATCGCAAGTTGGGCATTCTAGAATTGATTCAACGCCTAGAAGCCATTCCGTCTTTGGCTCGGATTCGTATTTCTTCTATCGAGCCCACTACAATTCCTGAAGCTTTGCTGGATTATATGAGTACATCAACGAAATTATGTCGCTTCCTGCATGTGCCTTTGCAAAGCGGAGATAACGGAATTCTCGATGCGATGAATCGGCGATATACAGTAGAAGAGTACAGCGAGTGGGTTGTTCGTGCTGCGCGAAAGGTTCCGGATGTGTGTATTGGTACGGATCTCATGGTGGGATTTCCTGGTGAAGATGGGCTACGATTTGCTCAAACTCGTGCGGTGGTAGCTGACCTTCCGTTGGCCTATTTTCATGTGTTCAGTTATTCAGCTCGTCCAGGCACTGCTGCGATACGCTTGAAGTTCCAGGTTCCTGCTCAAACTATTAAAGAGCGAAGCGCCAATCTTTCTGAACTTTCTCGGGTTAAACGTGCTGAGTTTTATCATCGGTTTATTGGCCAAATCGTACCTGTCTTATTTGAATCTTGTGAGCGTGGGGGTTGGTGTAGTGGTGTGACTGATAATTACATTCGGGTCCGGGTTCCTAGTGTCGCAGCGTTGGCCAATGAAATTCATTCGGTTCATCTGACAGGTGTGATGGGTGAGTCAGCGGTGGGACAACCATTGTTTGAAGAAGATCGCAGTGCAAAGAAAAGAGATATTTTAAAGACTCCCAAAGAAGGTCGAGATGCGCAAGCCTTGCCTTTATTTTGCTCATAGATAGATAGAGTTGTTCTTCATAATATACGAAAATTTAAGGACAAACTAGCCATGCCCTATCATGTTTTTATCGAAACATTTGGGTGTCAGATGAACGAGTATGACA
>CAZGFV010000050.1:0-361 GCA_964524575.1 uncultured Nitrospiraceae bacterium
AGGATGGTACTGTAGCAGTTTCCCCTTTGCATCCAACATGCGCGCCAACATGGTTAAAACTAACCATTCTCAAGACGTCAAACGATTGATCGACAAATATACGTCTCAATATGTTCTTACTGAGGCAGAAACGCTAAGCGCCACTCCTCTTTAGCATCATATCCCAAACTTTCTCGTGAACATTATCCTCGCTTCCACCTCACCACGCCGTCGAGAATTGCTAGACTTACTTAGTATTTCGTTTGAGGTTATTTCCCCAACATGCGAAGAGGCATCTTCGCCAGATATTAGTCCATCCGAGCAAGCCAAACAATTTGCGCTAGATAAGGCTGAGTCGATTGCCAAACAACACCAAGGCGAT
>CAZGFV010000050.1:371-8848 GCA_964524575.1 uncultured Nitrospiraceae bacterium
GTAAGCGAAATAGATGGTTCTCTTTTAGGCAAACCAGAAGACATAAAAGAAGCCGAAGCCATGTTGCGGCAATTATGTGGGCATTGCCATCAAGTGCACACTGGATTAGCACTAATTCATCAAGCTAATAATCTTTCAATAGCATTAGTTGAGACTGCCAAAGTATGGATCAAGCCCTTTAATGAAGATGAGCTAAAAAACTATCTAGAAACCAAAGAAAGTTTGGGAAAGGCAGGGGCTTATTCGATTCAAGGCCAAGGGGCCAAGCTTATTGAAAAGATTAAGGGAGATTATCCAGCAATTGTCGGACTTCCTCTTTGGCGCACAGCCAAGTTGCTTGAGGAGCAAGGAATGAAGCTGGGCAAGACTGTTGAAGAACTTTATCTGATGCGGCCGTATGCGAATTGGAAAGAGTTCTCATAGCAGGGTCTCGGACTGGCAGTCGAAATCCTTTTGTTTTAGCGACCTAGATTCCCGGCAAAGAATACGAGAGTGATCCGATTGGGAAATGAAAAAGGGCGGCTCATTTTCATGAGACGCCCTTTTTCGCAATCTACTCGAACTATTCTACATAAACTTCATGAACTTGTCTTTGGCTTCATCCATCAGTTCAGCTGTTATGGATGTGGCTCCACGTTCTTTGGCTAAGCGTTCGATTTCCTTTTTTGCCATGGGCTGAATAAAATCGGGGATATTATTTAGTCTTTCTTTTGCCTCAGGCGACCAGGTCATTCCATCAGAAGCATTTTTTGAATCATCCATGACTTGGAGGGTAACCGTAGTATAGCCGTTCTTTCTGGCATAAGATTCGACGCTGCCCTTGACCATCGATTGAACAAAGGAGGGAAGTTTGCTTAAGCGCTCTTGTGCATCTGGTGTCCATTGAAGATCGGATTGCGGAGTGGCAGTTTCCGTCCCGCTCGACGTCAGTCCCATCTGCGCAACCATCGCAGAGAAGGGGCACCCGCCTTCACCTTCTTTTGCCTCCCCTGTGCCCGTGGAAGCCGCACTGTGACCTGCATTGATTTTTTCGTTGAGGTAAGCAGCCATGGAGCCAGGCGCCGAAGGAGCACTCACTTCTTCTTTTAATGTTCCCCGTGTCATTTCCAATGGCGTTTGTTCTACAGTTCGTCCGCCCAGTTGAACCCCAAGAGAACTGACCATTTGGGTTTCACCTGGATTGGTCACCATTGATACTTTGGCTTCACAGGATGGGCAGGCGAAAAAGACCCCGAGTGATCCTTCGGCAGGCTTTTCGACCTTTTCGAAACTCATATACGTTTCGCAATTCATGCAAACAAATTTCATAACATCCTCACACGAGAAAGTTGGGATTGAGAGAAATAGGAACGACTATACATTAGAGTTTCTCAGCCAGGACTTTCTTGTAATCTAATAACGATTGGATTCGTCCAACAATATCTTGATATCGCCTGATAGTCGGGTATTGGTCATCCAATAGTGGAACGCCCTTATCAAACGTCTTGGCAAAGTTGCGGTCGAAAGGTATGCGACCAAGCAAGGGAAGATTCAGGGCCTCGCACATGCCTTCAGTGTTACCTTCAAACAATTCATTTTCGGCGCCACAGGATGGACATCGGTATTGGCTCATGTTTTCAATGACCCCGAGAACTGGAATGCCTAGTTCCGTTGCATAACCAATAGATTTCTGAACCACATTGGACGCCACTTCTGATGGGGTCGTGACGACAACAGCTCCAGCTAAGTCTGGTAGAAAGCTAGCAATGACCGGTGGCTTATCCGCCGCGGCTCCTGGTGGAAGATCAGCCAGCAGGAAATCCAGTTCGCCCCAGCAAATATCTGCCAGAAATTCCCGGATCACGTTCATTTCCATGAGCCCAAGCCAAACTGGGCTGAGATCCATTGGGCCTTTCCATCGAACAGGAGCAGTTTCATTCAGCAGAAAATCCATGGAGACCACCTTCACTCCATAGGGTCCTTCAGGCGGAACAGCGCCATCCTCAGTTAGGGTAAGCCCTTGTCCGTGCATCCCCAACATTTGCGGAACGCAGGGACCATTAAGATCTACGTCAATAACACCGACGCGGTTGGCATTTCGTGCAAGCGCCAAGGCCAAATTGACAGTGGTCATGCTCTTGCCCACACCGCCTTTGCCGCTCATCACCACGATCTTGTGCTTGACCCCGGACATGCGATCTTGCACTTGCTTAGTATGAGCGGTGATCTGCTGAATCACCTTCGCATCATCGGTATATTTTAAATTCCCGAGTATTTCTTTTAGGTCTTTTCCCATATCCAAAATCAGAGTTTTTCCAGGGGTTTATAACAACTTCGATAAGTTAAGAGCCGACGATAGCATAGGCGTTTTTACAGGGTCAAACAAAAGCCAACATGGATCCATCCAGCATAGAACATTTTTGCTTTTTTTCGCTTCCAGAATACGGGAAAAGCAACCCCGGCCACTGTCCGGTATGTTGCATTTACTTCTGGTTACATCAGAAATTCTAAACAAGCAGGAGAAGAAAGAGACCGACGACTGGCGACAACAGGAATAGATTTCTGAGCGTTATTCAGGACGGTTCATGTCAACTAACAGCTTTCCGAGTTGCTGCAACCGTTCGAAATAAGCTCCAGAATCAGGCTCAAGGTCGGATACCAAATTTTCTAAATCTGCCAAACAATCATCCAGGATAACCAACCGTTTTTCATCGAGACTCTGCTCTTCGAAATAATAGGTGACGCATCCCGCCACTACAGTATCCAAGGTCATTAGCTGGCCTTCATTTATCTCACCGCTCACTGGCCAATCCGCTGCCTGATGTTCCCGCCACAAGGCAGCAAGGAGGGAAAAATCATTAGAACGATCAGAAGATTGTTCAGCCATGAAGAATGGTATCCGTCGCAAGGAGAAACGCTAACACCAAGGTCAGGAGACCGCTTCCTCGATACACCCACATAGCTTGGTTGGTTGCCATGATGGCCAACCGACCCAGGAAGTCTTTTGACGACCCCAGAATAAAACAAGCTTTGAGCACGGCAATTAACCCACACCCTACCCACAACCAAAAACCCTGAAGCGGAGCCGTCCCAATAATTAACACCAAGCCAAACAAGAGCATGGCCTGGGTTACCCAAAACCGTTGCCAGGGATCGGTCAGGGTCTTTTTGGTAAAGGCAATCCATCCGCTAGGGGCAACGATCAGCATTAATCCCATAATGCCCCAGGCTAGGCTTACGGCACCTATCAGCAATAACGCGCCCATCAAACCCCTCGGTCCTTTCCGAATTTATAACACTCCACCCGCATTTAGTAATAATAGCGAGAGCGTGCACAAGCCTAATCCAAAAAATCGATAGTCCACAGCTTCTCGTTTTAAACACCACTGCAGCGCAACCGAACGTTGCTCATCCGATGCCCACAGAAAAAAAATTCCTTTGCCCAGCATGGCTAAACCAGTGAGCAACCACAGCGGATGGTAGGGCAACACCCCACCCTGACCTAGAAGGATGCCACCCAATACAGCGGATAACCCAGAACAGTTAATGATAGACGGGGAAGACACCAAAGATTCTTTCAATAAGACAATCATTCGCAGAGGCGCAACCAATAAGGCAAGGCCGTCAGCCATCCACAATCCAGCTATGGCCATCAAAAGGTACCGCATAGGTTCTCTCGCACACCGACATTGAGACTACTCAATTCTTCCCGATCCATTGGATGAGAAAAACCTGGCATTAGAGAGATTTCAGTGTCAAGGCATTAGCTTGCATGATGCAGGGTTCGACTCGTATCCTAGCGACCAGATTCGGAATCATTTTGAACTCACCTGTAAGCTACCCTTACAACTCCTTTTAGTAATCTCTCCAATGTCCACACACTACCAACAACAAGCGGCCACCTTATTTAATCTAATTCCTCCAGCGATAGCTCCGGATTTCTTTGAGGACTATGGTCTCATGGTTTCACGTGAACAAGCTCAATCCATTACTTGGGAAATTGTTCTTCTTTCCACTTATTGGATTCACTGTGCTCTACAGGTGGGTATCCCGGAAAAAGCGGGAAAAGAGCTTTGGGAACAAGTGCAACGCCAGATCAAAGACCGGTGGGAAAGCCGATTTGGTTTTGTCCACAGACCGATTGACCAATTTTTTTCAGACCTAGAAATTAGAGCGGAAGCTTGGAACAACATTGTTGACCAGGGGGGCGAACCTATCGCCATACTAACCAAGGCCGCATCTGATATGGAATCCAAAGGCTTTGTACCCCGTGGAGAAGAGCCAAAACTATTGGTGTTTTTGGTAGACCTTGTCCCAGTTGAAGATATAGGACAAATGGCAGCGGAGATCGAACAAGGGATAAGCCCTGATGACCTACCATTTTAATTATGAAGCTTTGTGGAAACAATCATAGAAGCTAAATTCACATGTACCGATGACTGAGAACCTTTCCATCATCTGAAAGTTCAAAGAACAGAGGGGCTCCCGTTGGGATATTTAGTTCTAATACTTCTTCTTTAGTTAACTGATTCAACTTCATGACCAAGGCACGCAAACTATTCCCATGCGCGACGACTAAAATGGAGCTACCACTTGAAAATACAGGCCAAATCTTCTGCTGATAATACGGAACCACCCGATTGGCCGTATCCTTTAAACTTTCCCCTCCTGGTGGACGGACATCGAAACTTCTCCGCCACAGTTTGACTTGTTCCGCTCCATGCTTCTCAACGGTCTCTTCTTTATTTAAACCCTGAAGGTCCCCATACATACGTTCATTAAGGGCCTGATTTTTTTCAACCACTAGATCGGATTGCCCAATTTCTTCCAACACAATCTCCAGTGTCTTAATGGCACGAGTTAAAACCGAGGTAAAGGCATGGTTAAACCGAAATGCCTGCAATTTTTTTCCAGCCCCCTTAGCTTCATCTTCACCGCGAGGACTCAAGGGCACGTCCACCCAACCCGTGAATCGATTCTCAAGATTCCATTGTGACTCTCCGTGCCGAATCAACACCAATTGTTTCATCCAACCATACTCCAACCCTAGGAAGCCTAGCCTAATAAAGGAATCTGGGGAAGTAACTTTCACCTCATCTTTGACTTGCGTTGCCACAAGTCAACTCGTACCATGCACCAACGCGGGGATATCATCCTACTGTACGCCCTATATCCATTTATTATCCAGCAGACTCACATGGCGGAACACCAACCTCCTCAACCCCAAGCTGATTGGTGGATGGCTTTAGCTCAGCATCTGGGTGTTAGAGACAAGACCCATGAGTTTTTTCAAAATACCCAAACCAGCAAGGTGTTAGAACATATCGTCCAGGTGAATGGTAATATTCATTATATTTTATTTGTGCTCCTCCGACATTGGATACCAACTGTGTTGCCTCCCCCTGGTCGGGAACGCCTTTCGAAAAACGACCCAGACTACTGGCTCGAGTCTTCAGAAATCTTACATGCTACTGCAGCTCGGTTGCGGGAACTCAAGCCCCTTATTGACCTTTTGACAACCCCAAATCCTTTTGAACAAGAAACCGAAAAAGGATCCCCTGTCGTGGAAGTTGAACTGGCAAACATGCTCGAGGGAATTGCTCAAGTCGCCGGAAGTTACGGCGGCCCTGACTTTACTTCAATCATCAAAAATTTTCACCCGATTCCGTTGCGCCAAACCCAACCGTTTAAACATAATAAAAAACATAGCGCCGAGCTGTGGGTCGTCTTTTTATTGCGGGAACATTTTCGGGCTCTCGGAATGGGCAAAGATCGCTATTGGTCCATCATCGCCGATGTGGTAACCGCTGCAGGCATCCACCAGCTCAGCAATCATCCTTTCAGTCAAGGCGAACTGAAATCTTGGTGGACCAAAAATTGGCCTCGAACGTTTACGACCCTAAACGAAAAAGCCGAAGGCACTCATGGCATTCATACTGCCTACCAGGACGACTATCAATGGTTTCAGACATGGTTCGCCTGGCAGCTTTCTACCTCAGAGAAAATCTAATGACCCCACTCTGGCCTTATCTTCATACGCCTTATTAAAACCAAGAGAAAATCCGAAATTCGAAAGACGAGCTTGGGGATATATTTTCTGGAATGACTATGCCCCCTTATTCACTCAATTAAACCCGAGTGCCTGTTGGAGTTTCTTCTATTTGCTCAGGTGCCATACCATCACCATACACTTGGACAAACTGTTCAGAAAAGAATATCCCCAATAGCATTAGGATCGCACCCAGCCAAATCACATAGATTTGCACCCCGCCTTCTTCTTTTAAAAATCGTTCCTGTGAAGTTCGATCCACAAGACCACGAGATTTCATTTTTTCTAAATGGTCTTTCGCATGCCAGAAGTACAAATAATTGGCACTGACCCCTGCCATGATTTTCCAGACCATGCCGACTGTGGGGATTCCCGTAAGATACAACGCCAAAAACGGGCCTACGGCATATAACAAAGCATACATGTACATTTTGCGATAAAGGAACCACAAGAAATCAAATAAAAACGCGCCCCAATTCCAAGACACCTCAAACTTGGGGCCCAGGACAGAACGGAATTTTGAAAACTTGTGAAGATAATACAAGGCCGCCGGCCGCCAGGCCCAACCTCGCGACGGGGAAAAGAGAAGGGTGGGAGTATCACTAATGAAGGTCTCCCACAAACGATCATCATCGTAGGCGTCCATTGAAGAAGAAGGGGCTTCAGATTCTTCAGAGAAAGCCAGGCCGCAAGAATGGCAAAATTGCGCATCATCAGGATTTTGTTGTTCGCAAGAGCTACACTGTTTCATCCCGCGGGGTTATAGCATCCTTCCACTGCAGGGACAAGGAGGTAGGATTTCGTATCTCGTATTCAGTATTTCCTGTCTAGTTCTTTGACTTTTATGAGATACGACCAACGAGATGCTTAATTATCACGCCTCTTATTATTGCGCCCCCAAGAATCCTATGCTAGATTCGCCTTTTCTGACGCGGGTCTAGGCAAGATGCTCACCGAAGAACTTGAACAGTATTCCTCACAGTATCTGATGCAAAATTATGCTCAGCCCCCAATTAGTATTGTTCGGGGACAGGGATGCAAGGTCTATGATGCTGAAGGGCGTGAATACCTGGATTTTGTAGCCGGAATTGCAGACAATGCACTCGGGCATGACCACCCCGACCTTGTCACGGCTATTGAACACCAGGCTCGGCACCTTCTTCATACTTCGAATCTGTATTATTCAGAACCCCAAGTACAGCTGGCACAGCAATTGGTTGAACTGTCATTCGGCCAAAAAGTTTTCTTCTGTAATAGCGGCGCTGAAGCCAATGAAACTGCTATTAAATTAGCGAGAAAGTATGCCACGGAAAAATTTGGGGCGGAACGATATGAAATTATTACGATGCACAACTCATTTCATGGACGAACCCTAGCGACGCTCACCGCCACTGGACAGGCCAAAGCTCACCAAGGTTTTGCTCCACTACCCGGGGGATTTTATTATGCAATCCTAAACGATATCAAATCGGTCAAAGGCCTCATCAGCGAACGAACCGCAGCTGGGATGGTAGAACCTTTTCTAGGTGAGGGGGGCGTGATCGCAGCTAATCAGGCTTTTATGCAGCAACTGCGAGCGCTTTGTTCAGAAGGCCAAATCCTATTGATTTTCGATGAAATTCAGACCGGCATCGGAAGGACCGGCACCATGTTTGCTTATGAACAATATGGCATTCAACCAGATATCATGACATTAGCCAAGGGTCTTGGCGGGGGGGTGCCTATTGGAGCCTGCATTGCCACAGATATAGTCGCGCAAGCCTTTGGGCCTGGCTCACATGGCTCCACCTTTGGTGGAAATCCCTTGGCCTGCGCTGCCGGTCTTGCCGTGATTCGTGTAATATTAGATAGTCAACTCTTGGACAAGGTTCAAACCGTAGGGTCGTATCTGAAAAAAGGACTTGAAGAACTGAAAAACCGTGTCCCGCTCATAAAAGAGGTCCGAGGCAAGGGCTTGTTGCAAGGCATTGAATTATCCATTGATGGCAAATCTGTTGTGCAAGATTGCTTAACTCGAAAGATATTAATCAATTGCACAGCAGAACGGATCCTACGATTTATGCCACCGCTGATTGTCTCTCAAAAGGAAGTTGATCAGTTATTGAAGGTACTTTCTGACATCCTGATTAAACGACTTTAAAAAAGCATCATTCGCATCTTGTATTTTGTATCTCGTTTACAAACCTTTTTGGGAAACCACAAAATGTATAGTATTTTGTCAAGGTTATGACTATTCTCGGGCAAACAGCTTCAGACAAATCAAACTCTTCTTCCTCTAATCCGGCTACTGGGGAATTGGGGAAGGATTTGCTTACACTCCAGACCGTACCTCGCCAGCATATGTTTCGTCTTTTGCAAATCGCTCAGGAGCTAAAGGCCGACCCTCGACCTGGGCGTTCGTCACAACTGCTGAAAGGTTTAACCTTAGGTTTGATTTTCGAAAAACCCT
>CAZGFV010000051.1:0-2305 GCA_964524575.1 uncultured Nitrospiraceae bacterium
TTTATCTAAACTAGCAAAGGAGGGGGAGCGAGGAAGAAACACAATCGTTCAATACACGCGTTATGGAACCATTGGCATTGCCCTCGTTCAAGGATTTGGGATTGCCTTAGGGTTGGAAGGGATGAATCAAGGACAATTTGTCCTCGAACCTGGATGGCCCTTCCGGCTCATGACGGTGATCACTCTCACTGCCGGGACTGCCTTTCTCATGTGGTTGGGTGAGCAGATTACGGAACGGGGAGTCGGTAATGGGATTTCACTTATAATTTTTGCTGGAATTGTGGCCCGACTTCCAAGTGCTGTTGTCCAAACCATTGACTTGTACCGAGTTGGAGAACTGAGCCTACTTCTCCTTATTGTCTTAGGCGTAGTCATGGTTAGTGTCGTGACGGCCATTGTGTTCCTGGAAAGTGGACGCCGCAAAGTTCCTGTCCAGTATGCAAAGCGAGTGGTTGGGCGTCGGGTATTTGGAGGGCAAAATACTCATATTCCATTAAAGATTAACACAGCGGGGGTCATTCCTCCTATTTTTGCCTCGTCGATTATTGCTTTTCCAGCAACGATTACGGGGTTCATTCAGGTCCCATGGGTCCAAGAAATTGGAGCGCAACTTGCGCCAGGATCGCTAGTGTATACCCTGTTGTATGTGAGTATGATATTGTTCTTTTGCTTTTTTTATACTGCTGTGGTTTTAAACCCAGTTGATATGGCGGACAATATGAAAAAATATGGAGGGTTTATTCCTGGTATCCGTCCTGGACAACGGACTGCGGACTATATTTATAAGGTGTTGACACGAATTACCTTTGCCGGGGCGATCTATCTGGCCATCGTGTGTGTGATTCCCGAACTGTTGATTTATCGATTGAACATGCCATTTTATTTTGGAGGGACATCCCTCCTCATTGTTGTTGGGGTAGGACTTGACACAGCACAGCAAATCGAATCGCACATGTTGATGCGTAATTACGAGGGTTTTCTGGCAAAAGGAAAACTCAAAGGAAGGAGTGGGTGACCGTTGGTGCGGCTGGTCTTTCTTGGAGTCCCAGGCGTGGGGAAGGGTACTCAGGCGGAAATAGTTTCTGCCAAATATGGTGTTCCCAAGATTTCGACCGGTGATCTCTTGCGAGCAGCGGTAGCCCAACAAACTTCATTAGGAAAAGAAGCTAAGCAATATATGGATCGAGGGGATCTTGTCCCAGACAAAGTCGTTATCGGGTTAGTTGAAGAAAAAATTGGGACTTCTGAATGTGAAAAAGGCTTTATCCTCGACGGTTTTCCCAGAACAGTTCCCCAAGCTGATAGCTTGGCGGGGCTATTAGCTAGGAAAGTATTATCTCTTGATCGGGTAATTTATTTTGTTATTGCAAAAGAGGACGTCATTAATCGTCTAAGTGGTCGGCGAAGTTGTTCTAGATGTCCGGCGGTCTACCATCTGGAGTTTGTCCCTCCGAAAAAAGAAGGGATCTGTGATGAGTGCGGTGGAGAACTTATCCAACGCAGTGACGATCGGAAAGAAACCGTGGAATCAAGATTGACTGTGTATGAGGAGCAAACGTCTCCGTTAATTGAGTATTATCGGGAAAAGAACTTACTAGCTGAATTGGATGGTTCAGGATCAGTAGGAAGTGTGCAAGGACGGCTCATTGCTTTGTTATCCAAGCTTGAGCGGTCATGATAGTTCTGAAAACACCAGAAGAAATCGAAATGATGGCCCAGGCATCAAAAATTGTTGCCGAGGCTCATCTGGTGTTGAAGGAGGAGGTCAGGCCCGGCATAACAACCTTGGTTCTTGACAAAATTGCTGACGATTTCATCCGTGACCATGGGGGGATTCCGGCTTTCAAGGGGTACCGCAATTATCCTAACACTTTGTGCGTTGCAGTGAATGATGAGGTAGTCCACGGGATTCCTTCAGGCCGCGTATTAAAGGAAGGGGATATAATAGGGCTTGACTTAGGAGCGATCGTTCAAGGATTTTATGGGGACGGAGCAGTAACGGTCCCTGTTGGCCGAGTTTCCGATCAAGTCTCTACCCTAATGCGGGTGACTGAGGAAGCGATGATGAAGGGAATTGCAAAAGGCGTGGTGGGTAATCGGTTGTCTGATATTTCCCATGTCGTTCAGCAGCACGTGGAAACTCATGGCTTTTCGGTTGTCCGCGATTTTGTTGGACACGGGATTGGGCGGCAATTGCATGAAGAACCTCAGGTGCCGAATTATGGCCGGCCTGGGCAAGGTCCCAGATTGCTTTTAGTAATTTACTATCTGCCCATGGATCTTTAGATAGTTGTTTTACACCAAG
>CAZGFV010000051.1:2315-4366 GCA_964524575.1 uncultured Nitrospiraceae bacterium
TAGATGATCAATGGACTGCGGTGACTCAAGATGGGAGTCTTTCCGCACATTTTGAACATACAATTACGATTCAGGCCAGTGGGCCACCAAGAATTTTGACGGCTCTTTAACATTATTAAAGACAAGGGACTTGTGGTCCAAAGTCTCAAGGTGCTTATGGGTAAAGAAGATGTTATTGAAGTTCAAGGATCGGTTTTAGAGACTTTACCCAATGCAATGTTTCGGGTAAAGCTGGAAAGTGGCCACAATATCCTTGCTCATATTTCTGGAAAAATGCGAATGCACTTTATTCGAATATTGCCGGGTGATAAGGTGACCGTGGAGTTGTCTCCCTATGATTTGACGCGAGGTCGGATTACCTATCGTTTTAAATAATCACAATGTGGGATAGAAAATGAAAGTCAAATCGTCAGTTAAACCTATTTGTTCAAAATGTATTGTGTATCGTCGACGTGGTGTAGTTCGGGTTCGTTGTAATAACCCGAGACATAAACAGCGACAAGGATAAATCATCGTATTTCATCCACTGGTGGCGAGATCTGCACGCTGTAGGGAAATTGAGTGGATGAAGGCAAGGAGGATGCATGGCTCGTATTGCAGGAGTTGATCTTCCCATTGGGAAGCGCGTGGATATTGGATTAACGTATATCTATGGAATTGGTCCGTGGACGGCGCGCAGTATCTTGCAGAAAACGGGTATTGATGGGGCGATTAGAGTCAAGGACCTTGGTGAAAAAGAGATCGTCAAGCTCCGAGAAATTATTGATCGTGAATGCAATGTCGAAGGAGATTTGCGTAGGGATGTAACGATGAATATAAAGCGGCTCATCGATACCGGCGCATATCGAGGCCTTCGACATCGAAGAGGGCTGCCGGTACGTGGCCAACGAACCAAGACTAACGCTCGGACCCGAAAAGGAAAACGAGCCTCAATCGGTAGAGCTAAGAAGTAGGATTGTCTTAGAGGAGACGATATGACTGTAAAGAAGGGTCGAAAAAAAGAGAAAAAAATTGTTCAAGCTGGGATCGCGCATGTTCGAGCATCTTTTAACAATACATTGGTAACGATCACTGATATGAGTGGCAATGCAGTCTCGTGGTCGAGTGCTGGGAGTCTTGGGTTTAAAGGTTCTCGAAAAAGCACTCCATTTGCCGCGACGCGAGCTGGAGAGGCTGCGGGACGAAAAGCTATGGAATATGGCATGCGGCAGATTGATGTGTATGTGAATGGTCCAGGGTCAGGTCGGGAATCTGCGGTACGCGCGCTTCAATCCGTAGGCTTGCGAGTCACCCTTATTCGTGACGTGACGCCGATTCCCCATAATGGGTGTCGTCCTCCAAAACGGCGACGAGTGTGAACAAGGTCTGCCAGAAGAAGGCCGTTAATATTGATGGTATGCTGAGATAGAGAAGGTTTTGGCGAAAGGAATGAGCCGTGGCAAACTATAATGGGCCTGTGTGTAGGATTTGTCGACGAGAAGGGGTGAAACTCTTTCTCAAGGGTACTCGGTGCATGACAGAAAAATGTGCGATTGAGCGACGCAGTTATCCGCCTGGACAGCATGGACAAGGCCGCTCACGTGTCACTGATTATAGTGCGCAGTTGCGGGAAAAACAAAAATTGCGGCGGATGTATGGATTACAGGAGCGGCAGTTTCGAGGTATTTTTAAACGTGCTGAGCGACAAGGGGGTGTGACCGGCGAAAACTTGTTGCGGTTGTTGGAGCAGCGTTTGGACAATGTGGTCTACCGCATTGGTTTTGCTCTATCTCGACGGCAAGCGCGTCAGTTGGTAAACCACGGTCATATTCTCCTGAATGGGAAGAAAGCCGATATTCCGTCTTTAACCACTTCGGTAGGAGATGTCATTACGGTTAAATCAAAAAGCCATGAACTCCTGGCCATTAAGAGCGCTTTAGAAGTAACGGAAGGGCGTGGGGATTCAAATTGGATTGAGGTGGACCGCGATGCTTTTCGCGGAACGATTAATGCGGTGCCGGCTAAAGATGATATTGGGGCGCCCGTAAATGAACAGGTGATCGTGGAGTTGT
>CAZGFV010000051.1:4376-5737 GCA_964524575.1 uncultured Nitrospiraceae bacterium
CACGATAGTGAGGGTCAACCATTTTGTACATGTATGCGAATGTATATTTAGTTATAGATAGATGAGGTGAAGGGGGGCGTGATGAGCAAAGGGATCAAGGATTTTCAGCTGCCGATGCGGTTTGAGTTGGAAAAGGAGACGGCTTCTGCTAACTATGGGAGGTTTTCTGCCGAGCCGTTTGAGCGAGGATTTGGAACGACCATTGGAAATTCGCTACGTCGAGTATTGTTGTCTTCACTCCCAGGGGCTGCGGTGACGTCAGTCAAAATCGAAGGGGCGTATCATGAATTTTCAACTTTGCCTGGTGTCACAGAAGACCTGACTATCATCATCCTCAATATCAAAAATCTTCGCTTAAAATTGCACACGGATAAAGCTAAAGCTATTCGATTGAAGAAAAAAGGCCCGGGCGATGCTAAGGCTTCTGATATTGAGCATGATGCAGACATCACGGTTCTCAACCCCGATTTAAAAATTGCCACGCTTGATAAAAATGGGATGATCGATATGGAAATGATTGTGAAGCCCGGCCGTGGCTATGTGCCAGCAGAACGTAATAAAGAAGAAGGGTTGCCCATTGGGGTTGTCCCAGTTGATTCAATTTTTTCGCCCATTAAGCGGGTGAATTTTAATGTAGAAAATGCTCGAGTTGGGAGGATGACGGATTACGATCGCCTAAACCTTGAAGTCTGGACTGACGGGGATATTACGCCTCAGGAGGCTGTGACTTCGGCTGCTACGATTCTTCGCGAACACTTAGCGATTTGTATTCCGAGTGAAGAAATACGAGAGGTCGAACCTGATTCGTCTCAATCCGAAATGCAGGCCGAACTCAATAAGAATTTAGCGCGAAGCGTGAATGAATTGGAGCTTTCCGTGCGTGCAGCGAATTGTTTAAAAAACGCAAATATTAAGACGATAGAGGATTTAGTGCGTCGCTCAGAAATGGAAATGTTAAAAACAAAGAACTTTGGGAAAAAGTCTTTAAACGAAATTAAAGAAGTTTTGGCGGAAATGGGATTAGGCTTGGGAATTAAAAGTGATCCACAGAACTCAACCAACGCCAAATAAGCCAAGACATCGAGAAAGAGAGTGATGCAGTGCGCCATCGAAAAAAAGGTAGACAGCTAGGAAGGAACACTAAACATCGGACAGCCATGTTTCGAACCCTTGTGCATACATATTTGGAGCATGAGCGATTAGGGACAACCGAAGATAAGGCAAAAGAGATAAATGCCTAGCCCTTTTTACAGCTCGAGTAAGTTGTCTTTGAAATTTAGCTGAGGTACCAGTTACTCTCGCAGGCATAATTTTTCCCGTTTCAGTTATATACTCTTTTAGTAGATTGATATCTTTATAAT
>CAZGFV010000051.1:5747-8802 GCA_964524575.1 uncultured Nitrospiraceae bacterium
GTTTCGAAACCTTGTGACTTCCTTATTGGAGCATGAGCGAATAGAGACCACCGAAGCTAAGGCAAAAGAGATTCGTGGGCTTGCCGAAAAAATGATTACTTTGGGCAAGGATGGAAGTTTGCACGCAAGGCGGCAAGCCTTGACTTTCATTCAAAAAAAAGAGGTGGTGTCCAAATTGTTTGATACAGTTGCTGGGCGATATCGTGGGCATGCTGGAGGATATACCCGAATGATTCCCACTCGTCGTCGACCTGGTGATGCAGCTGAGCTCGTAGCATTGGAATTGGTCGCTGGGGAAGAACTTGTGGAGACCGATGAGGATTCAACGGTTTCTGCCGATCTAGAATCTACCAAAGTGTGAGCCCTGCGTAACGTTTTGTTCTTTCTGGTTTGGTATTGAGTTTTATTCTTTCTCGTATGTCGCTTTTCCCGCCATACTTTCTTCTAACTTCTTGAGAAATCTTAAATATTTTATTCCTTGCCAAGAAAGTCTAGTTTACTTGGGCAAGGTGCTATGCTATTCTTTTTTCAATCGTTGAACAATTAAGAATGGGGCCAGGCTGGAATGCCCAACCGTTTCCTGCGATGGATGTTAAGTGGAGTTATCCTCAGCCTTTCAGCGTATTTAGGCTATGTCGTCATTGGGCATGTTCGTAACAATGCTCCTCCCCCTCCTATTGAGTCTCCTGTTCTTGAAGAAGCTGATGCGGAGATGGGGGGGTTTGTCTATCGCCAAATCAAGGATGGGATCGTTCAATGGGAAGTGGTAGCACAAAAGGCTGAGGTGTTCGAAGCCAAGCACGAGGCCACTTTGGAGACTGTAGAAGTAAGACTATTGAGTCGTGATGGTGAAGAAATGACGCTGCAGGCTGAAGAAGGAATCATCAATACTCAGACCAATGATTTTGAATTACGCAATCGAGAAGAACTCATTACGATTGAGTTAGCTAATGGATATACCATTCTTACTCCTCATATTCATTGGATCGACGCGAACCAAGAAATTCGGACACCTAACCCGGTGACCATTCAAGGGCAAGGCATCAGAATTACCGGAATTGGTTTGGTGGGATTTCTAGAGTCGGAGGAGTTTACCGTATTGGATCAAGTACATGTGGAATCAATATCCTAAGGCTTGGTGTCGCACTGGGGTAGCATGGGGTCTAGCTATCTTCGTTGGGGGTATGTTGGCGGTCAGTGGGAACGCGGCAGAACGGACCCCAACGACGATTACCTCTGAAAGAATGACGGTTCAAGGAAAGACGAGAAAGGCTATTTTTGAAAAGTCCGTCGTGTTTACTCGAGAAGATATGGTGATTCATGCTGATCGGATGACGGTTTTTTTTAAGAAAGAAAAGTCTGAAAAGACCAAGAATTCTTCAGGCAATTCTTTTGAAGAAGACCTCGATATCATTGAAGCTGAAGGCTCAGTTGTTATTGAGAAGTCTGATGGCAATGCTACGAGCGGACGAGCGATCTACTATAAGGACGAAGATAAGGTCTTGCTGACAGAATCTCCGGTCGCTTGGCAGAATGGAACCCGTGTCACCGGAACGCGAATGACGATTTTTTTAAAAGAAGAACGAAGCATCGTAGAGGGAGACGCACATGTGGTTATTCCTGAGGAAGAAGAAGGTAATAAATAGCCTCCACGCCTAGCATGTGAGATATGGGGACTACTGAATTTTAATTACGTCATGTCGTACCACTGTGTTTATGCAAAGAAATTGAGTAAGAGTTTTAAGGGACGGGAAGTCGTTCGTGGCGTTTCTCTCGATGTTGAGGCTGGAGAAGTTGTCGGACTGCTTGGCCCAAATGGCGCAGGGAAAACCACGATCTTTGATATGGTGGTGGGAATATGCCAGCCTGACGAGGGAGAAATCCTGCTTAATCGGGAGCCCATTACGCACCTTCCCATGTATCAGCGTGCTCGTCGAGGAATTGGCTATCTTCCTCAAGAGGCTTCAGTTTTTCGTCGGTTGTCTGTCGAAGATAATATTATGGCAGTGTTAGAGACACTTCGTCTTTCTAAGGGGGAACGCTTGTCTCGAATTGATGATTTGTTAAATGAACTAGGGTTGACTAAGCTTCGAAAAAGCAAGGCTTTTACATTGTCTGGGGGGGAGCGACGGAGGTTGGAAATAACCAGAGCCTTGGCTACGAATCCAAGTTTTTTATTGCTGGATGAACCTTTTGCGGGCATTGATCCAATTGCTGTAGCGGATATTCAAGAGATTATTCAATCGCTAAAACGAAAAAATATTGGCATTCTCGTTACTGATCATAATGTTCAGGAGACGCTTTCAATTACTGACCGAGCATACATTATCAATGAAGGTGTGATCTTGGAGTCAGGAATCCCCGAAGTTGTGGTTAATAGTCCTAAAGCAAGAGCCATCTATTTGGGTGAACGTTTCAAAATGTAAGGCCTTATCAAATAAAATGAGAACGAGGATATGGAATTAAGGCTGGATTTGAAGTTGAGCCAAAAGTTGGTGATGACTCCCCAACTTCAACAGGCGATAAAACTTCTACAATATTCCAGACTCGAACTTCAGCAAACGCTTTCGCAGCATCTCCTGGAAAATCCTGTTCTTGAAGAGGTTGGGGGCGATAATGACGAGGGAGAGGGATCGACTGAAGATAAAGAAGAGGGTAGGGCCGAGGGCGAAAGCGGCGAAGGCGTTGAACCAGGTGATTATTCCGAAGCCCTCTCCTCTGAAGAATGTGACGATCGTTATGAAAGCGATTGGCGGACTGGCGCTGCGATGGTTGCTAAACCCTCCACGGATGAAGACTATCCTTCCTATGATCAAACCCTAGCGCAACCAACCTCACTGGCAGACCATCTGCTTTGGCAACTACAGCTCTCATCGGTTAATGAAGATGAGCAGGTTATAGGAAGGAGCTTGATCGGTAATATCGATGAAGATGGGTATCTCAGGACGTCACTTGAAGAAATTGCTAAGGATACGAATGTCATGTTGCGCCAAGTGGAAAACGCTTTGGATTTGATCCAAACCTTTGCCCCGTCCGGCGTGGGTGCACGTGACGC
>CAZGFV010000052.1:0-8338 GCA_964524575.1 uncultured Nitrospiraceae bacterium
GGCGAGTTTTGCAGTCTTCTTGCATTGTGAAAGAAAGAGGCGCAGAATTTTCTCAGCGAAAAATACTGATGATCTTTCGTAGCAACAGACAAGTATATGGGGAGTAAATGATATTTTTAGAACCATACAGAAAATATGCTCAATTCTCAGGCAGAGCAACGAGAACTGAATATTGGACTTTTAATTTGTTTGTTTTGTGCGGGCTTCTCGTGTGGGCTCTTTTGGATAGCACGATAGGTACCTGGGATGGAGAAGAAAACATTGGTCTGCTATCGGGGTTATTCGGTTTAATTTCTCTTGTTCCCCAGCTTAGTGTTCTTGTTCGGCGATTCCATGATAGAGATATGAGTGGTTGGTGGGTACTTTTAAGCTTTGTCCCGTTAATAGGTATTATTTTTATTGTAGCTGCAACCTGTCTGGAGGGTACGTCAGGAGACAATCAATTTGGAAAAGATCCAAAAGATTATCTTAACTTTCCTGATTGACTCTTCGGATGATGCGAATGCTCACATCCCATTCTATTGGGTGAATTTCTTTGTGCTCTTGAATTTTGAAAAATAGAAGCCACCCTTTTCTTAACGAGAAATGCGTATCACTATTCTTCTTTCCATGCTGCTCCTCGTGATTTCCTTTGGGTGTGGCGAGGACGTGGTGGTGGAGGATCTTAAACTCGAAGAGAGAAATGGTGTGATGTATCTTCCCAGCGATGAGGAACCGTATACAGGGGAATATCTTAAGTGGCACGAAAACGGACAGAAGCAGGAAGAAGGCACCTACAAAGATGGGAAGGAAGACGGTCGGTGGATGCTTTATGACGAGAACGGACAGAAGGAATTTGATACGACCTACAAAGATGGGAAGGTAGACGGGCTAGAGACGTTGTGGTACGAGAATGGGAAAAAGGCGACTGAAGCTATCCACAAAGATGGCAAGAAAGACGGGCTGGAGACGTGGTGGTACGAGAACGGACAAAAGTGGAATGAAATTACCTACAAGGGTGGGAATCCAGACGGTCGATTTACAGGGTGGCACGAGAATGGGCAGAAGCATTTTGAAGGTACCTACAAAGATGGGCTGGAAGATGGTGTATTCACGGAGTGGGATAAACAGGGAAACATCATTAGGAAGAAGATCTATAAGAATGGAGAAGGAGTGCGGTAGGAGTCGCAGGCATATTTTTGAGCGTGTCATGCCAATGGCAAAATAGTTTGGCATATGAAACACTCATGGTCCAATCAATCCTACGCAATTAATTGTTCATCGGAGGAACCTATGGATGTCGAGGATTTTAGGAGGATGGTAGCTAAAAAACCTGATGGATTTCTTGGACGTTATGGTCTCGGGGATAAGATTCTCAAGGAAGGCGGGAATCTTGAGGAAGCTGTGGAACACCTTCGTGTTGCCGTGCAACTTGATCCTGTGCATGTTGCTTCTCACTTTGCCTTAGGTCGCGCGTTGGTTGGGATGAAGAGGAACGATGAAGCCAGGGCGGCGCTCATCGCTGGTATTGATGCAGCGCAATCAGGTCATGCAAGCGGGGGAGGGGATCTTGTCCCAGAGATGCGTATGCTGCTCCAGTCTCTTTGAGATAACTTTTTTATGAATCTCTCTATAGGGTGTTAAGTTTAAGTATCAATATGATCGAAATAAATTACAAGGATGGAAAACGAGACGGGGCATATGTGTACCGTTGGAAGAATGGACAGAAAATTAGAGAAGGTATTTACAAAGATGGGCTGGGAGATGGTGTATTCACTGAGTGGCATGAACAAGGAAATGTCACCAGAAAGACTACCTATAAAAATGGAGAATAAATGTTGTAATGGATGTCCAACATTTTTATGGTATGTTATTGGTGCTTGTTGGAGCTATTGGTCTATGGGTCTTGTTCAAAGGGACGTCCCCACATTAAAAAGATCGTATTGTACTAATTGGCTCATTGGCACGACAGGGGCCGAGTACGGTCATAAGTATAATTCCTTGCCGCAGCGTCTGTGTGCTATCCAACCCCAATTGGTTTGATAATTTTCTTTGATGCGTTTGTTTATCTTGGTTAAGTGTGGCGGATAGTACAGGCTTGATTGTTTCAATTGTCTCTAATGTCTCAGGTTTCGGTACAGATTCAGTCTCGAGACTGGGAGACTCTTCTATTGGTTCGAACTCAATCTTGTTGGCAGCATTTCTTTCAATTTCTTTCTGCAGCCAGCGTGCTACAACCGAAAGTCCCCAAACAGCCAACACTACCAGTAAAAATATTAGGCTCTCTCTACTCATAGTTTTGGCTCATTGGTTTGATCTTCTTCCTTGCCTGCAATGGAATCACGCATTGCCGTGTCCGATTGAACGTTCTTCATTCGATAATAATCCATGATCCCTAAATTTCCTTGTCTAAATGCTTGGGCCATGGCCTTGGGTACTTCGGCTTCTGCTTCTATAACCCGTGCTCGCATTTCTTGCTCTAATGCTACAGCCATCGCTCGTCGTTCTTCAGCTTTGGCCTGAGCAATTTGTTTATCCGCATCCGCTTGGTCAATTTGAAGTTTGGCCCCGATATTAGATCCTACGTCTACATCTGCAATGTCGATCGATAGAATTTCAAATGCGGTTCCGGCATCTAATCCTTTGCTCAAAATATGTCGAGAAATTTCATCCGGGTTTTCTAACACATCCTTATGTGTCACAGAGGATCCAATAGTACTAACCATGCCTTCTCCAACTCGAGCAATTATGGTCTCTTCACCCGCTCCGCCGACGAGCCGATCGATGTTAGTTCGTACAGTAACTCGAGAAACCACAATGAGCTGAATTCCGTCTTTTGCCACCGCGGCTATACGCGGCGTTTCAATTACTTTGGGAAGAACAGACATTTTCACGGCTTCCAATACATCTCGTCCAGCCAGATCAATAGCCGCGGCTCGTTTGAAAGGGATGGGAATATTGGCCTTGTCTGCGGAAATCATAGCATGGACTACTCGTACCACATCGCCTCCAGCCAGAAAATGCGCCTCAAGATCATTAATGGGAATATCTAATCCTGCTTTAACAGCACTAATCCGTGCCGTGACTACTGTGCTGGGTGGAACACGGCGAAATCGCATTCCAATCAACGTCATTAAGCCTACGTAAGCATTCGAAGCCCAAGCTGCAATCCACAAGGGAATCGGAACTAGGAATAACAAAAATCCGATGGCTGTAAAGATGACGAGAAGAACCCCGAGTGTTCCAAAAATCTGCGTTTCTAGTTCCATTAGGTTTCACTCCTTTCCGTTCCTACAATTCATGGAATCATGGCAATTTTATTTTCATCTACCTGTAAGTATATTGAAGAAGTATGAGAACATCAAAAAATTCGAAATAACTGGTTGGGTGGCTCAATTTCACTTGTTTGTACCCCAAGGCCGATAAATCACAATTTTATTGAATTTGACTGTGTGCTTCTAGCTGTAGTCCCTAAACGCATTGTTCCATTATAAATACGTCTTCTCAAGTTTCTCATCCTGTGTTATACACAAGCTCTATGCCCTTAAGGGGGCAGGCAAAACGATCAGGCATCATCCCACTCTGTCCATCAATTCAAGTTGACTGATGACAAATTTGACGTATCGCAAAACTCCGCTGAATACCGCTCATATGCCGGCGAGTATTCCATATTTGGTGACTAATGAAGCGGCTGAGCGGTTTAGCTATTATGGCATGCGTGCAATCCTCGTGGTGTTTATGACCGAATATCTGCTCAACCAAGAGGGTGCCTTAGATGTAATGGGGGAAGCTGAGGCACGTTCCTATTTTCATCTTTTTGCATCGGCCGTCTATTTTTTCCCGATTATTGGGGCCTTGTTTGCAGATGTATTCTTGGGAAAATTTCGGACGATTGTGGTGCTGTCCATTGTATATTGCCTTGGTCATTTTGCGTTGGCTTTGGATCAAACGAGATGGGGGTTGGCCATAGGATTAGGCTTGATAGCGATTGGGTCGGGCGGGATAAAGCCTTGTGTTTCTGCGAACCTTGGTGATCAATTTGGTTCTGGGAATAGCCATTTATTATCCAAAGCATTTTATTGGTTTTATTTCGCTATCAATCTTGGTGCTGGAATTTCAACTTTATTGACCCCATGGCTGTTACATCACATTGGCCCTCACGTGGCTTTTGGTGTGCCAGGGGTATTAATGCTGATTGCCACCTGGGTGTTTTGGGTGGGACGATGGCAATATGCCCATATCCCTCCGAAGGGAACTTCTTTTCTGCGAGAGTTGCTGGATACTGCCAACCTTCAAGCGATCTGGCGGTTAACCCCTATTTTCTTTTTTTCTGCCTTTTTTTGGTCGTTGTATGATCAGACGGGGTCAGCTTGGGTTTTGCAGGCGAAACACATGGATCGGTACTGGATGGGGATCGAGTGGCTGCCATCACAAATCCAAGTTGTTAATCCTTTTCTCATTATGATACTGATCCCGATTTTTTCATATGGTATATATCCCTTGATAGAGAAAATCTATCCTTTAACGCCTTTGCGCAAGATCGGCATTGGCTTTTTTGTGACCGTAATAGCCTTTGTCTTGTCTGCAAAAATCGAACTCCTTATCATGCAGGGCTATCGTCCAAATATCGTGTGGCAACTCCTGGCTTTTGTCGTTATTACATCCGCGGAAGTCATGGTGTCGATTACCTGTTTGGAATTTTCCTATACCCAGGCCCCGCGCGCGTTGAAATCGGTGGTCATGGCCTTGTTTCTCCTTTCCGTTTCCCTTGGTAATGCGTTTACTGCTCTGGTAAATTACTTCATTCAAAATGAGGACGGCAGTGTGGTTCTGGAAGGCGCTGCGTATTATTGGTTTTTTGCAGGGGTTATGCTTGCCGCCTCTTTGGTATTTATATGGGTGGCCCAGCATTACAGGGGAAAAACTTATCTTCAAGGAGGGGGTGAAGTCTAAGGGATATAGAATTCTTTCTCATGTGGATAAGTTGTTATTTTTTTGAATTCACTAGTTTTATGGATCGTTTTTCGTCTTTACAGAATTTTTTCTAGATTCAGCATGATTTTTTGGTGGGATTTCCTCTAAAAACCCTATTGAAAAAGGGACTTCGCATTCTCAACGGCGAGTTGCCTTTCTAGTAGAAGAAAAGAGAGTTGGGGTTAGGATTGAATCTACTGCAACCGTTTGCCGGTCTGTGAATTAAGAGGGGATAAACATTTCCGCCTTAAGGAGTTTAAGCCTGTTTCCTCAGCGAATCAGGGTTTGGGAGTTTGGCTTAAATAGACGACCTGGTTGACGCGGAAGGCCTGGGTATATTGTGTAGAGGTGATATATTGAGAATGAAAGCAGCGGCCGTCGAAAATGATGAGCCGATTCGGTTTCATCTCCATCAGTTTAAGTAATTCCCAATATTCATTGCCGTCATTGATATAAGTATTGTCTTGATTGGCGAAGAGTGGGTTAAAAATCATACTGTTTTGAAAATTATCATAGTCCCCCGCGCTATTTAAGAATTCGTCGCTAAGTTCTAAGCGGTCAGCAAGGTTTTTGATTTCCTCATCAGGAACAATTGGGACGCGTTCAAGACCAGTTGGGCGGTGGCGGTACAGGCCTGTTCCGCCAACACAGGAATCCGCTGGGTTTAAATACACCATGGCCGTAATATCTTGGTCAATATGTGGTTGTCGTTGGCCAATATTAAGATGATAGTTCTTGTTAGTGATTCCTTGAAATACGGCGGGTTGATGATCAAAAAAAGGATGCAGGGGAACGCCCCAATACTCGCTGATGGTCGAAAAGAGTGTTTCAGTTTCTAAATTAACTGAGGCTCGAACACCTGGAAAGTTTCCAACGATTTCAAACCGATCGGTGTAGGGTAATTCCAAAGCAAGTTGCAAGACCTTTTCTGGAAACTGATAAAAGTGGTCTACGATGACGACTTTGTGTTTGCCCTGGCCTACCCGTTCACTTGTTACCTCACAATGTGGATTGATGGTCAACATGTCTTGGGTTACATTCATAATGAGGCTCTCTGCAGGTGATGCCAAAGAGGCATGGTGCACTTTCTAGACGATACTCGTCAATTCGGGTTTTTACCGGTATAAATGCTGATCGGGCATTTGGGGTAATTACCCAATACAACACAATAAATTCTTTTTTTGCCATCCATTTCTTTATTTAGCGAAAAGAGACGACTAGGTTTGAAAGAATAGGGGAAATGGGAAAAGCGATCCCGGAGGCTCTCGCAAATAGTAAGACTTGAAATCCTTTACCATCTTCCTATCTATTGATGAGAATATACTAGATGAGATTGTCGAAAAGGTTTGGGAGCCAAAAGGAAAAATTGAGACCAAATCCCTACCGAGCTAGGCTAAAACGATCAATGTGAATGGTCGGAAGTTAAATCTAAAAACTTTGGTGCAAGGATGCGACTTTGAATCATGAGGAATCCCCGTGCCCCATGTTCTCGGTAGTTCAGACTGGCTTCTGTTTCGCTTCCCCGCCAGGTATTTTCCTGTACTAAGCCACGAAGCATTGAACCCGGTCTTCGCTTTATTTCGCCATATTGGCTGGTGAGGTATTGCATGATAGCCTGATGTGTTTCCTCGCCGTGGTACCGAATCATAACTCTAGCAAACTTGCCATCGATAGACAGTAAACGAAGAGATTCCACCTTAGTCTTCGCGAATTCAAAGGAGTTATTTGTAAATTGATAGGCCTGAATTCGATTATCTAGATCTACAAGAGAAAGTCTTTTCATGCTATGAAGAGGAGCACCCCATTTGATGCCCTCGAAGCCTTGAGGGTCATTTGAAATCGGGCTAATAGCGAACGTTATTGATGTCGCAAACAAGGCTAGCAGGAGTATATTGCCAAATGTGGATAACAGCCGTTGGATTCTATTCATGCTGCACATTGCTTAGACAATACCACTCAGCTGATTTGACACACAATGCTGTGCGTGGTGAGAACGGAGACTGTACCTTGGAAGAAGCGGATGATGGGTACGTGGCGAGTCTGATGCCGCGAGTGCTTGGACTGTTATGCGGCGTAGTGTGCGGACAGAGGAACTGCGTGGTTGGTTTTCTTCCCGTTTGAAGATCCGTTGGTGAACTTCGATAGTTCGATGTCTTGGGATCCGACAAGAACCCACGCATCTGGCCTGTCAAGAATCATTTGAACTAACTGGCTATGTAAAGAATGTCCAGAACGATTACCAAAAATATGTCCAATGACGGGTAAGCCCAATAATGCCAAATCACCAATGAGGTCTAGTACCTTATGGCGGACGCACTCGTCAGGGAAGCGAAGCCCTTCTTCATTGAGAATTCCGGACTCTGAAAAAACGATGGTGTTGTCCAGCGATCCCCCTTGAGCAAGTCCTCTAGCCGATAACGCTTCGATCTCCTGTGAGAAAGCAAAGGTTCGGGCCTCAGCAATGGTATGTTGGAATGCCTCAGGCGACCAATTGTATTCAATTGTTTGTTGTTGGATCATGACATGGTCGTAATCAATTGAATAGGTAATTTTTGGCGTGACTGAAGGGAGAATAGAAACTCCACGACGATGATCGCCTACGTGCAATGGCTTAACGACTTTAAGATAAGTCCGCGGACGTTCTTGAGACATAATCCCTGCTGCATGGATCATTTCGACAAAAGGCGCGGCACTTCCATCCATGGCTGGGACTTCATCTGAGTTAAGGTCAATGTAGGCATTATCGATCTGCATGCCCCAAAGTGCTGAGAGAACATGCTCGGTCGTCTGAATTTGAAATCCGTTGGATCCAATCGTGGTACAGCGTTCGGTGGGGCGGAGGTTGCGGATAGAGGCTTGACAAGACTCCGTGTGTCCATTGGTTTTCCTTCTGAACACGATACCTGAATCGGGAGGCGCTGGTGAAAGGGCAATCCTAGAAGATTTACCGGAATGTAAACCAACCCCTTCCAACGAAATTTTCCGCCTTAAAGTCTTTTGCACAGGTGCCATTCCTTACATCATCTAGGTGATAGCCTAAGTACTCTCTACAGTACATGCAAAAAATAGACCAAAAATAGTTCCTAAGAAAATTTTATAAGTAATTGAAAAGTATAGACAAATAAAATTTATGTTTATCATATGATGTGAAAAATCAATAGTGGTGTTGTATATATACAACAGTTCCATTGAATCCTATATCATCATAAAAAGGTTAAAAAGGGTTCCTTTAAGTAGCGTTCTTCTTCAGGGATAGCGTCTGGATTTTGCGTGCGCAGAATTCCCGAGATAATCCCCCGATGTTTCCTGTTGAGACCTGATTCCACTACCGCTTCTTGAAAGAGTTTCCATTTGCTCGTTGGTTCACTCGCGATCTGGTGCTGTT
>CAZGFV010000053.1:0-7921 GCA_964524575.1 uncultured Nitrospiraceae bacterium
CCCATCCTTGTAGGTGACTTCTATCTTTTTTTGTCCGTTCTCGTACCACTCGATGAACAGACCGTCTTGCTTCCCCTCTTTGTAGGTACGTTCACCCATCTTCTGCTTATTCTTATAGGTGGTTTGTTTGATAATGTTGCCTTGTTCATCCCACTCCGTGAATATGCCTTCCCACTTCCCATCTTTGTAGTTTTGTTCAGTCCGCACTTGTCCATTTGAGTACCACTCCATCACGCGACCGTTTACTGGGTCGTCATGAGAAGGGTAGTACCATAACCCGTTTCGTCCTAACAGTTCTGTGCCTTTATGTTCTGCCAACGCAGGAGTATTGAGAAGATGAAAGGTAAGGAATGTAAGAAGAAGAACAGTCATCCAAACGACCCCGTGCCGATAAATGACGTGTTTTTTTTGTATTCTGCGTTTGATGGTATCGTGCAGGACGACCAAGCACTTCTCGCAGGGGAAGATATTTGCTTCCTACGTGGTAAAAAGATAAAATTGCCTATCGCATGATTGATTCTGTCATTACCCCCTGTATTCATCATAGTTTTTAACGAATGGTTGAGGAAAATTACTCTAATGGTTTAGGGTGATTGATGGATTGCTGACTCTCACGGGTAGAGGTAAACGAAATAGTAGAGGAAACTATACACCTGAGCACATGAGTTTGTCATAAACACATGAGAAACACATGAGGATTTGCGACCATAAACCATTGATAATAAATGGAATATTTGAGAGAAAACTAGGCGCGTAGCTCAGGGGGAGAGCGCTACCTTGACACGGTAGAGGTCGGCGGTTCAATACCGCCCGCGCCTACCATTTTTTTTAAATCCTGCAAAGATTGTTTTTAAGGCAAGGAATTCTTTTTTCGTTGTAGGCATCATGTCTATTTCAACTGAATCATCAAACATTGGCGTAGGAACCATAGAAGTTTCGGTATCTGGCGATGAGACCAGGTCGTTCCGTTCTGGAGTGACTGCCCGAGAAGTGCTTTGCGAATATGGGTTGGCTAGCCCCGAAGTGTTTGCGGCTTTGGTAAACGGGGTCCCCATGGATTTAGCTTCTACCTTAGCCAAAAATGTCTCTTTGGAACCTATTAGTTTTTCCTCCACAGATGGCAAAGAAATCTACCGACATAGCAGTACTCATATCATGGCCCAAGCCGTCAAAGATGTGTTTCCCTCCGCCAATGTAACGATTGGTCCGGCTATTGAAGAAGGCTTTTTTTATGATTTCGCGTTTGAACGTCCTTTTACCCCTGAAGACCTAGAAAAAATCGAAGCGCGTGCACATGAAATCATGAAAGCCGATTTGCCAATTAAGCGATTGGAAATGTCCAAAGAAGAAGCCATTAAGTTTTTTGAAAGTAAGAAAGAAGTTTTCAAAGTCGAAATCATTAAACAAATTGAAGATGCGCGGGTTTCTCTCTATCAACAGGGAGACTTTGTTGACTTATGCCGCGGTCCACATGTGGGATCTACCGGACAAGTAAAAGCATTGAAGTTGCTGACGAGTGCCGGCGCCTATTGGCGAGGCGATGAGCGGAATCCCATGCTTCAGCGCATTTATGGAACATCTTTTCCTTCCCAAGCCGACCTTGATGCTCACCTGGAAAAATTAGAAGAAATCAAACGACGCGATCATCGGAAGTTAGGCAAAGAACTCGATTTTTTTAGTCTGCAAGATGAAACTGGACCTGGGTTGATTCTTTGGCATCCTAAGGGTGCGTTAATTCGGTTGCTCATCGAAAACTTTTGGCGCGATCAGCATGTGCAAAACGGGTATGAGTTGGTTTACTCCCCACATGTAGCAAGATTGGACTTATGGAAAACCAGCGGACATGTTGAATATTACAAGGACAATATGTTTGCCCCCATGACGGTGGAAGCCAGCGAATATCAACTTAAGCCCATGAATTGCCCGTTCCATATCATGGTGTATAAAAGCCATTTGCGAAGCTACCGGGATTTGCCGATTCGGTATGGAGAACTGGGAACGGTCTATAGGTACGAACGCTCTGGAGTCCTGCATGGCCTGATGAGGGTCCGAGGATTCACCCAGGACGATGCGCATATTTTTTGTCGCCCCGACCAAATTGCTTCCGAAGTTCGAAAAGTTCTAGATTTCACCCTGTTTATCCTTCGACATTTTGGATTCATGGAATTTGAGCTCTATTTGTCCACAATGCCTGAAAAGGCCGTCGGTGCCCCAGAAAAGTGGGAGCAAGCCACCAACGCACTAGAATCGGCTCTTAAAGATGGCGGATTTCCCTATGAAATTGACCCTGGGGAGGGCGTATTTTACGGGCCAAAGATCGATTTGAAAATTCGTGATGCCTTGGGACGCGCTTGGCAATGTTCTACCGTACAGATCGATTTTAATAATCCTGAAAGATTTGGCTTGACGTATGCAGGTGAAGATGGGAAAACTCATCAGCCGATCATGATCCACCGGGCTTTGATGGGGTCGATCGAGCGGTTTTTCGGGATTTTGATTGAGCATTATGCTGGTGCATTCCCAACGTGGCTGGCTCCGGTTCAAGTGAAGATCTTACCGATTGCGGATAGCCAGACTCGGTATGCAGTGCATGTCCAAGAGCAACTACGCGCTGCTGGATTTCGTGTCAAGGTAGATGAACGAAATGAAAAGGTTGGACTGAAAATACGAGAAGCGGAAAAGGAAAAAACCCCCTACATGTTAGTAGTTGGAAAAAGAGAAAGTGATGCCCAGCAAGTGTCCGTCCGAAAACGTGGGGAGGGAGATATAGGTGTTATGAATTTGCAAGAGGTCATTAATCTTATTGGAAACGACATGCCCTCGGAAGAATTGACCGTTTCATCTAATCAAGGATGAGTCGAACGGTCGCAGCGAAACATCGGGTCAATCACCTGATTCGAGTTCCTGAAGTACGGGTCATTGGCCCGGAAGGGGAGCAGTTTGGAGTCCTCAAGACTTCCGAAGCCCTCAAGCAAGCCCAGGAAGTGGGCTATGACTTAGTGGAAGTGGCCCCTAATTCCGACCCTCCGGTTTGCCGGATAATGGATTTCGGGAAATTTAAGTATGAGCAAAGTAAAAAAGAACACAAAATTCGACAGCACCAAAAATCTACGCAGGTTAAAGAAATTAAACTGAGACCACGGACCGATAGGCACGACATTGAAACCAAAATTCGACAAATTCATTCCTTTGTTGCCGAGGGGAATAAAACCAAGGTCACAGTCGTGTTTCGGGGACGTGAAATGGCGAATCAAGAACTCGGTCGCTACACCATGGGGAAAATCGTAGAAGAGGTTGGAGAGTTTGGTGTGCTAGAAAGTCCACCAAGAATGGAAGGCCGCAATCTATACATTATTGTTGCTCCAAAAAATTGAATAAAGTAGAGCGTATCTCGTGGAAAACGAAATGCGGATGTCTGAATAGTTCGAATAATTTATTTCGTTTTTTAAAAAGGAAAGAGAGAGATGGCAAGACAGAAGTTAAAGAATCATTCTGGGGCGGCTAAGCGGTTTCGCCGTACCGGCACGGGAAAGTTTATGCGGCGTAAAGCTGGGCTACGCCACATTTTGACCAGCAAGAATGCCAAGCGCAAAAGCCGGCTAAATGATACGGTAGTAGTCGCCAAAGTTGAGCAAGCGGCGTTATCCCGTTTGTTGCCGTATTCCTAATGAAGAGAAATATCACGACATTGAAAATAATAGGGCCCGACAGACTGTCGTGGCTAATGATTAGGAAGGAGAGCACAAAATGCCGCGCGTAAAAGGAGGTCCTCAAACCCGACGCCGTCGGAAGAAACGATTGAAATTGGCGAAGGGCCAATATGGGGCCAAGAGTAAACTCTTTCGAACAGCAACCGAATCAGTTGATAAAGGGCAGGCGTATGCCTATGTTGGACGTAAGCACAGGAAAAGAAACTTTCGACGGCTGTGGATCACCAGAATTTCAGCTGCTGCGAAGGCCCACGGCCTTTCTTATAGCAAGTTCATAAACGCATTGAAAAATGCCAATGTGTTATTGAATCGCAAAATGTTGTCAGAAATGGCTATCCATGATGAAAATGGATTTAAGTCGTTGACAGAGATTGCAAAAGCTAACCTAGCGAAAGCCGCAGCCTAAGCCAATCTCATCCGTGAAGTGTGGACCATCATGCTGCACGGATTTTTTCCGACTTTTTCCCCAGGCCTGATTCCTCTAAAAATTTTTTCGTCCTATCCTCTGGCAGGTGGAGCTATGACAGATTGTCCATGGTATGCCTGCCTCAATCATGAATGAAGGGTTCGGATATAATGACTGATTCCTGCTGTCGAAACAGTCTTGTTTTCTTTCATCGAGCTATTGCTATCTTTTGTGGAGCGATAGTCTACTCCCTCGTATTTGGATCAGTAGGAGAAACGGCTTCTAAAGACAAAGAACGATGGGATCATAAATATGACACCGAGCAATACATCTTTGGCAAGGCCCCAGTTGCGTTTCTCCGGGAGCACCTTCACCTCTTACCAAAAGGCAAAACCTTGGATATTGCCATGGGCGAAGGCCGGAATGGTGTGTTTCTGGCTACTCAGGGATTTGAGGTAACTGGAATCGATATTTCAGAAACTGGATTGAACAAAGCCCAAGCCCTTGCCAAAGAACATGGAGTTACCATAAAAACCCAATTAGTTGATCTCGAGCGTCATCAATTTTCTGAGGAAGCCTACGATCTCATCATTTGCACCTATTATCTTCAGCGAGACCTCTTTCCAAAAATAGTGAAAGCTCTCAAGCCTGGAGGCATGGTCGTGGTCGAAACGTATACGGTTGATTACCTGAAATATCGTTCTCGATTTCCCCGTCAATACCTCTTAGAAAGAAATGAACTTTTTCAACAATTTCAGGATCTACAAATTTTGCGGTATCAGTTACAGGATGATGGCAAGACCGCCTATGCTAGCATTCTGGCCCAAAAACCCTAGAAGTCCCCTTTACCAACAGTTTCTTGCTTTTCCTTCACTCAGGTAACCTCCGGCCTTGATTGGGGAGAAGCCCTTCGTGTAACCTGACGCCTTATTCGTTCATAATTATGTACTGTTTTGGAGTTGTAGGATGAGACCGGTTCAAGATTTGCCTGTGGATATTGACTCTTTAGTCGGTGAATTACAGGAGCATCCCGTTAATACCAACCAATTCTTCCGCACTTTCAAAGAACGTCAACTGAGTCCCCAAAAACTTCGGGTTTTCATTCGTCAATACCACTATTTCTGTTTCCATTTCGTGAAGGTGCTTGAAGGCCTGCTCTACTACACTCCCATTGAATACTTAGAAATGCGAACCGAGTTGGCGAAAACGCTCTACTCTGAATTAGGGAGCGGGTTACCCGAACGTGTGCACATTCGACAATTAGAGCGATTTGCCCATTCCATTGGCCTCCATCCTAAGGATTTGGAAGATACGGAGCCGATTCCCGAAGTCACGATGTATTTGGAAATCCTCCGTCGGCTCTTTCTGCGGTCTAGTTACCTCACGGCTTTGGGAGCCGAGCTGGCTGTGGAAGCCACCGCGACATCGGAGTTTCAATATTTTTTCCCCGGACTTCAACAATATAAACGCTTCACTCGCCGAGAACTCGAATTTTTTGAAATGCATATAGCGGAAGAGGAGATTCATTGCCAGTGGTTGGTCAATGCCGTTCGTAGGACCGCAAAGTCTGACAATGACTTATTTGAGGTGACTAGTGGCGCTCGTGAAGTTGCTGACTCCTGGCTTGAATTTTGGGATGGCATGTACCGTGCTGTCTTTGGTGCCAATCCTTCCGACGCTTTCAATTGAATGCTGGATTCTTCCTCAGTTACTTTCTCTGCTATTCAGCCGCAAGGCCTTGAAGGTGAAATCCTTCAGCAACGGGCATGGCGTATGCCCGATTTGATCGTGTATCAATCCGGCGATGAAGAATGGTGGGTGACTCCACTCGATGAAGACCTTCCCCTCGTCAAATTAAATCGCATGGGCGCGTCACTGCTTGGAGCTATGGATGGTCGATCGAGCATTCAAGCCCTGCTCAATCAATTCGGCAAATGGGTGTGTGGGCCCAATCAGGAAACCGGCCGATACTTTTTAGAACGCTGGGCCACTCCACGCTATTCCTTGTGTTATTACGGCAGTGAAGCACCGAGTGGGCACAGCGTGAATGCGAAATGGGATTTGTTGCTCCAAAAGGTTCGTGAGCAATGGCATAGGAACGTAGCCGAGGAAACGGATAAGCATCTCACGGAATTCCACCATCAAGGCATCCAAAGCCATCATGGACATTTTGAAATTGTTGAAACCACGGTCTCGCATTTGTTTCGTGAGCCTTGCGAAGCACTTCACGGCTTATCCTATGGTCAACTTCTTGCGAAAACCCTTCGGCAGCTGGGGTGGTGGAACCCAAAACCCAAGCGGATCGTTGAGGTTGGAGCGGGGTTGGGCTACCTCTCGCAGGAAATGGCCAAAGAACTCTCGCCTGTTGAAAGACGAAATGTCGAATACATTTTTCTAGATCTGACTCGTCCATTTCTTCATTCTCAACTCGACTTGGCCGCAAACGCCGGATGGTCGGCTCATGCGCTTAATGCTAACGCTGAATATCTGCCGTTAGCAGATGCAAGCGTAGATCTCGTCATTGACAATGAAAATCTTGCAGACATGACTCCAACTCATTTTGCAAAGGAAGAATTGGAATCGGGGGAGGGAACAACCGAGGAACGCCAACGAAGCTTAGAATTGATTAAAAAACTTCGATTGAATTTAGATAAACCTTATCCCGATGAAGCCATCTTTAATTATGGAGCCATTAAATTTTTGATAGAATTATGGCGTGTGTTACGGCCTGGTGGCCGAGCGCTGCTCATTGAGTTCGGAATTGACTCTGGCTGGCCAGATCCTGTCCGACTTCCCGGACATACGGAATACGAAGTGCAGTACACCCATATGCGCCACGTGGCTAAGTGGCTAGGCTTCAACGAACAATATTATGCGTTGCCGCAACTCTTGTCCATTAAACGGGATACACAAGTACTTTGCACCGGTGCTGCCTATGCCATCCGGCGTCTACAAGAAGCCGAAGGGAAAAAATTTGCCGTACGCGCATATACAGAGTCCGAATTAAAAGAATCGCTAGGCGATGCGTTGCCCAAACTTACCGGCCTGCACTATCACAACGTCCTCGATCCAGCATGGTTTGGTCTTTGGGATTTCAAGGCCCTCATTCTTGAAAAACCTGGTGGTTTCAAACGTCCAGCCTTTCAAGAATCGAGCGGATTCCGCTGGTACAGCCAGCAATAGACAAATTGTTTATCCAAACCAAAATAATAAAAAACATTTTGATTAGGCCTGATAAATTTTGAAATTGATTAATCTATCGACCACGCAATGATTTCTTGCTATTTTGTTGTTCCTGCTTTATTGGGTTCATGTCTCAAATTAACTAACACTCCTTCTCGGAGTCCGTACTCGCTTACCAGGCATTGATCTTGTTTGAGTGTTTCCATGATACAGCGAAAGATAAGGGCTCCGGCAGCGATTACTTCTTCGCGGCCTAATTCCAGACCGGGTATGTCTACTCGTTCGCACTTTCTTCGTGGGAAAACAGTTTGTTCGATCTTTCTTACTATCTCAAGTTTGAGAATGTAATTATGAATACGTTGAGGATCATAAACATCTAGGCCTTGGGCAATAGCAGCAAGTGAGGTAATGGTTCCGGCAGTTCCCACAAACGTGAGGCCGGATGTCTCACCCAATGTAGCTAATGCCTGTTGCGCCAAAGAATGGATGAGTTGTTCGGCTTCCTGAATTTGAGAAGATGTTGGCGGATCACTTTTTAAGACACCCTCTGATAATCGCATCACACCAATGTCGATGGAAATTGTTTTTGGGGGTTCTCCATCGCGACTTACTATGAATTCTG
>CAZGFV010000054.1:0-6934 GCA_964524575.1 uncultured Nitrospiraceae bacterium
TCGTGAGCTTCCCTCAGATCGCCCCCGATATCTCATGGGAGTGGGATTGCCCGAGGACTTAGTGGAAGGTGTCCTGCGTGGAGTAGACATGTTTGACTGCGTGATTCCTTCACGGCACGGGCGAACAGGTTGGTTGTTTACGTCCACTGGGCGGGTGATGATAAAAAATTCACAATATGCTCGTGATGAATCACCAATTGATAAACAATGCGGATGTTTGGTTTGCCAAAAGCATTCTCGAGCGTATCTCAGGCATCTGTTCTTGTCTAATGAAATGTTGGGAGTTCGTCTCAATACGTTTCACAACTTGTGGTATTATCATCAACTTATGAAGCAAATACGTGAGGCTATTAAAGAGAGTCGATTGCTGGAATTTCGTGAACAATTCTATGCCACGCGAGAAGTTTCTCCACGAAGCACGGCCTATGTTGAAGAAGTTGGAGTTGTCACGACTGGCCGAAATGGAAAACTTCGAAAGGAGCAAAAATTGTGTTGATATCGATGGCCAATATAGCATGGGCGCAAGGGGCTGCTGCACCCGAGGGTCCAGCAGGTTTGTTATCCTTAGTTCCATTCATTTTGATCTTTGTCATTTTCTATTTCCTCTTGATTCTCCCTCAACAGCGCAAGCAAAAAGATCACAAAAAAATGATTGAGGAACTCAAAAAAGGGGACAAGATCATTGCATCTTCTGGCATTTGGGGGACGATCACTCGATTGGAAAAAGATAATGCGACTGTGCAAATCGATGACAATACGAAAATCAAAATCCAGCGAGAAAATATTGCTCGCAAGAGAACTACTGATGAAGGATAATTTCCGGAGATTTACCTGATGAAAAAAGTTCGTGCGCGTTTATTGTTGGTCCTAGGGCTAACTTTCCTCTCCTTCTATCTATCTATTCCATCATGGCCAGGGATTCATGACTCTCTACCTGCCAGCCTGAAGTGGTTGATACCACCTCGGGGTGTGGCGTTAGGCCTTGACCTGCAGGGTGGCATTCATCTTGTGTTAGAAGTTGAACAAGACCGTGCGGTCGAGATTGCCGTGGACCGGACTGCCAAAGCCATGCGGGACCTATTAATAGACGAGGGCATTGAATTTTTAAATATTGAACGAAAAGAGGGTATCCAGGTCACAGTTGAACTTTTTAAGTCAGATAAACTCGAGGAAGTTTCCACCCTTTTTGTTGAATCATTTCCATCCTATTCGCAAGTTTCCAAAGAAGGCCAAGTCTTAGCATATGAGTTGGACAGCGATGATGTGGATCGTATTAAAAACGGCGCCATTAACCAGGCTTTGGAAACCATTCGGAATCGGATTGACCAATTTGGGGTCACTGAACCTCTTCTCCAGCGTCAGGGTAAAACCCAGATTGTCATTCAATTACCAGGGGTGAAAGATCCCAAGAGGGCAAAGGCTTTGATCCAAGATACCGCGCTTCTGGAATTCAAAATGTTAGATGAAGCTAATGCACCGAAGCTACTGTTGCCGGTACGAGTTGAACGGTCGGAGGAGGGGGCTACCCGTAAAAAATTTGTGAGTCAAGTTCCAGAAGGGTCGGAAATATTATTCGAGTCACTTGAATCAGATGAGGATCTTCCCAAATATAGTCGTCCCTACCTCGTATTCAAAACTCCAGCCCTGACAGGGGATGTTTTGCAAGACGCAAGGGTTTCGATTGGAGATTTTAACGAGCCCTTAGTGTCAGTGACTTTTGATAGCAAAGGTGCCAAAGAGTTTGGGCAGCTTACGACCGAGAATGTCGGGAAATTCATGGCGATTGTGCTTGACGGGACGGTCTATTCGGCACCGCGAATCACTGAACCTATTCTTGGGGGGAGGGCTCAAATAACGGGAAATTTTACCACGAATGAAGCTAATGACTTGGCCATTGTGCTTCGTGCTGGTGCATTACCCGCGCCGATGAAGACCCTCCAAGATCTCACGGTCGGTCCATCTTTGGGTCGTGACTCCATTGAGAAAGGATTAAATACCACCATGATCGCGGGAATCGTGGTGTTGATTTTTATGATTTTTTATTATCGGATGTCAGGAATTATTGCGGATGCGGCTTTGGCGCTTAATTTGGTTTGTTTATTCGGAGCCTTGTCTGGATTGAATGCCACCTTAACTCTTCCGGGTATTGCTGGGATCATTCTGACCATTGGCATGGGGGTCGATTCTAACATTCTCATTTTTGAGCGCATTCGAGAAGAACTTCGTCAAGGGCGACCGGTTCGATTAGCCGTGGATGCTGGCTATGATAAGGCATTTCTTACAATTGTAGACTCACATGTGACAACTTTAATTACCGGGCTCGCGCTATTTGTTTTTGGTAGTGGCCCTATCAAGGGATTTGCGGTTACCCTGTGCCTTGGGATTGGGATAAATTTGTTCACGGCCTTGATCGGAACAAAAGTGGTTTATGATATTTTGAATCGACGAAAGATGGAGAGTTTGAGTATCTAATTTGAGGCTGAAAATGCTAGAAATTGTCGGAAAAACGAACATTGATTTCATAGGAAAACGAAAAGCAGCGCTCATTGTCTCCGGAATCTTGGTGGTGCTTGGATTCATTACCATGATTCAAATTGCAAGAGGCGCGGCCAATCTGGGAATTGATTTTTCGGGCGGCACCGCGGTGCAATTGAAATTTGATACTCCGGTAGCTATTGATGCCGCGCGTCAGGCTTTGGGGAAACACGATCTTCAAGATGCGGAACTTCAAGAATTTACTCAAGATAATAAGCTATTGGTCCGGGTTAAAACAGAAAGTACGATTGAAGAGAAAGTTGCCGAGCGAATTGTTCAAGTTTTTGAAAAAGAATTTTCCAATAATAAATTTGTTGTTGACTCGAGTACGGAAATTGGCCCAACCATTGGGTATCGGTTGCAACAGGATGCGCTGCTTGCTATCGCCATTTCTTTGATTGGCATTATTCTCTATGTGGCTACCCGGTTTGAATTGCGGTTCGGTGTGGCCGCTGCCATCGCGACTTTTCATGATGTCTTGGCTGTTCTTGGAATTTATTATATTTTGGACAAGGAAATTACTCTGTTAGTGGTTACGGCCCTATTGACGTTGGCAGGATATTCCCTCACAGATACGGTAGTGGTATTCGATAGAATTCGAGAAAACCTTCGTATCCGGCGACGCGATTCAATTATCACCATCATCAATAATGGTATTAACCAGGTTCTTAGTCGAACCTTGATCACTACCTTGACAGTGGTTTTGGTGTTGCTACCCTTAACCCTCTTTGGTGGAGAAGTCTTGCATGACTTTTCCTTGGCGCTGCTTCTTGGAGCAATGATCGGAACCTATTCCTCTATTTTTGTTGCTAGCCCGTTGCTTTTAGTTTTGCCAGGGGGTGAGGGTCGCCTATTGCGTCGTGGCCGCTAGGCAAGATGTTGAAAAGGTGCACAGCATCGTTCTTGGAATTTTGTTGTGCTCACTTGCTTCTGCACGCTTCCTTCACCAAAATCCTCCCGGCCTTGCTGGATTTGGCTTTGCCAAAGCGTCTTCGCGTAGGCAAGCGGTTTTTTAACTTTCTGCCTAGCAACTGGTATTTTGAGGTTTTCTTTGTCTTTATTCCCTTCTTTTTTGCATAAATCTAATCCTTGACAAGGGTTGGGTTTCCCTGAAAAAATTCTTTAGAAAATTAATAAGTTACAGTTTTTAATCTGAGGATTGTTACCGAAATGAAACGGTGGAGGTGGTCCCAAAGTATTCAACGCAAGACTATCCTGGGGATGGTCTTGGCCGGACTCCTTCCGCTGCTTCTCTCTTTGTTTCTCACCTATGTCGAAGAGCGTAGAGCTCTTCGAGAAACCAGCGGATCCAATTTCAAGGGCATTGCAGTTGAGGTTGCCAGAAAAGTTGAAACTCAGATTACTCGCGGTATCAATGAAGCTCAGCAATTGGCCACGATTCCCTTTATTCGAGGAGCGGTCACTGAAAATAATCGAAGTTACGAGGGACGGGACCGAGAAAAGATCAAAGCCATTATTGAAGAATGGCGGAAACAGTGGCGGCAGCGCAAAGATCCTGATGAATTTCCGGTTTTTGTCAATCAAATTGCCACTAATTATTTAATGGATTGGCATGCCATTCGAAAGTCGGATTACCTAGGAATTCTGGTGACAGATAATCAGGGGGCCATTGTGTTGAGTTCTTTACCACAGGTCCAATTTTTTCATGGAGAGAGCTTGTGGTGGAAGGCGGCGTTTAATGATGGAGAAGGACAAATTTTTGTGAGTGACTTAAGGTTTGACCCGTCATTTGGGACTCATGTGCTCAATGTCGTTGTTCCGATCTTTGATGAAGAACGAATCCGTGCCCTGGGAACGGTGAGTATTTTATTGCGACGGGACTCTTTGTTCCGATCCATTGCCGAGGTTTCGGCTGGGTCCACTGGACATGCCATGCTCATGTCTAGTGACGGAACGCCCCTCATTTGTCCGGTACTTTCCCTTGAACGTCATGTAGTTCAGCCTTCGCTGGTTTTTGCGGTTGCTCAATCTTCTGGGGGTTGGGTGCAAGCTGAACAAGATTCTCATGGGGCAAAGGATTCGATTGTGGGTTTCGCGCGGTTAAGGATTAGTGAGCCATTGGCTCCGGAAAGTTTTGGAGGGAAGTATTGGATGACTTATGTTCGTCAAGATCCACGGGAAACCTATGCACCGTTGGATCAAATGCTTATCAATGTCGCGACCTACGGAATCATAGTTTTTGGAATACTATGGCTAATCGGGATTCTCGTAGCTCGTCGCATTGTGAGTCCGATTGAAACTCTGCGTGATGGTGTTCAGCGAATTGGAACGGGTAATTTAGATCATTATCTAATTCTCCCTACTGGTGATGAAATTGAAGATTTAGCCAATGCATTCAATAAAATGGCCAATAATTTGAAGCAGTCGTTTGCGCAAATGAATGATCAGATGAAGGAGATTCGTCAGTTGGAAGAACGGTATCGAGATTTAATTGAGAAATCTCCGGAGATGATTCACCAAATTGATAAGACTGGTCGTTTTGTTCATGTTAACGAAACGGAGCTAGAGAAATTGGGCTATTCGTTGGAAGAAATGCTGGGGAAGTTTCTCTGGGATATCATACCATATGACAAGAAACCAGAAATCATGGATTATTTCTACCGTTTACCGCATCGACGCGAAGGAACGTTGGATAAGGTTTTTGTCACACGGAGTGGGGCCCATATTGAAGTGGAAATCCATTCCACGGCCTTAGTGGATTCCACATCTGGAGAATTAGTCCATACTCGGGCCTTTGTCCGTGACGTAACCGAACGAAAAGTGCTACAGCGGCAGATTGAACAATACACGACAAAGTTGGAGGACGAGGTTGCGGCTCAAACCTATCAGTTGTCGCAATCGGAGAAGCGGTATCGGGCATTGTTTAATCGTTCTGCCGATTCGATTTTGATGGTGGATTCCACGGGAGTTATTGTTGCGGTAAATGAGCGTGAGCAAGAAGTTTTGGGCTATGAAGAGGCAAGCTTGGTTCATCATCCCCTGGCGGAGTTGATAGCAGAACCATTTAGGAGAAACGCGAAAGATTTATTTCAGAATGTGGTATTCGACAAAGAAAAAGTTTTGACCACGGAGATCGAGGTTTGTCATGCCGAAAACAGGATACTACCGGTGGAAATGGATCTTATTCGGGTTGAACAAGAAGCTGCTATCTTGGTTATGGTGCAACTTCGGGATATTACCGAACGCAAACAATTACAGGCCACGCTGCATCGGTATAATGAAGAGTTGGAAGAAAAGGTACAGGAACGTACTCTGGAAATTCAGCAGACGAAATTGTATTTGGAAAGTCTTTTGGAAAATGCCAATGATGTTATTTATACACTAGATAATGATCAGTGTTTTACCTATGTCAACAATAAGGTCGAAAATTGGGGCTATCAAAAAGAAGACTTGTTGGGCCGACCCTTTTTAAGTCTATTATCGAAACGACATCGTGGTCGTCGATTAAAAGAAATTTTAAATGTGTATGTGAAACAAGAGTATGAAGTAGAAGTTGTCAGTGGGACTGGAGAAGTCCGGTCAGTGTTAGTCAGTGTGTCTCCTCTTCGTAATGATCAGGATGCGGTAGTGGGTGCTTTGGGGATTGCGCGCGATATTACTGATCGAAAAAGCATGGAGCAGCACATTCGAAATACCGAACGTCTTGCTTCAGTTGGCAAATTAGCCGCTGGGGTGGCGCATGAAATTAATAATCCGCTTGGGGGCATACTGAACTGTTTGTATAACATCAGAAAAGGGACATTAGCTCTGGGAAGGCAAGAGGAATACCTCGTTTATATGGAAGATGGTCTTCGTCGTGCGCAGAAAATCGTCCGCCAGTTGCTTGATTTCTCCCAGCAACGAGAACCAGAATTTGTTATGAGTGAAGTAAATGTCTTGATCGACCGAGTGCTTGTGCTGACAAATCATGCGATTGTGGAAAAAGGCTTGAAGCTGGAAAAACATTTTGCCGCTGATCTGCCGTCGTTATATGTGGACCCATATATGATTGAACAAGTGGTTACGAATTTGCTGCTAAATGCCATACAGGCAACTCAACAGGGAGGAATGATTACATTGCGAACACAATTAGTTGGAGAAGTATGTGCAATCGAGGTGGCGGATACAGGGCCTGGAATTTCATCGGAGGTTCGGCCACACATTTTTGATCCTTTTTTTACCACCAAGCGGACGGGCGAAGGCACGGGCCTAGGCCTGTCGGTGAGTTTGGGAATTGTTGAACGCCATGGCGGTGAATTGTCAGTAGAAAGTGAAGAAGGGCAGGGGACAGTTTTCACGATCAAATTACCACGTAGTGCTATTCGAGTACCTACTGCGAGGGTTTCATGAAGGGTCGGTCGGTCTTAATTATTGATGATGAACCACTCATGCGTCTCTC
>CAZGFV010000054.1:6944-7841 GCA_964524575.1 uncultured Nitrospiraceae bacterium
GATTACTCCATGTACGACGGCTCGATTTGGTGGTAACGGACTTACGTATGCCTGGCAGCGATGGCTTGCAAGTCGTTCAAGCGTGCAAGGAAAGTTCTACGGATACAGAAGTGATTGTCATTACCGCGCATGGTTCGGTGGGTACTGCTGTCCAAGCCATGAAACTGGGCGCCTTTGACTATATTACCAAGCCTTTTTCTATGGATGAATTGTTACTCACGGTAGATCGTGCGACGAAAGTGGTGGCGTTGAGACAAGAAAACACCGCGCTTCGGCAGGAACTCGAAGGCAAGTTTAGTTTTGAGGGGATTATTGGTAAGCATGCCCGTATGCGGCAGGTCGTAGAAAAAATTAAACTTGTATCATCGACGGATGCCACCGTGCTGAACGCGGGAGAAAGTGAGACAGGGAAGGAAGTATTCGCAAATGCCATTCATCGAAACAGTCCACGAAAGGATCAAGCCTTGATCAAAGTTAGTTGCGCCGCATTGCCGGAGACGTTGCTTGAAGCTGAATTGTTTGGTCATGAAAAGGGTGCGTTCACGGGAGCAATCAAGCAACGACGAGGGCGCTTTGAATTAGCACACAAGGGCACACTATTTTTAGATGAAATCGGCGAAATTTCACCAATGGTTCAGGTGAAACTCCTGCGGGTCATTCAGGAACGTCAGTTCGAACGAGTTGGGGGAACAGAGACCATTGAATGTGATGTTCGGCTCGTGTGTGCCACTCAAAAAGATTTAAAAAAAGAAGTGGAGGAAGGTCGTTTTCGAGAAGATTTATATTATCGGCTTCATGTGGTTCAAGTGAGGCTTCCTGCTTTGCGAGAGCGAAAGGAAGATATATTGGTGCTGGCGGATCATTTGTTGAAGGGCTGTCTCTCCCGAATTGATTGCG
>CAZGFV010000055.1:0-3142 GCA_964524575.1 uncultured Nitrospiraceae bacterium
CCAAATCAGCCATCCCCTCCCGAAATCCATCGTGAACCTACCAACATGAAGATCGGCGCGAAGTCCCATGCCAAACATATTCTCAGCAGTTGCAGAAACCACTAACTGCAAAATCTCCATTTGATTGACAATCGTGTTATTTACAAAATCACTGGAATCATCAAGATGCGTTCGCGAGTCCTGTCCTTCAAATAAAAACTTAATTGATCCCCTGTTAAGCCCAACACGCACCCGAGACCGTTGCTCAATTTGAGGATCAGTTCGGCCTAACGACTGACTTGAACGCCACGGGTGATCGTACACTCCAAATCGTGTGCGTTGCTCCAACCCCAAGTCCATCCAATTGGGAAGGTTTAAGGCGTTCTTTATATATCGATTCCACACCCTTTCTTTTGAGTGAACAAGCACCGCATCCGCGCTTTCATACTCTTTCATTGATGCTATCGTCGTCGAACTCATTCCAAATAATAAAACAAGACCAAGGAAAATATATTGACAAATTCGGACTGCAATCATCTTGTTCACGCTAAATTTCTCACCATCCACACCATATTTCTGCAGATAGTTTATGAATTCATAAGTGTAATTTATTTCTTATATTTTGTCTAGTTTACTTTACTTTTATCTACGCCATATTTTCTTAATAAAATCAAAGTTTTGAGTTTAAGCGAACTGTAAAGATTGAAATTTTGGTAATTACGCAGAATGCGTAAAAACTCCAGATGGCGGGAAATTTTGAAATGGTTAGCTAGATGCTTTCCTATTCAATGATTTTTCCAATTTCTTTCATATCATAGCCTCCTAGAGCTTCAATTTCCTGTCGAAACCCACGGGTCACTAAGGTGTCCAAAAACATCTGCATTCCTGGATGCGAATGAAGGTATTTAGTCGGTATCACAAGATCGTAGCGCTCTTCTTGCAGCGGGATAAAGTCAAGATCATAAAAAACCCCTATAGCCTGCGCACCAATGCCAACATCTGCATTTCCCTCCGCAACAGAGCGCCCTAATTCAAGCTGTGAAAAACTTTGAGTCTCATAGCCACGAATCTTTTTACTTGAAATTCCTGATTGCTCTAACAAATGATCAAGTAGATAGCGGGCCCCAGCACCTTGTTCACGATTTATTAGCCGAACATTTGATCTTGTCAAATCCTCAATCCCACAGACTTTTTTAGGGTTGCCTTTTGGGATTAATAGACCCTCTTCCCATGCGGCAAATCGAACGACGGTTACATGACAACCCTTCAGGTAACGACGTAGAAACGGGAGGTTATACGTGCCCGATCGGTGATCTACCACATGAATGCCTGCTACATGTACCTCTCCCCGCTTTAAAGTCTGCAGGGCCGCCAAGCTTCCCATTCCCCAACCTAAAACCGACGCATCCCCTCCATGCTGTCGAATATGTTCCCCAGCTAAAAAAATTGCTGGATCACAACCGGCAACAACGACTTGACGCTCAATATCTTTTAGCGGTTTTAAAAGCCGAACATAAATACGATTAGATGAACCTGACACTCGAGATAGTTTAGAGCCGCGACCCAATTGAATCCCGTCTGCCGGAACGGTGTAATTTAATATACTACCCAAATCTGAAACAGGCTTGGCCAACACCCGATCACCCACCGACGCTACTTTAACGCGGGACGAATTCTGCCCAGCCTGTCGATCACCTACCCAATCGGCCTCAATAATCTCGTCACGGTCTTCAATCGAAAACAAATCCTCCACCTTACACCCAAGAACCATCGCTAACTTTAAAGCCACTTCCGTCCCCGGAAGATAATGATTCATTTCCATGGCATACAGAGCTTGCCGAGTGATCTTCACGCGAGACGCCAAGTCGCCCTGAGATAACCCAACCACCAACCGATAGTCGCGCAGCCGATTCCTGATCCCCGAACCTCGTTCTAGCTGCCGATTGACTTTCTTCTTTTCTAGCATATATCAATTGTAATGTTTAATTGTCATTTTAGCAAGTATATTTCTCTCTTTGCTCTTGACGTCACAGACCAATTATCATAAAAACCGACGCCAAACATTTGTCTTTCACTCACTCATCAGTAAAGGACATCCGCATGCCCATAAATACGTCGCCTTCTCTTCCTCAATGGAATTTAAAGCATTTACTCAAAAATCCTGAGAAAGATCTGGATGCCATCTCAAAAACACTCAATACAAAAATCTCGTTCCTTGAGAAACTTCGGCCCTCATTCACAGAAAAAACTTTATCTAAAACCTTTTCTACAGGATTGTGCCTCATGGAAGATATTGCAATCTCTAGTAGTCGATTGGGCGCCTATTCCCATCTATGGTTCGCACAAAATACTACGGACCAAAAAGCCCGAGCATTTGGGGCCAAAGTCAGAGAACGCCTTGCAAACGTCTCGAATCGCGTACTTTTTTTTGATCTCTGGTGGCAACAACTCTCCAATCGTTCCGCACAAAAGTTTCTCGCCAATACCGGATCGAATCGATATTACCTAGCCTCCTTGCGTCGCATGAAGCCTCATGCGCTTACTGAACCAGAAGAACGCATTATCAATATCAAAAACACCACAGGCCGATCAGTTCTAGATTCACTCTACGAGGTACTCACTAACAGCTTCACCTTTCCCTCACCGGAAAAAGGTGCCCGCAAGCCTCTTTCCCGCGAGCAATTATCCGCCTTCTTTCGACACACCTCAGCCAATATTCGGAAACGCGCCTATCAAGAACTCTTTCGTATTTATTCCGACCATAGCGACGTGCTTGGAGAAATTTACAAAGCACTCGTAAACGACTGGAAAAATGAAGGCATTGAACTACGACATCACACCTCGCCCATAGCCGTACGGAATATTCACAACGACATTCCAGACGAAGCCGTAAAAACCCTTTTAGCCTGTACAAGGAAAAATCGAGTAGTTTTTCAAGAATTCTTCCGACTCAAAGCCAAAATTTGTAAGATTAACAAATTGAGCCGTTACGACATCTATGCTCCAACCCAAAAGGCTAAAACCTCCTATCCATTTGATGAAGCTAAGAAGTTGGTATTCGCCGCATACGAACGATTTTCTCCAAAACTGGCCCAACACACCCACCAAGTGTTTGCGGATGGTCATATCGACGTGGGCCCTACACCTGGCAAGGCCAGCGGAG
>CAZGFV010000055.1:3274-7764 GCA_964524575.1 uncultured Nitrospiraceae bacterium
GCACGAGATGTAGCCACCCTTGCTCATGAATTAGGACACGCCGTACACGCCATGATGGCCAAGCACCATTCAATATTCACCTTTCATTCCGCCTTGCCTTTAGCCGAAACCGCATCGGTGTTTGGTGAACAATTACTCTCCCAGGCCTTGCTGCAAGAGGTAAAAAACCCCCGCATGAAGCAGAGCCTACTCCTAGGTCAGCTCGATAACCTTTACGCCACCATCCTCCGCCAAGCCTATTTTGTGAAATTTGAGAACGAAGCTCATGAACACATCTCCCAAGGTGCCACTGTAAATAGTCTCGCCCAGACCTACCTCATGCTCCTCAAAGAGCAATTTGGCCAAACCGTGAACATCCCCGAAGAATTTAAATGGGAATGGATTACGATCCCGCATATCTATCGCAGCCCGTTCTATTGTTATGCTTACAGCTTTGGAAACCTACTGGTCTTAGCCCTCTATGAACAATATCAACAAGAAGGGCTATCGTTTATTCCTAAGTATCTGGATTTATTAGGGGGTGGGCCTGCAAAAAGCCCAGTGGATTTGCTCAAGCCCTTAGGAGTTGATATATGTTCCAAGAAGTTTTGGCAATCAGGATTCGACCGAATTGAATCTATGGTTCTGGAACTAGAAAGGACCCTAGACTAGGTTTCCGACCCACTTTTTCGCACTTCATGAACAGTTTAAGTACTATTCTACGAAAACTTTCTTGATTTGAGGGACTTAGTTACGTTAGCCTTGGGCGTTTGTTAACGCCGGCTTGGCCAAACACTAATAGACACCACAACAGGGAGTTAAGTACATAATGGAAAGTGCGTATGTGTTAATTAACGTCCTTCCTCAACAAACTGCGAACGTTACAAAACTGTTAGAAGAAATCCCCGAAGTCAAAATAATCGATGCATGCTGGGGCAAACCAGATATCTTTACCCGCGTGGAAGTGGCAAACCAAGAAGCTCTTACCCAACTGGTCTTGACTCGCATTCATGCCATCGAAGGTGTCTCCCAAACCGATACCCACCTGGTCTACACGATACAAAAATAAAAAACCATCGGGCGTCTTTCTGAAGTTTGTTCTTACTCAAATGACGCTTCACACTCCCCTAACAGGGGCTTAGCATTTTCCCAAAAATTGATGCGCTCTCATAAAGGCCAGCAAAAAAAACGAAGATCCTTTGACGGGATGAACGCAAACCAGAAGGGGCAAACCTATCAGTTCGAAGATCCGCAGAGCCGAGAACCCAACTGGTGGACTTTGTCAATAGCGCCTCAGTGGATTCCCGCCTCACGCTGCAACCAACGCACATACTGAATAATTAATATCACATCATCCGGTGAGGCATCGACAATCTTTGGCATGTTGCCAAATTCCCAATGATGCGCACGAACCCCCTGAGCTGCAGCCCGCTGAAAGGTAAAATTTCCGTGATGCGACGGCTCATAAATCTTATGTACCAACGGCGGCCCGTTGCCCGTGCCCCGTGCATGCAAACCATGACAGCGCGAACACAATACATTAAACCGTTCCTCACCCTGATGAAACTCTTCGGGCAACTGAATCACTTATTGGCCTTCTTCTAATGGTGAAAGACCATTTGCCGCAGTAGCTTTCATGATGGAATGAGAAGAATGAGATTCTTTTCCCTCTGGAGAACAACCAACTGAAAGGACCCAGAAAAAACCAAGTACGATCAGAAATATAATCCAAAAATACTTCAACTTAGCATCCATGACCATTTCCTCCTATCGAACCTGATACGGAATAGGATCTTCTAAGCCCGCATGGCGAAACCCTTCCAATCGTATTAGGCAGCTATCACACTGCCCGCAGGAGACACCCGCTGCGTCAGGATCATAGCAACTATGTGTAGATTCGAAAGGTACTCCTAAGTCTATTCCTCGCTGAATAATTTGCGATTTTTCAAGTTGTAGGAGGGGAGCATTAATCTTAATTGTACTTCCTTCAACTCCCATCTTCGTACCCAATCGCGCGACTTCTTGGAAAGCCTGCAAAAACTCCGAACGGCAATCTGGATAACCAGAGTAATCCAAAATATTCGCTCCAATAAAAATACTCCGCGCCTGGACCGTTTCTGCAAAACCCAAGGCCAACGCCAAGAAGACCGTATTTCTAGCCGGAACATAGGTCACGGGAATATCCTCACCACGATCTTGTTCAGAGCGATTTTTAGGTACATCTCCATCTCCGAAAATGGCTGACCCTCCAAATATCCTTAGATCAAGCGTGACTATCTTGTGATCTTCTGCTCTGACCCAGGAGGCAATTTGCTCAGCACAAGAAACTTCAATCTGGTGCCGTTGCCCGTATACCACCGTCAAAAGGTATAGATCCCAGCCTTCTTCTTTTGCCACAGCAGCAGTGACAGTAGAATCCAGGCCTCCACTGACTAAAACTACTGCCCTCACTGCCATTCCCCCCTAATCAATCTTCTAAATACCACGACAAGGTGTAGAACATTAAAAGGACTGCTTGTAATCTAGCGCCAACGTACCTGTTCCCGCTTAAGTTGGCAACGGAAAGACAGATTTTGAAACGTTAAAAGTTAATCGGGCTAGACAGAAAGGACCAAAAGAAGGGGAGCTAAAATATGGAAGGGGATAATTGGGAAAAATAATATACACGAAGATAAAAACCATGGGTGCGTACACCACTATGGCTCGTGCCTTAAATTTTAGGTACGTTGCTCCCCTTTTTCGATTTTTTCGAGTAATTCCAAACGAGATTGGCACTCAATGCAATAGCGGGCAAAGGGTAAGGCTTGCACTCGTTTTTCGCTGATTTCTGCGTCACACTCTGCACATTGTCCATAGGTCCCTTCCTCAAGGCTTGACAGGGCCTCCTCAATCATCTGACGTTCACGATTACGCATTTCTTGATGAGAGTTTCCCATTTCTCGTGCGAGGGCAAATAAGGCCTGATCGCCGCTATCCATCGCGGACTCCAGACGACGTTGCTGATCATCCGTCAAAGATTGACCAAGTTGCTCCCGCATTTGCGTCATAATAGCTTCCCGCTTGGCCAACAAAATATTCCGAAGAGACTTGCTGCGGGTACTGACTTATCGCACATCCTTGGATTTCGGAGCCTTGGATTTCGAAGCCTTGGATTTCCGAGTGCCTGATTTGGAAGTTCTAGACTTGGCAGCAGGCTCAGGCTTTGCTCGTGCTATACGCTTCACCTTAGCAGTAGTCGAAGCCTTGGTAGCTTTCGATTTCACACTACTGGCTTTAGCTGAATTGGTGATCGCCTTCCCGGTTTTCTTGGTGGACTTCGCTTTCATCCTATATCTCCTTTTCAAACCCTCTTCTGTTTAGAAGAGCAAAAGAGCGCCCCATTTTTTCTTCCGAAATCAACTCGCTCCGACCTTGAAATCTTCGAGAAGTCGCGGATCATACAATATCAAGAATAGGACAGCAAGGAATGGACTGTACATCCATCTAATTTTTCTCTTCCCCTCAAGGCCAAAAGTTCTACCAAAAAAGCACAGCCGACTATTTCACCTCCTAATTGTTGCAGAAGGTGCACCGTTGCCGCTGCCGTCCCACCTGTAGCCAGCAAATCATCCACCACCAGTACTCGCTCACCCATTTCCACGGCATCCCGATGAATCGCTAAGGAATTCGATCCATATTCAAGGTTATATTTCACCTCAAATACATCGGCCGGTAATTTTCCTGATTTTCGCACCGGCACAAACCCTGCATTGAGATTTGAAGCCAGTGCCCCCCCAAGAATAAAGCCTCTTGATTCAATGCCCACAACCTGACTGATCTCTTCATTGCGGTAATGATCAGTCAAGTCACGAATAATTTGTTGAAATCCATTGGAATCCTTGAGGAGCGTAGTAATGTCATAAAATAAAATTCCCGGTTTTGGAAAATCTGGGATTTTCCGAATCATATTTTTATAATCCATTATCAACCCTTTCCGGTATCAAGCAAGACGAATACGGCCACGCTCACCTAAATCCCGTAATAAGTGGATTAATATAAGACCTCAAAGTCAGTTCCCCCTCCACCTGGCTCAACCCAATATAGATTAACATGCTCCACGCTCGATAAAGTTGGCCCCCGACGCATGTCTGCTAAAAACCGATCTACACTAAACCTTGAACCCTGCACTTCCATTTCCACTCGTCCATCAATTAGGTTCCGCACCCAGCCAGCCAAACCACGAGCATGAGCCTGACGGGAAGTAAACGCCCGAAACCCCACACCTTGCACTCGGCCGCTTACTAGAACATGAACCCTTACGGTTTCATGTGAATCCGTCATGGGTGCTTCACTACCTCTGCTTTGGAAAACTCACTAATAGGCGTTCTTCCATAGCGCCGCACTTAGCGTTTTCGCAGTCTCTTGTCCATCACGAATACAATCAGGAATGCCCAGACCTTCATACGCAGCACCAGTTACCAATAGCCCGCGCGAAGGGGTAAGGCACTGACGAATGGCTTTCACCCGATCGC
>CAZGFV010000056.1:0-1657 GCA_964524575.1 uncultured Nitrospiraceae bacterium
CAAACTGCGCAATCAAGTTTTTTCTTTAATATAGTCAACCGCCTGAGAAACTTTCTGGATTTTCTCCGCATCTTCATCCGGAATTTCAACATCAAATTCCTCTTCAAGCGCCATTACTAGTTCAACTGTATCCAAGGAATCCGCGCCTAAGTCTTCGACAAATGAGGCTTCAGGTACGACTTCATCCTCTTCCACACCTAACTGCTCTGCGATGATTTTTTTAATCCGTTCTTCAACTGCCATCGAACTTACCACCTCCTGTTAATAAACGCCTGTCAGGCAGACAGCGGAACACACTCGCTGTCACGCATCAGGCCATATACATGCCACCATTTACATGCAATACTTGTCCGGTAATATAGCTTGCGGCATCCGAAGCAAGAAACCGGACCGCTTCTGCTATATCACCAACCTCTCCCAAACGTCCCAAGGGAATTTGCTTTGAAAGCATTTCCCTAACATCATCACCTAAGGCTTGCGTCATGGCTGTGTCAACAAAGCCTGGAGCCACTGCATTGACCGTGATATTCCGGCTGGCATACTCTCGAGCAATCGTTTTCGTCAACCCAATTACCGCGGCTTTTGACGCCGCATAATTCGCCTGCCCCGCATTTCCCATGAGTCCAACCACGGAGGCCATGTTTATAATCCGCCCGTACCTTTGTTTGGACATAGGACCGAGGACTGCCTTGATACAATAAAACGTGCCAGTCAGATTCACTTGAATAACGGCATTCCAATCCTCTTCCTTCATGCGCACCACCAGACCTTCCCGTGTAATGCCGGCATTGTTTACGAAAATATCAATTCGTCCCCAATCCTTAACAACTTTATCAACCAAAGCCTTAACATCCTCCCAATTCCCAACATTAACAGAAAGAGGAAGAACCTGCCGATTTCGCTTCTTTACCCGATCCGCAGTCTCCTGACAACGTCCAGCATCAAGGTCCGCGACTACTACATCCGCTCCACCTTGCGCCAATATCTCGGCAATCGCTTGCCCAATACCCTGGGCAGCTCCAGTCACCACCGCTTTTTTTCCTTCTAGCACCACCACCTCGCTTAATTTTCAAAAAAAATCAAACTATTATGCCACTTTCCTCAAGACTGCTAAAGTTTTTTTCATGGATTCCGGATTATGTACATTGCATAAGGTGGCCTCTGGCAATATTCGTTTAACCAAACCGGTTAAAACAGTTCCAGGGCCCACTTCAACAAATGTCGTCACGCCTATTTCCCCCATCACACGAATGGACTGCTCCCAAAGCACAGACGAAGGTAATTGTTGAATAAGTGATGCCCGAATCTCCGAGGCTTTGCTTAAAGGTCTTGCCTCAGCATTATTAATTAGGGGTACCCGTAAGTTTGACAAAGAAGCTGATTCAACAAAAGGGGTTAACCGATCAGCCGCTGATCTCATCAATGCCGTATGCACAGGCACACTCACTGGCAACGGAATGGCTCGTTTGCACCCTTTGGCCTTTGCGCATTCGATGGCTCGTTCTACTGCTGCCGTTTCCCCTGCAATGACGACTTGTCCTGGAGCATTAAAATTCGCTGCCGAAACAACCCCTTCTGATTGAGCTTCCTCACAAGCTCGCTTGACTTCCTCTGGAGCTAATCCTAAGACAGCAGCAACGAGTCCGCTACCGGAAGG
>CAZGFV010000056.1:1667-7683 GCA_964524575.1 uncultured Nitrospiraceae bacterium
CCATAAATTTTGCCCGATTCTGAACAAGCTGCACGGCATCTTGAAAACTAATACCCCCAGCTGCAACGAGAGCAGAGTACTCACCGAGACTATGTCCGGCGACCACTGCAGGCTGTAAAGCTGACCCCAAGGCTTCTAAAGCCACGATACTTGTTACCAGCAGAGCCGGTTGAGTAAATTCGGTATTGTTCAGTTGTTCCGCCGGCCCTTCAAAGCACAACGCCGCAAGATCGTATCCTAGAATAGCGCTCGCATCAGCATAGAATTTCCGAAGATCGGGTTGGTTCTCTACAAAAGCCTGGCCCATGCCCACAGCTTGGGAACCCTGACCCGGAAAAATAAAACCAATCTTGTCAGACATAGGGAGCTAAGATATGAGTGAATCCATTGCCAAAGTCAACGAAAAATTTTTTGAGTTTCTAAAATATTCCTTATTTCCTAACGGGTTTGCGATCTTGCCGAACAAACTTTGCAAACACCTATTAATCGACGATAAATTCTCCGCCATCCACACACAACACATTCCCCGTCATCCACTGTGCTTTCGGATGACTGAGCAATCCAATGACTTCGGCCACATCTTTGGGAGTGGTCAATCGTCCAGAGGGATTCTTCCGTCCGGCCCACGTGATCATTTCATCGGATCCAGGAATTTTTCGTAACGCAGGAGTGTCCGTCACCCCGGCCATAATAGCATTCGCGGTAATGCCCATCGGCGCGAGTTCAAGAGTTAGCTGGCGAACATGAGATTCTAGCGCAGCCTTGGCGGCTGATACCGCGCCGTAGGTCTTCCACACTCGGACCCCACCCGCGCTGGTCATGGCAAAGATACGACCTCCTTGCCCCATCAGGTCGGCAGCTACCAGATCCTGGGTCCAATACACTAAACTATTAGCCATAACATCCAAAGTCATGTCCACTTGAGATTTATTCACGGCATTCAAGCTTGCTTTCGCAATAAATGGTTTAAGCGTCCCAAAAGCCAAGGAATGTAGCAAGACTCGAATGGTTTTACCCTTAGAATTCTTAAACTGATCTTGGATAGAATCGACAACTTTGTTTCGTTTCTCCGCATCCGCGGCATTCACATTCCAAAAAATGGCTTCGCCGCCAAGGTTTTTAATTTCCCCAACAATCCGCCCGGCATTAGGAAGGGTGGATTTTCTATCAAGATGGACTCCGAAAATATTCATGCCCAACCTTGCTAACTCCAAAGCCACAGCCTCTCCAAATCCGCTGGATGCTCCTAAGATTAAGGCCCATTCACCTTTCAATGGTTGCTCATTGGTTAGCATCACGTTCCCTTTCTTCACATTTCACATGCCAGGTCGCATTCTCTGTAGGTTTTGACTCACCACGCTGTGTCTTACCATCGGACGACTCCAGAAGCCCAAGTCAGCCCTGACCCGAAAGCGGCAAGAACTATTAAGCTTCCCGATGAAATTTGTCCAGCCCTGACGACTTCATCCAAGGCCAGGGGAATAGAAGCTGCAGATGTATTCCCAAAACGATCTAAATTCATGATCAACTTGTGGAAAGGTAAGCTAAGTCGTTGAGCCACAGCCTTGAGAATTCGAATATTCGCCTGGTGCGGCAGTAAAAAATCAATATCCTCTACGGAAAGATTCTCGGCAGCTAATGCCTCACGAACTGCTCCTTCCATGGTTTTTACTGCGATTTTAAAGGTCTCATTGCCACGCATTTTGACATAATGCAATCGCTCAACGACCATGTATTCCGAAGCTGGTATGGATGACCCTCCCCCTGGAACACAGATAAGATCAGAGAACCGACCATCAGCGTGCAGATGAATCGACAATACCCCGCGATCGTCCTCCGTTGGACCGACAACCACAGCCCCAGCTCCATCACCGAACAGTACACAAGTATTACGGTCTGTCCAATCAGTTACCGTCGACATGACCTCGGACCCAACAACCAAAACATAACGATATTGCCCAGATCGAATAAATGCATCGGCTACTGACAAAGCAAATATAAACCCGCAGCAGGCGGCGGAAATATCAAAGGCCGCAGCTCGGCTCGCACCAAGTCGATACTGGATAAGGGAAGCTGTTGATGGGAGTGGAGAGTCCCCAGTACATGTCGCAAGGACAATGAGGTCAAGATCGGAGGCTCGAATATTTGCGGCACTTAATGCTTGCTGAGCGGCTTGAACTCCAAGATCTGAACAAGCCTCACCAGCAGCAGCTTTCCGACGTTCGCGAATTCCGGTTCGTTCGACAATCCACGAATCGGACGTTTCCACTATTTTTTCGAGATCACCATTCGTTAACACTTGCTTTGGAGCATAAGCTCCTGTGCCAAGAATTTGGCTTCTCATTCTTAACCCCACTGTGGGCCCATGATCGCAGGTTGAGTTAAACTTTCTTCAATATCCCGCTGAATGAGTTCAATGAGGCGCCCGGTGGCTAAAGCCTCTGCACGAAAAATAGCATTTTTTATCGCCTTAGCCGATGACCGACCATGGCAAATCATGCTAATCCCGTTCACGCCCAACAAAGGCGCGCCCCCATATTCGGCGTTATCGGTTCGTCGCTGTAGACGCTTGAGTGGGCCTGTGATAAATGGCAATGAGAGTCTGCCCATCCATGAAGCCATCACTTCCCGCATCTACATTTTTTTCATTGCATCAGCAAGACCTTCGGAAATTTTTAATGAGACATTCCCGAGAAACCCGTCGCAGACGATGACGTCCGCACTCCCGCGATACACATCACGCCCTTCCAAATTTCCAATAAAATTCAACGGACTCTCTCTAAGCAATCGAAGCGCTTCCTTCGTGACTTCATTGCCTTTGGTATCTTCTTCTCCAATACTCAATAGCGCCACGCGAGGCTTAGTTTTCCCCAATAAATGTTTCCCATACTCATGGCCCATAATACCAAACTGGTACAGTTGACGAGCCGTACAATCAACGGTCGCACCGACATCCAACATAATCGCGGTGCCTTCCAAAGTCGGGAGAGTGGCGCAAATAGCGGGACGTTCGACTCCTTTGATCGCTCCAAGCAGGAAAAAAGCGGAGACCATAGTCGCCCCGGTATTTCCCGCGCTGACCACAGCATCAGCTTCCCCAGATTTCACCATATTGGTGGCAACCCAGATTGATGAATCGCGTTTTTTTCTGGCCACTTGGGCCGGCGATTCATGCATCCCAACCGTTTGGGTAGCATGTCGAATCGTCAATCGCGCATCAGTGCACTGAACTCGACTAAGCTCTTCTTGAATTTGGTCTTGTTGGCCAACCAAAACCAACTCAATATCAAGTTTCTTAAGCGCCTGGATCGCACCGTCAACGACGGGGGCAGGACCATGATCCCCGCCCATCGCATCAATCGCAATTTTCATGAATGTTTCGTGGTGACCCTATTAGGGTTGAGGAAGGAAGGTTTCAGCCCTCTTCGACGGCAATGATGGCTACTTTTTTGTAGTAACCGCAAGAGAGACAGGTACGATGTGGCAACATGCGTTCATGACACTGAGGACAAATGGAAAAACTCGGTGGAATGAGTTTTTTATGAGTTCGCCGTTTATCCCGCCTCGCCTTTGAATGTCTGTGCTTCGGATTTGCCATGATATTCCCTCAAAAAGCCTTCGTTGCTGTTCTGATTTCCTCTTTCTCTTTTGGTTTATTCTTGTAGGTTCTTTCCAAAAGAAAATCTTCTTCGAAGAATAGCAAAAGGCGACTCCGTATCCAATACCTCACACCCGCACTGCCTTTGATTCAGATTTTGACCGCATGCCTGACACAGCCCCTGACATCGTTGTTGGCACAAGGCCTGAATGGGAATCGATAAAAGCAATTGTTCCCGAAGCATTTCGCCCAAATCAAACCGACAATTCAAAATGAGATAGCTGTCGACATCCTCTTCTGGTGACTTGCTCTCATCCTTCTTGCGTCCCTTAAACTTTTTTTTTGTAGAGTCAATGTCCTCACTCCGGTAATGCGCCGAAATCGGGACGGTCAACACTTTCTCAAAGAGGCCTAAACACCGCACGCACTCCTGATTCAAAACCCCTCGGAGCAACCCATAGACCCATGCCTCCTTAGCATCAGCATAGATCCGGCTTGAAAAATCAAGGTCACCGTGGAATTCTGGATCACCTGCTCTAAGATCCAGGTCCATGCGAGTGACTGCACTAACAAACCCTAGACCTTCGGAAGGAACATCGCTCAAACTAATTTCAAGCGAGGCCATCTGGATCATCCTCCCCGCCCTTGGAGTCGAGTTCTTTTTGCCCTATTGCCATTGGCAAGCAAGCAAACACTCACACTCACCATAGCCACAAATGTCCCCGAGTGATTAACGCTCTTCAGCAAAAGCTAGCAGGGCAATGCTTCTTGCACGCTTAATGGCAACGGTCAATTTGCGTTGATGGCGCATGCAATTTCCCGACGTCCGTCTTGGGATAATGCGTCCCCGTTCAGTTAAGAAACTCCTCAACAACGGAACATCCTTGAAATCAAGGGGAGTGCTCTCATGACAAAAACGACATACCCTGCGTCGCTGAAATAGTCTGCCTCGCTCCACGTTAAATTCTCCCACCTTGAAGCATGAAGAAACTCCCACTTAATGATATCTGCACTTGTCTGTTCATGTTACGCATCAGTCACTCTCAGTGGATGGAAAGGCGTTGTCCGGATAGGACTGCTCTGTATACTGCTCTGCACGATAGTCATCTTCTGCTCCACCTACATCAGAAGTTTGTCCTTGCCGCTTCGGAAGGAATGTCACGGATTGCGCAACAACCTCATGCTTGCTGCGGCGTTGTCCATCATCAGTTTCCCATCGACGCTGTTGAAGACGGCCATCGACAATAGCACCATCCCCTTTATTCAAATATTGGCCACAATGTTCAGCTTGTTTACCAAAGACGACAATGTCAACGTAGCAGACTTCTTCTTTTGGTTCATCCGCCTGCTTGAAGCGACGATTCACGGCTAATCCAAAATTCGCAACAGGCGTGCCACTTGGAGTGTATCGAAGTTCAGGGTTTCTGGTCAGGTTTCCGATCAGAATGACTTTATTAAACCCCACCACTGTCAGACTCCACGGTTTCTACCGCCGGAACTTGGAGAGCTTCTTCATCAACACGAACAGTCAGAAATTTCAATATGGAGTCTTCCAACCGATATAACCGTTCCAGTTCACTCACAACATTTCCACCAGCTTCAAACTGAAGAAAGGCATAGGTTCCTCGGCGATCATGGGCGATCTCATATGCTAACTTCTTTTTGCCCCAATTCTCTGCCTTGATAATAGAGGCACCATGCTTTTCCAAAGCTTCCTTCATCTTGTCCTGAACGACAGAGGCTTCTTCCTCCGATACTGAGGACTTTAATATGAAGATCGATTCATAAAACGCCACGTGTTACCCTCTATCTCCCCCTAAACACCAAAACGCCTAGCGTCACTGCATACGGTCTCCCCGCAAGGGGAGAAATATCATAGGGCATAAAGAACTGTCAAACAACAGGTTTTTCATCAATGTAAGTTAATGGTGAACAGGTCAAGACGGATTTTTTCATCCAAGTCTTTCTAGGTTCCCTGCTCAAAATCACACCTGCCTTTTTAGGTCTCTGGGCTTCGCCTATTAAATCGATTCATAGCCACAGTTGGTCCCTCAACCACCAAACATTTCAGCGCCTCAACAGAATCCTCGCTCATGGAGTCTATGGCTTCCAATTCTGATTCCAAAAATGAGGTAAGCACGTAATCAGCCGTTTCTTGCTCAATTTCTGGACGGCCTACACCCATTTTCAATCGATAAAAATTTTCCGTATCCAAAGCCCAGATAATCGAAAGCAATCCATTATGGCCTCCCGTCCCACCACCAGCCTTGATACGAAGACTGCCAACTGGCAAATCAACATCATCGTGCACCACAATCAAACGATCTGGAGTAATGCTAAATTGCTTCATTAAGGATTCCACCGCTTCGCCGCTGAGATTCATCCAAGTCAACGGCAAAGCCAGGACAACGTGGTGAT
>CAZGFV010000057.1:0-7662 GCA_964524575.1 uncultured Nitrospiraceae bacterium
TTTCAGGAATGGGGGTTCAACGTTGCAGCAGTACTTGGCAGCTTGGGCTTGGTTGGCATGGCGGTGGCTTTGGGTGCCAAGGACTTTATTGCCAATTTGTTCGCAGGGTTAACCATCTTCCTCGACCGTATATTCGAAAAAGGGAACTGGATTCGCACCACGGAAGTAGACGGTCTTGTCGAAGACATTGGATTTCGTGCCACTAAAATTCGACGATTCTATTTAGCACTGGTTGTTATTCCGTATGCTATACTAGCGGGCGAAGCGCTTATCAATTTTTCGCGTTTGACGAATCGACGCATATATTGGCATGTAGGGGTTGAGTATCGCGCGACTAAAGATCAGCTGCGCTTGATTATTCAGGATATTCTGGAATACGTGAATACCAGCGAAGATTTTGAAACCAATCCAGATCGAACCAAAACTTTCGTGTTTGTCGATTCCTTCGGCGCATCCAGCATCGATATCATGGTATACTGTTTCACCAAAACTACGGTTTGGGGTGAATGGTTGGCCTGCAAGGAACGCCTCGCCTACAAAATCAAAGATATTGTGGAAGGCCACGGAACAGCTTTTGCATTTCCTTCGACTTCACTTTATGTAGAGACGTTGCCATTTGGAACACCTGAGCCATTCCCAATTCCTGGGCAATCTGCTCCCCCTCAGACACAGCTTCCTAAGACTTAAACTCTTCTCCTAGAAAATTTCATGGGGCCAAAAAGAGGAGTGGAACGAACTAATTTTTTCAGATCTGAGGAGGGGGGATTGGACGCGTTATTTTTGTGTCGAGTCAAGCTCTTTACCTGCAAGCGGCGCCTCGGTCTTTTCCTTCGAACACGGGTACCGTTCAATGATTCCAAGCAGGCCAGAGACGCCAATGGTGAGATCTTCCTGCGGCCCTTGTAAATCTTCGGCTGCGAATTCTAATAAATCCCGCCCAAGAACTACAACTTTCTCTGGGATACAATAGAGTGGCGACTGACCCTGCCGCTGAAGTTTGACGTTGATGATTTGAAACCCATCGGCCAACCCATTTAGATACACACGCTGCTGATTTTGGGTCATCCCCTCGATGGACAAAACTGGCTGTACCAAGTCGCGCGCAAAGATCTGGCCCGCGATCCATGGAACCATAAAAACGGATAGCAGGAGAATCTTGACGAAACTTCTTTGTCGTGAGGAAGACAAACACTTACCCTGACCTCTCAATGAATGGGCATTCATAGCATCTTTCACTTACTTTTCTCCGCATTTTCTTTTGCATTCTTGTTCCTGTCCGATACGGTGAAGTCTTCGACCTTCTGGACAATAGGCAACGATTCAGGAATAAGTGAGGGCAACAGACGATCCCGTTTTTTTTCGAATACTACAACCCCTCGCTTTTCCAACTCTATCTTGACTTGCTGACTAAGGTGCCCCGAGGCCCACAATTCCACGCGCCGAATCAGATGCTTCCGTGATTGCCAAGATACTACAGCATCAGCAGCGTCGGCCAGATCTTTCGTCCACAGGACATGAGGAAGAGGCAACGCTACAATCATCGCTCGATCCGTGGTATATCCAACCAACCATCGATCTTTTACAAGAATGAATTCTTCCAGTGGCACAACAGTTTGATGATAACTAGCAAACATTTCCACGAGACGTTGCATAAACAGAGCTTCTTCTTCCAGCTCTACCATCATAGCTACTTGCAAGACCAGGCTTCGATTTCTGACACCCTTCATTTCATCAAGCGCATGGACCAAAATGGTTTCATGCCTCGGTGAATACCCTAGATGGGCAAGAAAGCCTTCGCGTACGTCTTTCCGTATCCCTATGCCCTCAAGAATTCTTCTATTGATTTGCTGTAAATCTTCTGGTGCATGCTCAACCAACATTTCGTTCATAGCATGGCTGAATGAGGTTATCGTAGATCCAAGGCCAAGGGGACTACTCACTGGAATCAAGCCGATGCGGGACTCAACTTCCTCGGAATACCCGGCAGCCGCAATGCTATCAAGCTGTTCTTGGAGCACTGCATTCGACGAATACACATTCACCCCAACGGTTGCCGCAACTGTTCGTTTTACTCCAGCATACCCCCCTAGTTCTTGCCCTTCGCCCTCTTCGAGTTTACCTCGTTCCCCAGTAACTATTTCTCCAATTCGTTTTCCTACTCGCTTGATCCCCCTGGGTACACCAGTCAATGTTTCTTTCGGTTCAGTAATGAGCCTCCAAAGAAATTTAAAAGGGCTTATAACCGTATCAAGAATCTCATAGCCAAAGGCAGCAGGCTGATTCATATCTTTTTCCATTTTTGCAAGGACCTGCGCTTCATGCACTCGAATACGGAGCATGTCTTCGCCTAGTGCATCAAAAACACCAAATGGCGAATTCACCGTGTAACGAAACCACCACCCTGCTGGTCTGGCGCCACCAACGACTTCATGGTAGTCACTTTTGCGCAGATTCGGAGGCAAGAGATCCTCACTTGAATGAGTTAGTAGAGATTCAAATCTGGGTGCGAGCTGGGGCTTCAGAGGAATTGACTCAGATGTTTGCTCAGAGAACGGGGCCACGATCGAGGGGAAAAACATCAACAACGAAAAACAGGTCGCCCCCATTAGAAGGGACTCAAATAACAATATTCGAAAATTGTATCGAAACGGTTGCGCCAAAATCTCTATTCCCCTGCGACTATATGAAAAACCACCCTACAGCAAAACCTATGAATGTGGCGATACTTTTTTCTGACCATCTTTTCTTTTGAAATCGTACAGTGGCCCCCATGAGGAAGAGTGTCAAGACACCGAAGAAAACTACGCGATGTGAACTTGGAAAACCTATGAGGAAAGGGACCAGAAAACCATCGGCCACGCACCATACCAGCAATGAAGCCTGTCAGGGAAGCCTTTTTTTTTGATGACATTCCAGCGCATGAAGAAACCCTCGGTTGGCGAGATTCGAGGCCTTGGCCATGTAATAGCGCTCCAACGTTTCGCAATACCCACCCTTTTCGGTTCGCCTGCAAGGATTAAAAGGACCCTCAGGGTCCTTTGTGATATCCCGGAGAATAAACTCTGCACTTTTTCGCACGCGCACTTGATGTTGGATTTCTCTTCGAAGGAATTCAATTTCTGATTTCAACCCATCAATTCGGCTCACAGCCTCTGGGATCGAAGCAGTCAGCGAACGCCGAATGGCTTCGCGAAATTCTTTGACATATACGGATTTCAAAAGACCTTCCATCTCTCCCTCAAGGTGCGCCAGGTTCTGAAAACACCCCACATCTGACATAATCGCAGGAGGTTCATTCTCTATCAGAGAGAATGATTGTGCTTCAGCCTGAGACCATGAAGTTAGAACAAAAAGAATCGAAAAAGTGAAGATTGTGACCACGTGAACTTACCTTATTCTTAAGAAACCAGGTTTTCCTATGTTTAAATATGATACTCTGAATGAGAAGTTTGAGAAACCCCAATCGAAAAAGTTTCTGCAGGACAGCCCCATTATGCAGGTCAAAGACATTCCGTGCCGAACTATTTTGAATCCCACTGGGGGATTTTTAGGCGAAGGGTTCACCCATACTATTAATCTCTATCGTGGCTGTGCGCTGGGGAATACGCTGTGCGGTTTGTATTGCTATGCACAGTCGATTCCTTATTATTGGCAGGGACATCAATGGGGCAGTTTTCTTGACGTCAAGAAGGGAGTTCTTAAGGCATATCGTCACCAATATGACCGCATGAAAAATCAAAAATCTGGAGAGGTGAAGCCTCTTAATATTTTTATGTCGAGTGTCACAGAGCCCTATCCCCCTCAAGAACGCACAAGCCGCCAAACGCGGCAGCTTTTAAAAGAAATGGTCGACCGACCACCAGACCTGCTAGTCATCCAAACGCATACGCCCTTAATTGTTGATGATCTTCCCATACTCAAAAAACTGAATGCTCTATGCACGTTGCGGATTCATGTCACGGTTGAAACAGACCAATATAGATTACCTGAACCCTTTCCTCGTCAAGCCTATTCTCCAGAATCTCGAATCCGAGCCCTGCAAGCCCTACAAGACAAAGAGCTCCACACTGTCGCAACCGTGAGCCCTTTGTTACCACTTAATGATCCCTGGCAGTTTGCCACTGATTTGGAAGAGAGTTGTGATCGCGTCATCCTAGACCACTATCTTCTTGGCGATGGAAGCCAAGAGGGTCAGCGCACTAAGCGAACATTACTTCCTCAATTGCTCAAAGAAACAGGATTGGAAACATGGGCAACGCTAGAAAAGTTTTATGAGATCGTTGGCATCTTCAAGCAAGTTTTTAGTGATGAAAATCGAGTCGGGGTTAGCCAGGAAGGATTCAATGCTAATCAGGCCTAGGTTAATCCACATCACCTGTTTCAAAAATTGGTAATTGAAGAATCCATCGGAGGGGATGAGGGAAATTGACCAAATTGAAAACCACTTGTTATAGAGAGAGAAAAACCATATGAAAGAAGCCCCTATTCCAGAGAATGAACAAGAGCAACTAGCCACCCTTAATGCATAAATGCATATGACATTCTTGATACGCCCCCTGAAGAAAACTTTGATGACCTAGCCAAACTTGCCTCGACCATTTGCCAGGCACTCATTAGCCTAGTTGACCCAAATCGGCAATGGTACAAGACAATTCTGTATAATAATTAATGATACACAATTTTTGGCAAAACCTTACTCGGTCAATGGGAAAGCAGCGAGCACCATGGTCGTCAAACAATTCTATCTCGGATGCCTATCACATGCTTCATATATGGTTTCGGATGAGGACACCAAAATCGCAGCAGTAATTGATCCTCAACGAGACATCCAGCAATACCTTAATAAATGAAATAGTTTATTTTTATAAAAGACTAGTTGGAAGGTTTATAACATGAAAATCGTCATCATCGGAGGAACAGGTTTTATCGGGAAACATCTTTGTCGGAGACTTACCGAACTCCACCACGATGTAACCGTTTTGACAAGAAACCCCGAAACCGCACAAAAGGTTTTGCCGGAACCAATCCGTTTAAGTACTTGGGACCCGCTGAAATTTAGAGTGCCAGAGAAGGCAATCAAAGGAGCAGATGCCGTCATTAACCTTGCAGGGGCGCCAATTGCCAAAGGAAGATGGACTCAATCGCGTAAGCAAATTCTTCGCGACAGTCGTATTAATACCACGCACAGGCTAGTGAAGGCCTTTTCGAATCTTCCCGTAACGATTCGTCCTAAAGTACTCATCAATGCTTCTGGTATCGGCTTCTATGGACTTGATACCCCTCATTATGTCGGTGAAACGGCAAACCCCGGCAAGGGATTTTTGTCTGACCTGTGCATTCAATGGGAGAAAGAGGCATGCAAGGCATCCGACTACGGCATTCGAACTATTTGCCTGCGAATTGGCATGGTCCTAGGGAAAGATGGTGGTGCTCTTCAAAAGATGCTTCTTCCCTTTAAGGTGTTTCTTGGAGGGCCCATTGGTGATGGCACCCAACCTGTGAGTTGGATTCACATAGAGGATCTCTGTCGCCTTATTGAGACCAGCATTAAAAACGATAGATTCAAAGGCCCAATTAATGCTTGTTCCCCGCATACTGTTACCATGGATGAATTTTGCAGAACCCTTGGGAAATCCTTGGGGCGATCCTCATGGCTTCCCATTCCTGCTTTGGCTTTGAAGATAGGGTTAGGAGAAATGTCCACGCTAATGACTCACGGCCAAAAAGCAGTCCCAGCAGCGGCACAAAAGCTTGGCTTTGCTTTCAACTATCCATCACTGGATTTAGCCATGAACAATTTATTTCCAAACACGGCCTGAGGAGAGTTCAGGGAAATTGATCTTTATAGGAGACTTCCATGAAGCTAATCTCACCATCAAATAAAGTAACGGCAATTTATTTTGTTTTAAGTCTCTACCTGGTTCTAATCACAAATTCTATTGCTTTGGCCATGCCGGTAAAAATCTTGCGTGGCCAGCAACTTCCGGATGCCAAGTTAATTGGCGTTGATAATTCTTCCATATATCTAAGGAGCCTTAAGGGACGCGTCAAAATTCTCAGCATTGTTCCACAACTCAACACTCCGGTTTGTGACGAGCAAACTCACCGTTTTAGCGAAAACAATGGAGGGTTGGATAAGGATTTAGAGATTGTCACGATTAGCACTAATACCCACGATGATCAGGCCTTCTTTGCAGAAAAAGCCAAAATAGCTAATGTAACTTTTTTTTCTGATTCACCTAATTTCGATTTTGGAAAGAAGACGGGATTACTTCATCCAATGCATCAAATATTGCAACGCGCAGTGATGGTCGTGGATGCAGACAATATCGTTCGATATATTGAAATTGTCCCCATGGGTCAATTGCCGAACTTTTCGGCAGCACTCGAGAAAGCTCGACGAATCCTAGCTCAGAGCAAAATATCCTAAAGGAAACAATCATGCTCGAGGCTATGGCCTATCTTCACCTGTTAGTAATTGCCATTTTGGTGGGTAAAGTTGTCTTTTTATCGTTTATTGTAGCACCAGTTTTAGCCCAAACTCTGGAAGCTGATTCATTCGCTCGCGTAGTTCGTATGCTTTTCCCTCGTTATTATGCCGTGGGCATGGTAGCTGCAGTTATTGGATGGTCTACAATCACCGTAATTGGAATCCTCAAAGACTTTGGTCCAACCGATCTAATTTCTTCAACTTTGTGGCTCAGCATATTGGCGATAGAAAATTATTGCCGAGCTTCGCTAACTCCTAAAATCAATGACTTGAGTGATCAGCTCAAAGAAGCTGAACAAAAAGGCATCAAAATTATCTCGACGCACAAGAATCGAGAAACACTTCATCGCCTTTCGGTCCAGCTTAATAGCGTTGTGCTCATTATGGGCTTATGTCTAATCGGACTAATCTAGATCGCTTTTAATACTGAAGGAGGAGAAAATGATAAAATTCGTAGTACCTATACCTCTTCGACTAGAAAGCTGGGCAATACTTGGAATTTTTATAGGACTTCTACTTCTCGGGCCAACTAAGAATTTTGCTCAGGAAAGCTACCGTCTGCAAGGAAATCCTCATGGGGAAAGATCGGAACCAACACTGCCCCCACCAGGCATCATCGGAGTAGCTCTCCATCTTACAGCTAAACGGGTTGGAGACCCAGCAGGCTTGTTTATCCGAGCAACGCATCCTATGGGACCGGCAATCAAAGCTGGCCTAACTCACGGACAAGAAATTTTTGCAGTCGACGGTATGTCCATCAAAGGCAAAACCTACCGAGAAGTAGTGGCTATGATCCGTGGAGAGATAGGAAAATCTGTTACCCTACAGGTTAAGACTCTTTCTGGATTCAAAGAGATAAAAATTGTTCGTATCTCAGAACAAATGCTTTCCGAGGAAAAACAAATTTAATGGGACTTAAGAAATGAACCAATTGGCTCCAAACATTGGACACATTTCGAAACATGAAACCTCAACAATTTTGATGGTAAAATTTCATAGTAGCCAAAATGGTATGAACCAGAAAAAATTAACCATAAATCCAAAAATAATATTGCCTATACGCTTAGGGATCAGCCATTGCCTTCTGGGCGAACGGGTTAGGTACGATGGTGGTCACAAACGCAATGATTTTTTGGTGAATATCCTTGGCCAACACGTGGAATGGATCCCGG
>CAZGFV010000058.1:0-7565 GCA_964524575.1 uncultured Nitrospiraceae bacterium
TTAAGGCCAACCCAGTTTGCACCCGTATCGTAAATGAAAGAGGGACAATTTCGAGATAGAGAGGGCCGTGATAACCTGATCGAACTTCATCAAACCCGACATTGAGATCAGTGATCATCCGGGTAAAGATATCCAATCGACCCGTTGAACTTTTGGGGTTGGCTCGACCGCGAATACGTTTAGGCAAAGCCAGCCCCTCCAATAAAGGCACCAAATAGACATGCCCTTTCTCCAAGATGCCACCTTGGGTAAGATCGATGGCATACATGACGAGGTCAGATTCGTAGTGATCGAGAACATTCAACCGTGTGTGTACATCAGAGCGTTCTGGATGAAAACTACTCCGTAGGCGATAGGCTTTATTGCCTAAGCGTAGATCCAAGCTCGCCGGCTGGATTTGACCATCCTTGATTGGAATTTTAGAAGTAATCTGACCTTCCTGTATTAGTCTTTTCAGGTATCGATCAGGTAGGATGCCATTTTTTCTGGGGCTAGCCATTTCTATTCGTCTAAAGCACCTTGACTGCACAATCCTCCAATGGAAGGGGCACCAACCATCGGGAGTTCCCGAGAGCGTGTTTGATCTGGCTGAGGATAATGGTAAGTTTTATTCTCATAGTTTTTCAGCACCGCCCCATTTTCATCCAAATTAAGCAAGTATTCATTGGGGAGAATGGGAATTTTCCCTCCCCCACCTGGTGCATCAATGACAAAATGCGGGACTGCCATACCGCGCGTGTGCCCCTGTAAGGCTTGGATAATTTTGAGGCCTGTTTCCACCGTCGTTCGAAAATGGTTGGTACCTTTGGTCAAATCAGCCATATACAAATAATAAGGCTTCACCCGAGCAAGGAGCAATTGCTGCATTAATCGTTTCATGACTTCTGGATCGTCGTTCACCCCCTTTAATAACACCGTCTGTGCGCCGAGAGGCACACCCACATTCGCCAGTCTTCCGCAGGCCTCTTTGACCTCAAGGGTGAGTTCGTCGGGGTGATTGAAGTGTAAGTTCATATAAATGGGATGGTACTGCTTGATGATCTCACAGAGTTCCGGGGTAATGCGTTGAGGCAAGGTACCCGGAACTCGGGACCCGAAACGGATCAATTCTAAATGGGGAATCGTGCGAAGTGCTTTGAGAATACGCTCAATCAAATGATCCGGCAATAAGAGGGGGTCTCCACCGGATAAAATAATGTCCCGGACCTCGGTATGTTCGCGAAGGTAAGCAATAGCCTGGTCCAATTCGCCTTTTTTCAGAAACCCTGGTTTACCAACCAGACGTTTGCGTGTGCAAAATCGGCAATAGATTGGGCATTGATTCGTCACCATAAGAAGAACGCGATCCGGATAGCGATGCACCAAATGCGGCACCGGGCTATCTGTGTCCTCCTCTAGAGGATCGTCAGGCGCATCGAAATCATCCATTTCAATGGCTTCAGGAACAACCTGTTTCCAAATGGCATCCCCGGGCGATTTTATGGTGGAGAGAACCGTGGGTGTAATGCGCATGGGGTACGACCCCACAACGTCTTCAATCTCCTTCGGATCCACGCCTAAATGTTTTGCTAAATCCTTGGGTTTGGTTATGCTTTCCGCCAGGACTTTTTTCCAATCAGCCATAGAAAATCCCTCGTGACTATAAAGATGATGAAGTGGACGTTGGCTCCATGGGATCGGCCCACCCTTGTATCATAACACCAGGCAAAAGTCCCATTTCTGTTAGTTCAGTTTTGGGACGCATAGGAATTGATATGTTCTAAAATATCCCTGGTTTCGGTTAAGACAGTATCTCCGTCTACCAGGACGGGCACATAATATTGTCCAGATACTTCATAAACTTGCTTTCGAAAGGGTCGCATATCCTGAACAATAATGCTTTCGTACTCAATGTCGAATTCAGAGAGCTTGTTCCGGACTAACACGCATTCCGAACACCACTCCGTATAGTAGAGAGTCATGGCCATCAGTTCCAACTACCCTAAAAATGGATATATCTCGTTGCTCTCATAGGCACCGATTTTCTATATTGATATAGCGCACGACGTCATAATGGCATCGCGCATGCCATGAATAACTTTTTTGTCTTTTGGGCACAGCGTGGCTAGGATGCCTCCTAACCGGACCTTAGCGTCAGAAACAAAGTAGTAAGGAGAAAGCCGAACTCGACCTGTCATGGAAACTACTTTTTCCGTCTGCTCCTCCAAGTAAGTCATCCCATACTGCCGGCCCTTATGAAAATCCTGCAAAACATGAGGTGTTGTCTCAAATGCTTGAAGCCCGCGATCTAATGCAACGGCCCATTCATTTTGTGGAACATCATGACCAATAATTACTCCGCGGCTTCCCCAAGCAAGCTCGGAAAATCCTGAAGGCTTAATCACAAACTGGCGTTGGCGTTGCGAAGCATGGGCTAATTGTCGCCAATCCGAGACAGCCGCTCCTTCCAGCAATAAATTTGGAATGATGCTGTGCGGAGGAGTAGGGCGTGGATCTAATATCCAAGTACTGGGCAGGAGTGAATGAAGTACTTCAAACGTGTCTAATCCAAGAGATTTTTCCCAAAAGGATCTCAACATGGGATGGTGCAACAAGGCAAAGGCTAATTTTTCTTCCAGCCATGGCTTGTAAGGAGGGGTCACCATCACGCGGCCTTTTTTTGCGCTGTACATCACAAGTTCGGATTTCGGAATGTTCTTGAGGTCGAACAATACATAGAATCGGTAGAGCAACGAAACAGGTTTTTCCCCAGAAGGTGTTACAATGGACAAAGATTCCTCCGTAAACTTTGTGTCGCGTGGATGCACACAATAGACCTCCATTCCCAGTTCTTGTAAGGATGCGGCTACCCATTCCATCTCCGCACGATAATCCCCAGCCTCATCAGAAAGAACGATAGCCATACAGCCGGTGGAGTCTTCCAGACGAGCACCTAGGATGGATGAAAAACCCTCGAGCATCCCATGGGGTCCTCCAACAATATCTGAACCTAAAGCCGCGTAAGCCTGAGACAACACACCTGCGATCCCGATTCCTCCCGGCACTGAGTCTAGCTCAGTGATGACCATACCGTCCTCCGTAGGAATGACATCAGGGCGAATCACATTAGTTAAGCCTTCACGGAATCGTTTCATTCGGCCATAATCTAAAAGACTTTGGGGTTTTCCTTGGTCAAAATATTCGTGTGCCCACCGTGGTTGCGAGCCTTTGAGGCTTTCTAGGTAGAGTTTGTTTAATGCTTTGTAAAAACGTAACAAATGAGTACCGAGGGATTCGAAAAACATGACTTCTTCACGGGTAAGAACAAACGGATCAGGAGAAATTCTCCATTGAGGGTTTTGCGAATTTTCAAAAAGTCCTGCCTTAACTAGGGCATCAGAAACGGAACCGCACCGTTGCCGGGCATGAATGGCTCCTTGATGAGTATGGGGTATTCGATCAGCCTGAAGAGTTGTCAACGTTGCTACTTTTTCCACAGAATCTTCAGACGGAGAGTGTGCCATGATAGGATCGGTGGCTATGTTTTCCTATAAGCTTAAGAGTTGGTCGGCAGTCAATGAAAACAATTTCATCTGGCAAGTGAATAGCAGGTTTCTTGTCATTCCTGTTGATTGGCATGAACTCAAAAAGGTGATTGATATGGTAACATTTGGTCTTTTCGATAAACAAGGAAGCCTGGAAGGAACCGGATAGCGACTCTCACCAAAAGATCCGGTTGACTTTATCGCACCAAAGACCTGATCGCGCCAAAAGTCGATTATTATAAAGCACAGCGCAGGATGCGGCTTGTTCAGAACATGGACCCTCAGTATAATAGCTTACCAGTTCATGGATGCTGAAGAAACAAATTTTGTACAGGAGCAGAATGAAAGGCGAAGAACGCGACATTGAACAATATCGGGTGACCGAAGAGCCGTTTTATGAAGAAGTTAACGGTGAGATCGGTTTGGCCACCATTGCATCCCAAACCAAGATGCCAGTGATGCTGAAAGGCCCAACTGGTTGTGGCAAAACCCGGTTTGTTCAGCACATGGCGTACAAACTTGGACGTCCTCTCATTACCGTGGCCTGCCATGAAGATTTAACGGCATCAGACTTGGTAGGCCGATATCTTCTCAAAGGCGAAGAAACCCTATGGATAGATGGCCCGCTCACACTTGGCGTGAAGCATGGGGCTATTGTGTATTTAGATGAAGTTGTTGAAGCGAGAAAAGATACCACGGTTATTGTACATCCGCTAAGTGATGACCGCCGATTTCTTCCCATAGAAAAACGTGGACAAATTATCGAAGCCGTCGATGATTTCATGTTAATCATATCCTACAACCCTGGCTACCAAAGCGTCTTAAAGGAATTGAAGCAAAGCACGAAACAGCGCTTCATGGCTATTGAGTTTTCCTACCCACCAGCTAATATTGAAACGCGAATTGTTGAACGTGAAGCCAGTGTATCGAAAGATGTCGCGCAAAAACTCGTCAAGCTTGGGGGCAAAGTTCGCAACCTCCGGAACCATGGTTTAGAAGAAGGCGTGAGCACAAGGCTGCTAATCTATGCCGGCACATTGATCCGGCAGGGCGTGGATCCTGGGAAAGCATGTGATGCGGCCCTTATCCGACCGATTACAGATGACCCCGATATGTATCGCAGCATTCAAGAACTTGTCAAAGCAATATTCTAAGTACCTTCCCTCTCAAATTTACTAGTCGCGAACAATTATTATTTCTTTCCTCCAGTCTTATTTCATTTTTCCAGCCCTCCTAATCACAGGCCAAACTTTTTTCACTTGATTTCTTTTTGTGACGTTCTCGTGAAATCTTCAGCTTCAGAAGAATGTTAGAAGTTTTAACCTTACTACCATGCGAACCATTTTTCTGAACAAGGCCTTTCCAATTTATTCTGTATTTAATCCATCTCACAATTCAAATGGCCATTGACTCGCCTGATAAGATTCCCTAGTCTGCACACAGGATAAACCAGATGGAACGTAACTATTTCTACTCAACATTAATACTGGCTGCATAGGCAGAAGGTTCTCGCAAGAAGAATACTCTCCAAATCTTTACCATGTCTGAGCCGCAAAACATTCTCGCCATTGTCTATGATTTTGATCATACGCTTAGTCCGCATTACATGCAGGACCACACAATTCTACGTCGTGCCGGAGTTGACCCATCGGAGTTTTGGCTGAGTTGCACCACGTTGATTAAAGAACGAGGGTATGACCAAGAACTCGCATACATGAAACGAATGTTGGATTATGACGGGATCCGAAAACTTTCAAATGCGGATCTACAAGCTATGGGGCCAGATCTGACATTTTTCCCTGGGGTTCCGGATTTTTTTGAAGAACTCAATGCCATTGTGCAACAGACCCGGTATGCGGAATGGGATATTCATCTAGAGCATTATGTAGTCAGTTCCGGACTTAAAGCCATTTTGGATGGTAGTAATATCGCCAAACATGTCAAAGCAATCTTTGGCTGTGAATTCGACGAGGACCAAGGCCACATCCATTTTCCCAAACGAACGATTAGTCACACCCAAAAAACACAGTTTCTCTTTCGGGTAAACAAAGGACTGATCAATTTAGACCAAGATGTGAATGATCATATGCCAGAAGAAGCTCGCCGCGTTCCGTTTGGGCATATGATTTATGTGGGTGATGGACCAACTGACGTTCCCTGCTTTACGGTCATAAAGAAAAATGGTGGATTAGCCGTAGCCGTGTACAACCCTCATGACACAACACGTAAATCATTCAAAAAATGCTATGACCTTGCCCATCATGCTGATCGCGTGCATTTCATGGCACCAGCAGATTATCAAACCGGCAGCCAACTCAGGTTGATTCTCGAACAACACCTCACAGAAATGGCCGACAGCATAGTCGAGCGGCGGCGGCAGGGCATTGAGGATACACGCACACCTGCCCCTCCACCGTAAACCGAAGAGTGTGAGTCAGTTGCTCTATCAATTGAGGTAGCAGCCCATTACTTAAACCCAGCAATATCAAAGACTTTGCTAGCCTTCAAATTTCGAAACTCACCAGAATTTCACCGCACTGTGCCCTGAGTGTCCCCCGCGCTGGTTGATCAATAACCTCTCTTTACTTTGACAGAGTATAAATAAGGAGGTATTTTTTTAGGTAGATCAACTCAAAATCTTATAAGAGGGAAAGATATCTTATATTCTTATCACCATCATGGATGGCGGACCCTGGTGACCCTGCTTGTAACATTGGTCATCATCAGTCAGTCAAATGCGCAAGCGGCACCTGACTTTGTACTGAAAGAAGCCCAGAGGGAAGTCTCCGGACATGCTCGTTCTGAGAATCGAATTTTAGCGCTCGACCAAAAAAATTGGAAGCGCCCTCAGTCATCCTTTAGCTGGGTGGCCATGGCCCGGGACATAAGACTCCCTTGGGATTCTCATGGTAGACAAGGGTGGCTCACGGATGATGCCTATGTCGAACCCGTTGATCCTGGCACATCGGAATTCTCTCCGAACACCGAAATATTTTATATTGTCTTTGAGGTTGGAGCATTAGATGCTCCGTCACAATTTCGCGCAGCCTGGTATTACATGGCGGATGGAAAAAATCACGAACCAGAGCATTCCGGGACAGATGCACTCTTCCTAGAAATGAACGAAAAAGCTGGGTATCTCGAAATATATCGTCCGGATGAAGGATGGCAAAAAGGGCAGTATCTCTTAAAGATCTTCTTTGAAAGTCCAGGCCAAGAAACCTTTGAGGGAAATGTCGTCGGCACCATGTTATTTACGATAACCGATGAGCCCATATCCTAATCTCGTCACTGAGGAAAAACTCGGCTATTTTTTTACTCTCTCTCCGTACACCCCAATATCATTCAGAGCGCACAAGGGCTTTTATCTCAAAGACAAAATTTGAATCTCAAAACAGAACTCTCTTAACACTAAAGCAAATTCGGAAGATCCCCCGATACTGAGGATCAAAAGCAGCTTTTTGATTTCACTCGAGATCACAAAAAGAAGAGACCGAGCCCTAAGAGGGACAAGGAAACATGAGGAAGTATTACCCCTTCTTTTGAAGACCGGCTAGGAGTTGGATTGAGCTGGAGCTGAGTTAATGGAAGGATCGTTCCGAGGCTTTCTTGATCGCAATATTTCTTCAAGCGTAAGTAGCGCATCACGGCCGGAGTTGGTTTCAAATCCTTTGGATAAGCTGGAATCCGCGTATTGGTGCCCATGATCTTGGGTTGCACTTTGACTCAAGCTGCCGGACCACTTTCTAGGATCGCGACTACCATGCTTTTTGTTCCACGAGATCAGACAGGCCTTGGCGATTAATTTATCGAGTGGAGCTGGATTATAGAGCATTTTTTTAACGTTCCAAGGCATGAGGCTCAACGGATTATAGCCGGCCGAGAGATAACCTTCGGACAACAGTTGTGCCTCCAAATCCGTATTCGGTTGAACACCCAGAAAGAACATTAAGGGACACACGCGATCTTCGCCTAAGATCGATGCCACCACTTTGAATGATTCAATACTCAGCAAGAGTGTTTCCTCGGTCTCTTCGGGTG
>CAZGFV010000059.1:0-7413 GCA_964524575.1 uncultured Nitrospiraceae bacterium
AAAATCAGATCAGCGCCCTTCTTCATCTCCTATCTGATCAAGACCCAAAGATTGCTCAAACCATTCACAAACAAATCGTGGCCATCGGCCAGCCTGCCATCAGTTTTCTGGAACAAGCACATCGTGAACAAAATAATTTGATCATGTCAGAGCGCCTCAGCGCTGTTCTTGCAGATATAAAACTAGTTGAAATAGAACAATCATTCAAAGCCCTAACGACAAACACAGTGGGCCTAATAGATTTGGAAATGTGTGCCTTTCTCATTGGGAAAGCCGCCTATCCGGACCTCAATATCCAAACTGCACGTCGCCACCTCGAAACTGTAATCTCAGAGCTACAGCAGCAATGGGGCATAGACCTTTCTCCCCGAGAATCCATTCATAAAATCAACAAATATCTCTTTCGTGATCTTGGCTTTAAGGGCAATACCAGAAACTATTACGATCCAGACAACAGTTTTTTACATCAAGTACTTGAACGTCGCGTTGGTATTCCCATTAGTTTATCGGTGCTGTACTTATTGATTGGGCAGAGACTCAATGTACCAGTAGTCGGCATTGGATTGCCTGGACATTTCATGGTGGGGTTACAAACCGAATCTGTGCTTATCGACTGCTTTAACCAAGGAATGCTCCTCACTCAAAAAGACTGTGCCAAGTTTTTACAAGAGTATAACATCGAATTTGAAGCACGTTACCTGGAGCCAGTTCCTAATCATCATATCATCGCACGGATGCTCAGAAACCTTGTAGCCATTTACCAGAACCGCGATGAGCCTAAACAAGCTGACCAATTCCATCGTCTCTTATCGGTTGTGGAAAGCATAGACACAACCTCTTCGCAGGGCTGAACTCATGACCCACCTTCATCTGCACACCAAATCCGCCACCAACTGTCGAGGCCAGGCAAACCTCACCTCAGTGTTGTTTCTGTTAATCATTATCGTAGGCGCGATTTGGACATGGAACCATCTCGAATTTGACACCCAAGACTTTATTATTGATGAAGTCATGCCAATCTTTTTTTTAGTCTTTGTTACGAGCCTTGGCGTTTGGATGGGCATCAGAAAAGTCAAACGGGGGAAAAATACTCTCAAACGACGCAACCTGCTCGTGCAACGATTTCAACAAGAGAAATCTCCAAAAAAACGATTCGATCTAACCACAGAATTAATTGAACTAAATAATTACGAATTGGAAGGCATCGAGAGTATTGCCACAGATATGGCAGAAGTCTTGATTCACACCTTCAAACGATCCCTTGGCGACAAACAGCATAGGATTCGCGGCATCGCAGCTAGCCATCTCGGGGTGTTGCAACATCGAGGAAGCATCCCAATGTTAATAAAGGCCCTGGAGGATGATCACGCCTATGTTCGAGGATGTGCCGCCCTTGCACTTGGCCGCATGCGCGCCACCGAGGCCAAAGCCAAATTGGAATATACCATGAAAGAAGACTGGGATCAGACGGTACGAAGTCGGGCAAGAGAAGCCGTAGAGAGAATAGGCTAGGAAGATCGTTGTCCTGTTACTTGGTTGAGGGCATCTTGGTCCGCAGGTGTTAAACGATAGCCTTTTGTGTACAAAGCTTGCAGGCCATCGGTCAAAACAGAGAATTCTATAGTTTGGCGAACGGCATCGAACTTCCCATTGAGTTTGGCCAAATACTGAAAGGCCTGCTCGTGTTCCGAAAAACTCACACCCATTGATTCCAACACATCTCGGAGTTCTGTGGCATCGTATTCCCCATTGTCGTTTCGATCCCCGACTAATGCGAATTGATAAAACGTCAGGCTCAGCGAAAGTGATGATTGCGATTGGGCAAACGCGGAACGCGCACCATTGATACCTTCACCATATTCGGATGGGCAGGGATTTGATTCAGGGTCCTTGGCAATCGGTCGGAAAGAAATTTTTTCGACGTCTGGAGGAATGCGCTTCTGCTTTAACTGTTTGTAATGCCAGGCTGCGCAATTTTCCGAGACGATAAAATCCACCTTGTCTTTCATGATTTGTTCGGAGATATGATTCGTAAATCCTCCAAACACCCCAGCAGTCATCGCGGCCCAAAGGGACGTTCCATGCCCGAGCAACACAGAAGCCCCTAGGACACAAAACGCCACGCTTTTTAGGTTGAGCTGACCTTTTTGCATGACCTCAGTATAGCATTCACCTGCTGTTCGGGCTAGCGGAAATTACCCAACCACTTAATTTTATGAAGAATTTTTCTGATTGAAAAGAGCAGACTCCTCTCACGAGATAGGTGTAAAATACGACTATGGCAACTGAGCCCTATTACGAAATCAATCCTGATCCGGAGACCGCGAAGCGAATTCGCAAAGAACGCGACAAGGCCCGCGAACTTAAACGTACACCATGGTGGAAAAGCCAACTCCACAAAGGTAAATGCCACTATTGTGGCCAGCAGTTCCCGCCCGACCAACTCTCCATGGATCACATCGTACCCCTAGCCAGAGGTGGGAAAACCACTAAAGGAAACATCGCCCCATCCTGTACGGGATGCAATCGAAACAAAAAACTCGAAATCCCAGCAGAAGCAGCCCTTAGAAAGATTTCCAGATAAAAGAGATTAGGATTTTACGTATTTATCGTGGCAAACCTTAATTGGAAAATTAACCTAAGCTGCATATTCCTCATTTGTGAAAATTATTCCCACTCTTGTACATTTCTCAGCAGCTAAATTACAAAGACATTCTAATTCTGGATCGAATTATCTGCCATAGCTTTTGGATTCTTCTTTACCAAGAAACATGAATGCTTCTTGCGCTTGATAGGCTTGCCTATCTGGGCCAATTGAAAGATTTTTCAAATTTAAAATTTGATTTGGTTATTATTCAGTCATCTGAGTACAAATCCCCTAACGCATCAAACCGTTCCTTGGCCTTCTTTGCCCATTCTGAATCCGGATGGTCGCGAATAATTTGGTGATACAACTCCTTCGCATGTGTAAAATTCGTCTGTTTCTCCTCAAACTGCGCTGTCTCAAACAAACTATCCGGACTCTCCCCACCACACCCCACCAAAAGAAAAAAGAACAGTGCCACCACGACAAAAGTTATTTTCCCAACGTTTGATTTCTTCATGACTGTTGTCCCTTTTATATTTTTTTACCTATTAACCTCACCGAGTTTGGCGCAGATTCACTACTTTACCAAATCCAACTTCTTCGACAGTTTTAACGCCGCATTACCATGATCCACCGCCAAATATTCAACAACCCTCCAAGCGACGCAGCAACGTACGTCAGGGTAGCCGCCATTAAAATTTTTCTCGCGCCTTCCATGTCTGCGGGAGAAATATAATGACCTTGTTCCAGCACGGGAAGGGCACGACGAAAGCTTGCATCCCACTCCACAGGCAGGGTCACCAGATGCACTAACGCCCCGATGGACATCACACCCAAACCAGCAAGGAACACGAACAACCCACCTGCCGGCGAATGCGTGAGCCCCGCCACAATGGGAATTCCCATCATTACAAATGACCCAACTTTTTCGGCACCCCGAGCAATTCGAATCAATTTAGTGCGTTCCTGCAAAGGCCTGAAGTTTGTTTTATCTTGAATGGCATGTCCAACTTCATGAGCTGCAACCGTCACTGCCGTTAGGGACTTCCCGTTATAGTTATCGGGAAGCAATCGAACCATTTTGGCTTGTGGATCGTAATGATCTCCAAGTTCGGTAGTTTCCACCTGTACATTCTTCATCTCAAAACGAACGAGTAAATGCCGTGCTAGTTCACCGCCAGTTCCAGCATATTCCTCTCGATGCCCTCGATATTTCTTAAAGACATACTTAATCCAGAGCTGCGGACCAATCAGCACCGTAAGAACAATAATGACAATGATAACACCTCGAATCATATTTCCCTATGCCTCAATTCATATATTTCTTTGATTTGAGCACGAATTGGGACAGCCAAATGCCGTCGAACTGCCCGCTTACCAGATCGAGTGCGAAATCTTCTCCAAAACAATCTGAGCTTAAGAACAAATACTGGACTCAGTTGTGGCAAGGTGCAAAAAATGGCAGTCCAGGCAGCCGCGAAGGCAAGGCCCGGCACTACGATGAACAGCTGACAACAATGTGCTTGCCCCAATCTGGTGGAGGAGTTGCATAGTTATTCATTTCAGGTTGGTCATCAAATGGATGTTGAAGGACTTCAAGTAAACGGTCGATCTCCGAATAGTCTTGCTGCTCAGTTGCCCGTTGAATTGCTACCTGGGCCAGATAGTTTCGCAAAATATATTTTGGATTGCATTGATCCATTCGCGTCTTCCGTTCTGTATCAAGGCTGTTCTCGACTTTCAATCGAGCTTGATACCGCTCAGCCCACCAATCAAATCCTTCGCGATCAGTGAATTGATCGCGTATCTCTGTATTCAATCCAGGATCATCCTGCTTAAAATTCCCAAGGGCTCTGAAGAAATTCGTATAGTCCGCATGATTACTGTGCATCTGCGCCAGCAAATCGCGCCGAAGTTTATCATCACCTTCATGGGTTTCTTGCAAGCCTAATTTGGCCTGCATCAAGGCTGAGTATGTATTAAGCATTGTCTCTTCATAGAGCTCCGGAGCACCGTGTATATCTGCATCTTCTAATAAAGGAGAGAGTGCTTGAGCCATGGCCCGAATGTTCCAATACCCAATATCCGGCTGGTTTTGAAACGAGTAGCGACCCTGATGATCTGAATGATTGGGAATGAAAGCTGGGTTAAAATCATCCATAAAACCATAGGGCCCATAGTCTAAGGTTAAACCCAAGACCGACATGTTGTCTGTATTCATCACCCCGTGGGCCCACCCAGCAGCTTGCCAGTGTGCAATCATTACTCCAGTTTTTCGCGCAACTTCCGCTAAGAACCGCGCATACCTATCCGAGTCATCACTCAAGTGAGAAAAATGCCCCGCAATGACATAATCAGTTAGAGTTTTAAGATAATCATGTTGTTTGCGATAAAAAAACACCTCAAAACTGCCAAATCGCACATGTGTCGGGGCCATCCGAATGAGCATGGCTCCAGGTTCCGGTCGTTCCCGCAACACACATTCATTCCCGCCAATAATGCAAAGCGATCGTGTGGTAGGAATACCCAACCCGTGCATGGCTTCGCCGCACAAATATTCTCGAATTGTGGAACGCAGTACAGCTCGACCATCGCCATCTCGTGAAAATCGGGTAAAACCAGCCCCCTTTAATTGCAAATCCCATTTTTCACCGTAGCCATTGCGCACCTCACCTAACAAGATTGCTCGCCCGTCACCAAGTTGCGGTACATAATGGCCAAATTGATGACCTGAGTAGAGCATGGCAAGGGGTTTGCTACCCGGAAGGAGGAGTTTTCCACCAAAAGCCTCGTGAAATTCTTGGCGCTTAGCTTCATCTGGATCTAGATCAATTAATTTCGCTGCGCCTGGATTAAAACTGACTAAATGTGTTTTTTCAAACCCACGTGGCATGACACGTTCAAAGAACACCTCAGGTAATCTGCTATAGGTATTGTCAAAATTTAGATTTTCGAGCTTTCTCATACAGCCATTATCTTCTAGGAATGTTGCGGCCGCAAGTAAAGGTAGGGCACTGTAGTAAGCCAATCCTGATTGATTAATTCTATATGGAATTTCGCCTACGCATATAAATTATTTAGTTTTTTGATATCGCCAAAAACTCGCCAACAATGATCCTGTCAGATTGTGCCAGATACTGAAAATCGCCCCGGGTACTGCAGCCATGGGCCCAAAATGCGCTATCGCTAACGCCACCGCGAGCCCAGAGTTTTGCATGCCCACCTCAATTGCAACCGTACGCTGCAGTTGATCTGATGTCTTCTTGATTCCCGAGCCCCAGTAACCTACCCCTAATCCAAGGGCATTTTGGGCTATCACAGCACCAAATACGATAATCGCGGTATTAAGTTGATCATGGTTCAACCCCACGATCACACCAACAAGCCAAGCGATAACGGCCATAGAAAAAATGGGGAGGAGTCCTTCGAGCAACCACAACCCCGGTGTCCAAAAACAGCGAAGGATAATTCCTATGACCACTGGGAACAAAACAATCTTTCCAACAGTCCATAGCAAAGGTAGCGGATCTATCGAAAGCCAGGTTGAAGCTAGAACCCAAATCCAAAACGGAGTCAAAATCGGGCTGAGTATGGTCGATAGGGTTGTCATGCCAACTGACAAAGCCACATCCCCTCGCGCAAGGTAGGTAACCACATTTGAAGCCGTTCCTCCAGGACAGGACCCAACAAGAATAACCCCCAACGCGAGAAGTTGAGGCAGACCTAGTAACATGGCAATTAACCATGCGGCCAACGGCATGATCAGATATTGTAATGTGACTCCCAGAATCAGCACCGATCCAAAACGCCTAAGACCCAACACATTCTGATAAGTCAGGGTCAGCCCCATTCCTAACATAACAGTAGACAACGCTTCCGGAATCCATATCTTTCCCAACGAGGCTGTTTCCGGCCTAAACCATCCCCAGGCTGCCCCTACCAATACCCATAGGACAAACAAATCCTGGAGAATTTTTACCCAATGCGGAATTCCCATTTGAAAACGGGATGAAACAGATAGAGTACCAAGCAGATTCACAAGACGAACTCCTAATCCATCAGCCAAGACCGACAATCCTGAGCTGTGCCCCATATTGACCATAGAAAGGACAAGACTCGCATTGCGTCTCTTGTGAGGAAGATCTTAAACAAAAAATCGATCACTTGTAGGGCCCCGAACAGACACACCTTGAGAAGTAAGTCCAGCTGTAATAGCATACGACAGTAGAGGGTCCCTTGGAAATGGTTACTAAACGGGATAATCTATCGCCCATACCTAAATTAATAAAGGGAAAGTAACGTCTCGTGAGATCATTTCAAGATTTTGGAAAAGAATTTGCCTCGGTTTGGGAAGCTGGCGTACTTGGCGTAAGTGTGGGAGAAGTTGTCACAGCGCTCCTCGTTGTCATCGCGTTTCTAGGAATTCGACGTTTATTTTACAGGTTTGTGGCCACGACTCTGAAAACACTCACTAAACGAACAAAAACTACTGTCGACGACATGATTCTGGAGGCCATAGAAAAGCCTTTCGAATTAGCCTTTATTACTATTGGGCTGTATGTCGGAGCACAAATGCTGCCACTTTCAGGAGACGCGAGCGCCATCTACGATAAATTGATCCGATCCCTCATTGCCCTCACGCTTTTTTGGGCCATCTTTCGTTCAATCAACCCGTTATCTTCACTCATGGATCGGGGAATCGAAATGATGGGTAGTATCAGTATGCGGGACACAAAGAAGGGCTTCTTCGTGAAGCTGGCAAAATTAGTTGTTGTCGATCTTGGCATTGCGGCGGTGATTCAGGTATGGGGGTTCAACGTTGCAGC
>CAZGFV010000060.1:0-280 GCA_964524575.1 uncultured Nitrospiraceae bacterium
CAACCTGTTCGCCCGTGCCGTGAAGGAATCACACAGTCAAACATGTCCACTCCACGCAGGACACCTTCCACTAAGTCCTCGGGCAACCCCACTCCCATGAGATATCGGGGGCGATCTGAGGGAAGTTCACGAACTGAGGCTTCAATGATGGCCATCATGGCCAGTTTATCTTCGCCTAAACTTAGCCCACCGAGGGCATATCCATCAAATCCAATTTCAACCAAATCATCAGCCGCTTTGCGTCGCAGGTCTGCATCAAGCCCCCCTTGGACTATACCAA
>CAZGFV010000060.1:290-7378 GCA_964524575.1 uncultured Nitrospiraceae bacterium
GGCAGCCTGTTTGCACTGCCGCGCCCACTTGGTAGACCGACGAACAGCTTCGCTTACCTGATCAATTGTACAAGGATATGCTGGGCATTCGTCCAGAACCATCATAATATCGGACCCCAAGGCCATTTGAATTTCTATACATCGTTCGGGGGTCAGCAGATGCATCGACCCATCCAAATGCGATTTAAAAGTTACACCTTCATCGGTAATCTTGCGCAAATCTGAGAGGCTTACCAATTGAAAACCACCGCTATCGGTCAGAATAGATCCCGTCCAGCCGGTAAACTGATGCAAGCCCCCCATTTCCGCAATCAGTTGATAACCGGGCCGTAAGTATAGATGGTAGGAATTGCTCAGCATTAGCCCAAACCCACAAGACTGTAGCTCATCAGAAGTTATGCCTTTTACCGGCCCCAGGGTTCCGACTGGCATAAAGACTGGGGTATCAACCGTCCCATGAGGCGTTGTTAACCGTCCGGTTCTGGCCTGAGAGTTAGGATGTTGATGCGAAATGGAGAAGTTAATCATGCAATAGCTAGAAAAGTAAGAATTAAAGGTTTTCTACACCAATAAAACACGAAAATCTGACCATAAAATCCCAGAAAATTCAAAATTTGAAGAGCCAAAATTCAAAAAACTGAAGACAAAGAAAATTAGGGTTTTGAGCTTTTGAATTTTATAGTATTACGAGATTCAAGCACTGGATTTGCCCAAGGAAATTTTTGTGGGTCATAGGCAACGGCGTTTGGACCTACCACCTTGTATGCTCAACACTCCTTCACCTACATTTTTTCCGGGGCACTTACTCCCAATAGTGAGAGGCCATTGCTGAGCACGATTCTGACCTGTTTTAAGAGTGCCAGTCTCGCTTGGGTCAGTGCCGGTGTAACGGTTTCTCGAATGGCCTCGACTTCTCCCTCATCGGGGCCAGACTCGATAACCTCATCTTTGCCATCACCCGCTTTGGGTGGTAGAACACGATGTTTGTAATAAAATACATGAAGCAGGCTTGCTAACTCCTGAAGATAAAACGAAACCCGGTGCACTTCCAAGGCTTGCGCACAACTTTCGATCAAACCCGGAAAACTTGATAGATGCTTGATCAGCCGAAATTCTTCTGGAGCCACAAGCAAAGACAAATCTGCCTTGCTCGCAGTAGGAACCAAGAGTCCTCGTTCTTCCGCAATACGAAATAAACTAGCCAACCGCGCATGCGCATATTGCACGTAATATACAGGATTTTCCGAGGATTGTTTTTTGGCCAATTCTAAATCAAACTCCAAATGGGTATCAGCGCGTCGCATGAGGAAAAAAAACTTTGCGGCATCCGCCCCTACTTCATCCGCAACCTCTTTAAGGGTAACAAACTCTCCTGCTCGCTTCGACATTTCCACTTTCTTTCCGCCCCGCAACAAACTCACCATTTGCACTAGTACGATTTGGAGTCGGTCCTTAGGATATCCAAAAGCTTCCACTGCTCCCTGCATGCGTGGCACATATCCATGATGGTCTGCCCCCCAAATGTTGATAAGCCAATCAAACCCTCTGATCAATTTATCGTAGTGATAGGCAATATCAGATGCTAAGTACGTATAGTCACCATCTTGTTTTCGAACAACTCGGTCTTTTTCATCATTAAACTTTGATGATCGAAACCAGACAGCTCCATCCTCCTTGAAGACAAGATCGCGTTTTTCCAAATCATCCAAAGCCTCTTGAATTTTTCCTGAGGAAAAAAGCGAGGCTTCGCTATACCAAGTCTCAAAATTGATCCCAAATTGAGTGAGATCGTGTTTTATAGCCTCAAGAAGCTTCTGATATGCCAGTGTCTGTACTTCTTCTGGAGATAAATCTAAGAGATTTGAGCTTGCGTGATCACGAATATTTTTTGCTAATTCAATGATATACTCTCCATGATACCCATCTTCAGGAAACTCAATTTTCTGACCTTCCAACTCTTGATATCTCGCATAGACTGAAGCCGCGAGAAGCTTCATTTGCCGACCAGCGTCATTAATATAATATTCGCGTTCTACCAAATAACCAGCAAAACGGAGTAATCGGGCCAGGGCTTCGCCAATTGCTGCTCCTCTGCCATGGCCCATGTGCAAGGGCCCAGTCGGATTAGCACTGACAAACTCCAAGAGTACTCGCTGACCTTGACCAATGGTACTTTTTCCATAATGGCTTTCCTGCTCCTCGATTTCAGACAAAACAGAATGCCAGCAATCCCGACGAAGGGTAAAATTCAAAAAGCCTGGTGGAGCTATGTCAATTTGCTCAAAAATTTTGGATGAAGATTTCAGCTGAGCGACAATAAGATCAGCAACGTCCCCGGGAGATTTTCGTTCCTTTTTCGCAAGAAACATGGCAACATTGGATGAAAGATCACCCCATTCTTCACGCTTCGGGAAGTCCACTGCGGGAGTGGGAAATGACTCTGAAGTCAATAAGCCCTGCTCTCTGGCATCGAGAAGGGCTTGGAAAATGGCTGAGGAAACTTGCTCTTGGACTATACCGGCAGACACGCTATCACTCTATCTTAGCTGAAAAATTGAAAATTTTGACGAACGGGCACGGAATCTAACACAGCCTCTTTGAGCATAGCAAGCGGGTTAAGATCTAACTTACTTTACCTACAGAGAACTTTTTCTTGAAAAATTAAGCGCCGCTCAATCGTCTGAACAATATCATCGATGGAATGAGACATACAGATTTTTTTTTCACAGTGTCGAACGGAGTCCCAATTTGGACATTGGCAGGACTGAGCTAAAATAACATCTACATGTGGCCCCTTGGGGCTCCATCGTTCAGCATCTGTTGGTCCAAATATGGCAATGGTCGGAACACCTAATGCAGCAGCTAAATGAGTTACGCCAGAATCGAACCCTATGTACAAATCAACTCTTTTCAACAACTGAGAAATTTCCACCAAATCTGCATCCTTGATAATTTCATAGTTAACTGACAGAAGCCACGACTGAAGCTCAGAGACAATCTCATTGTCCGCAGGCCCCTGACACAGGATTACTTTGACTCTATTCTCTTGAACCAATTGCTGGATTAGGGTAGCCATTTTTAAAGACGGCCAACATTTATGCGAACTCCCACTACTTGGATGAATAAAGATCTTCTTAGACTTGCCCGATTTGGAAGAATTCTCGTGTACAAGTAGAGACTTGTTTGATCGAAGGCCAAATTGAGATGAAAGAAACATTTCGCGTTGGGGAACATCATGCGTCCAGCATTCAAGGGTCTCCAAGTATCGATCAGATTGGTGACAACTTCTCAATAAGTCATCGTGGGGAGACATTATCCACCGCTGCTCAATACCCAGACGCTCTAAATTCATAGCCAATTTCCCATCACGATCCGTAATCCAAGCCACGGCATGGCGACAGCGGTCCAAAATCTCGCCAACATCAGCACTAAAACAGGGCTCATCGTTTAAAAGTTGAGCTAAGACTGGCCCCTCCATATTAAGCACCCGATCAACAAAACCCAATTTTAAAAATAGTTTACCAATAGACTCACGAACCAATAACACTAACTCATGATTCAAAAATTGACGCCGAATCAGCTGAATAGCAGGAATGGCCAGTGCAACATCTCCCAATGTTCCAGGATGAATTATGAAGAACACCTGAGTATGATTTTTGTGATGCATATTTGGCCCTACCCAGAGGATTCTATCACTTTCCTAGCGAACTCCAGATCAGCAGGTGAGTTGAGGTTCATGAAGGAAAGTAATTGAGGGTCGAACGGGAACATCTCGGATTCAGGCACCTGCCTTAGACGTAACGATGATTCGGAGAACAATTCCTGTAGACGAAGGCTTTCATCTTTGACCATTTTCTGTAAAAACGGCAAACACGATTTTGAGTAAATTCCATGCATGGTTTGCAGTCCATGGGACAGTTTAACCGAGGTAATATCAAAACCTTCACTAAGGGTGATTAAATATTTTATTGCAGATGAATTTAAAAACGGCATATCACAAGCTACAACAAAACTTTTGGAATGGGTGGAATAGGAAAGTCCGGTATAGAGTCCCCCAGCAGCAGCACGATTGGGAATAAGGTCGTGGACCACACGGACCCTGTCATTGGGTATAGCAAAAGATTCTTCACCAAAGACCACAAGGACCTCGGGAAAAATTTCTACGAGAACGTTTAAGGCTCGATTCAATAAGGTTTCTCCACCCAAAACCAAATTTCTTTTATCCCTTCCCATGCGGCGGCTTTTCCCGCCTGCCAACAGGACCCCTGTTATTTCTTGGCTCATATTCATGTAAGACAAATAAAAAAAGGGGGTGGGTTGGGCCCACCCCCTTTTTTCCTATCCGGGCTTGCTCACCGCCACCCGGCAATTCCTAATCTTAATCGTTACGAGGCTTGGCCTTGTTTTTCCTTGCGACGATTGGATCGACGCCCCAACACCCAACCTTCGATAATGATAATCCCCACTGCCATCAGAGTGGGATAAATATACGTCGTTGTCGGAATCGGCGGCTCCATCACGAGGTAGTAGAAGGCTGAGACTGCCATCTTCCGCCCTACATCCCCGTTATGTCCATCCCAGGCAAAGAAGGTCATCGGGATGTATTTGCCTTTCTCCAAGTACGCCACCTCTTCATAGTCGCCTTTGATCGGCCGTTTAAAGATCACCGTCCAGCGACCATTTTCCCACTCGGCTTTAACCATGGAGACCTCTTCGGCAAAGTCGTCCAATTCGTTGAAATCTAGATCCCAGCCCGTGCCATCGTATACTGCCACAGTCCCATCGGCTGTCCACATTGTGATATCCGCGGCAAACCTTTCATCCCCCCACAGGTACCGTGGCTTCCTGGGCGCAGGTAACTCTTGCCACTTGATAGGAAACTGGAACGCAATCCCATCATTGAAGACTTGATACCCATCTTTTTGTTTGGCAGCAATCGACTCCGGATGGAATTGCTCATCTTTGAACAAAGTCCCAGCTGGAGACTGTTCTTCAATTCCGTAATCCCCCAAATTGACTTCCGTGGGATCCCATTCTACTTCATCTTCTTGAACACTCTTAGTCCGATCATCCCATCGGAACATAAATAGAATGTGCTCATCGTTATAGACAGATTGCACCCACGCATCGTCAATCCGATTGACGAAGTTACGGGGCTTGTGCGTAATCTGCCCACCTAAAGCTATCCATCGACGTGGCGCCGTCTTCCAAATTTCTGAGTGCTCGTCTGTGGGCAGTTCCCCTACGATGAACTTTGACGGAATGACAAAGCTACTTTTTGGTTTATCCGTCAACCGATCAATGCCTAAAGGAAGACTGGTGTTCAACGCAGTAGCAATTTCAGGAGTGACTTCCCCTTTGGCAATATCAATATCATTCACACGTTCACAGAGGGAGTTTACATAATTGGCGATATGCCACCGATCTTCGATCGTTGTGTTATCCGCAAACGAGGGCATAGGCGTTCCGTTGAGTCCCGTTGAAAACGTCCGGAAGATGTTCTTCGGATTGTACGGATCTTGCCGGCTCCCTCGGAAATTCCAGCATTTATGCCAATCGGCTGGTTGGATCGAGAAGCCCCAGTCATCTTTCAAGTTAAAGGCATTCCCATCACCGCGACCTTCCAGACCATGACATTCGATGCACTTATTCTCGACCACCAATTCCGAACCCCGCTTAATGGATTCCGGAGTGTTGGGGACTGCTGCACCCGCCAGCTTCTCGAGGTCCAACACAAAAAATTCCTCAAATTCTTCATCTTGCCAATCACGATCCTTGACCAATTGAGTGGTTACGAATGCCAGGACGTCCTTGCGTTGCTGCTCTGTCAGAATCCCCTCCCACGAGGGCATTGCCGAACCCGGCAACCCGTGAGTTACGGTCTGGAAAAGATCAACATCTATTAGTGGCAACTGCCCGCTCGCCGTATGTCGAATCTTAAACGTCCCTCCTTCAAAGTTCCGCGGCCGTGGCCAGAGGCGCACCGCACCTGGACCATCGCCCGCCCCTTCGACGCCATGACACCAAACACACTTGGTGAAGTAGACGCGTTTCCCTGATTCAATCTGTTCCGCGGAGGGTTTGGCTGGTGCCTTCTGCGTCACAAACCCTTCAGGGAGATCTTCTTGACCCCAACTGGCAAGGGGAACCCCCACACCAAGAAGGACGCTCACACCAAGAATCAAGGCCCAGCGGCTTGCGGTCCTTACGGTCTGTCTGAATTTCCTGTTCATGATTATCCTCATTAAGTTATTCCATAGCATGAAAACAGTTCAGGTTACGTTATTCTTAGTCCCATGTCCGGGGATAGTAGCCCGTGTGCCAGTATTCAAACATCACCACTTTCCAGATCTCATCCACTGTCAGATGCTGTTCCCAGGGGGGCATCACTGACGCCCAAGGGAACCCTTCACCTGGTAGACCAATACCGCCCTTAGAGACTCGCCAAAACACGAACGTCTCTTGTAGCTGCGCAATCGTCCCGGCATCGGTAAAATTCGCTGGAATCGGATTGAACGCATACGCCCATAAGCCGCGTCCGTTCAAGTTATCACCGTGGCAAAAATGGCAATTCTGAAAGAAGATTTCTCCACCTTCCCGGACATACTTCGTGTAGCCTTCGGCATTCGGATCCCACGGATTGAAATCGGGGTTATTGACATCTTTCATCAACCGCCCCATGGATTGCTCCACAATCCGTTCATCGGTGTATTTCTGATCATACTTGCCGTCGCTATTCACCCGGTACGGATTCTGCACCACTTGCAGCACGAAGGTTTTGCCATGCACTTTCGTGGTGGCCGGAGGTGCCGGATGCACGGTCCGTAACTCAATCGGCTCCTCAAAACTCGGCAGGAAGGAACTGTAGGCATAGCCCCACAAAGCAATTGGAATCACAATCAACGACAGAACCCGCATGCCCCGATGGAACCCCGTAATCCCATCCATCACATTCAAGATTGGTCGCTTAAAATCATCCCATTCCCGCTGCGACCCTGAGACCCACATAAAGATACCGCAGCCAGACACTGTTCCATAAATAGCCCGGACACTGAATGGAATCGGCGGATAAATCCGATACTTCAAGT
>CAZGFV010000061.1:0-7263 GCA_964524575.1 uncultured Nitrospiraceae bacterium
AGGACCTCCTCGAGGAAGTCGTGGGAGAAATTCTGGACGAGACGGATATTACTGAAGAATTGATCAAGCGAATTGGAAAAAATCAAATTCTCGTCAGCGGAAGAACTGAGGTTCGAAAAATTAACGAGTTTCTCAAAGTTGAACTCGATGAAGAAGAACAAAACACGATTAGCGGTTTAATTCAGCAAGAGTTAGGTCATATCCCACTAATCGGGGAAGAACTCCGAGTTGATAGATGCCTGCTGATTGTTCGAGACGCCGACGAAAAATCCATTAAAAGCGTGCAGATTCAAAAAGTCGAGGAAGTTGTCCAGGAAACACCTAAAGAAGACGAAGAAACCTCCCCTGCTTTGCCCTTAGAGTAAATTTATAGGTGGAGTAAGAGCTAGGTCTAAATAATCTCTTGTTTATCTCAAAAGTTTCGAGAATTCTTCCTCATTCAAAATTTGAATTCCAAATTTTTTCGCAACATCTAACTTCGAACCGGGACCAGCACCCACCACTACAAAATTAGTTTTTCTACTTATACTGGAGGTTACACGGCCACCTAATTGTTCAATTCGCTGCTTCGCTTCTTGCCGAGTAAAGCCCTCTAGCCCGCCCGTCAGAACGAAAATTTTTCCCTTCCATTGTTTAGTAGCAGCCTTATCGTCAACTAGCTGTTCACCAACGCAAACGCCTAATTCCATCATGCGTTTAAGAACAATCCTATTCCGACTTTCAGCAAAAAACGCGACCACACTCTGAGCGGTCTCTGGGCCAATCTCATGAACACTTAACAAAACCTCCACCGAGTCCACCATTACCTCTGACAACGATACAAATTCGTTCGCTAGCACTTTGGCCACATGTTTTCCAACATGGTGAATTCCAAGACCAAAAAGAAAACGCTCTAAAGTCGTAGCTTTACTTCGTTCAATCGCAACAAGCAATTGCGTGGCTGACTTTTCCCCAAACCCTTCAAGGCTCAGTAATTGGTCTTTGGTTAATCGATAAATATCAGCAAGGTCTTTAACCAGATTTTGTAGCACGAGTTGGGCCACAGTTTTCTTTCCCAGACCCCCAATATTAAGCGCGCCCTTGGAAGAAAAATGCTCAATCCCGCCTTTTAATTGGGCCAGGCAGAACATTTGTCCGGTACAGTAAAAAATTGGGCCCTCCTGAGCCACAGAGGATTCACAAACCGGACAATGCTCAGGAATCGTAAAGGGATGAGACCGAGTTTCACTGGGAACAGGAACTCGCTCGACAATGTCAGGAATCACATCTCCCGCCCGCTCAACCTTGACGGTATCACCGACACGCACATCCTTGCGAGCCACTTCTTGCACATTGTGGAGTGTAGCTCTGCTAATGGTTACCCCGCCAACTTCCACGGGATCTAATAAGGCAATTGGCGTTAGTGCCCCAGTTCGGCCTACTGATACTACAATATCCTGAACTTTGGTGAGTTCTTTTCTTGGAGGAAATTTATAGGCAATGGCCCATCGCGGACTCCGTGATTTTTCTCCTAAACGATCCTGATAAGAGCGTTCATTCACTTTGACCACGATCCCATCAATTTCATAAGACAAGGCCTCTCGTTTATGGGCCATGTCTTGACGAAAGGCCATTACTTCATCAATTGAAGAACACAGTTGTCGCAAGGATGGAATAGGCAACCCCCATGCGGCTAGTGAGGAAACCGCCTTCCAATGGGAGATAATAGGGTTGCCAGATGAAACCATAAGATCGTAACAGGTAACGACAAGTGGTCGTTCTGCCGTAAGTCGTGGGTCAAGTTGTCGCAAGGAACCCGAAGCCACATTGCGTGGATTAGCGAATGTCTCTTCCCCACGCTCTATCAGGCGACGATTAAGTTCTTGAAAATCAGGCAATGGTAAATACACCTCCGCACGCACCACAATACGTGCTGGTAGCGTTTCATGTACTTGAAGACGCAAGGGAAGCGAACGAATTGTTCGAAGATTCATCGTAATATCTTCACCCATTACACCATCACCTCGGGTTGAACCTCGAACAAACCTTTCATCTTCATACACCAACTCCACGGACAACCCGTCAAACTTGGGTTCAACTGAATATTCAACTTGCTCAACTTCAAGTTCACGACACATTCGTTGATCAAAAGCATGGGCATCTGCAGCATCTAGAATAGAATCCAAACTCAGTAGGACTCGATCATGCTTCACTTTTTCAAATTGCTCGAGCGGTGTTCCGCCTACACGTTGAGTTGGGGAATCAGGAGTAACAAGGAAAGGATGTTGCTCTTCTAAATTTTGGAGTTCGTTAAAGAGTCGGTCATATTCGGAATCAGAAATTTTTGGTTGACTCCGCACGTAATAAAGAAAATCGTGGTAGCGGATTTGCTCTCGTAGTTTATTGACACGAAAGGAAACCTTCGTGTCGTCAAATTCAGAAGAAAAAAGATTCACCTATTTATCCTTGAATAAACTGAGAGGCAAAACTTCGAATCTCATGTCCATTTAACACGTGAAAATGTCGAAGACGACTTACCATTTGCCCAGAAAAACGAGAAAGTGGAATGGGTATTAGTTTTCGATCAAACTTCTTGGTGATTTTTTTCCATCTAGCTAACATTGGAATAGGGCTGACCACGGCAATATGTTTTTCTTGGGAATGTAACGCAGCCCCTCCGATTAGTCGATCTTCGAGTGACTGGGTAAAGTCCAAACGCGGATCATCCCAAACATTGGGAATAAGCCTCGGCGGGAATTGAAACAGCGCCCCCCCATATTGTGATTGTCCTATACCCGGCCCAATCATGTTTTCAAGAAACGGCGTGGCATAAAAACATAGCGTAGATTCCTGACCGTGCTCTGCATACCATGTCGCTTGCCATGAAAACTTGCTTGGATCAGCCGGTACCTCAAAGAAAAAGACCACAATCTCGACATTTCCTCGAGAAGGAGGAATATCCTTCACATAAATATCGCCAAGTTTTTTCCCTGCTTTGGGATTCCAATGCCGTAGAGTCTCTCGCATATCGATACCGTCTCGAATTGACGCAGTAAATTTATCAACACGAGCAAGATCTGCACCTAGTACAGCTTTGGCTTGTTCCCGCACATGCGCCGTGAAGCCTTCAATACGGTCATCCTCTGGCGGCCACGAACATTGGCCAAACGGATTCCATCGGTACGCCCATTGTTGTTTTTTTTGTATCGTAGGTCTTGGCCGTAATGATAACGATCGCCAAGTTAAAACCGCACCCTGCAACCGATTCTTGGCTTGAACCACCTGCCCATTCGGAGATTCAAGTTGTTCAATCCCCACTCTATAAGTTGGCAACCCAATTCCGAACGATTCCTCCTCATGATACACATAGGTTTTTGCTGTTTCTAATAGGGTTATAGCGAAATCATCTCCAGCCATTTGTTTAGCAGCCAAAACAAGGGTGTAGAGGTCAGGAGTCAGTCGATATTCAAGCAACGCTAGGTTCCGGATGTATAGTAAAAACATCTGCAGTAACTGCGGGGAAACCCAGTTGCCTTCCTGAAACACAGTCGGGGAACGTTTAGCCAGCCAGCGGATACGGGTTTCAATTAAGAGTTCTTTGATACCATCCAGCGAAAGATGTGTATCCGAACGAGCTTCGAATCTTCTTTTTTCAAATAATTCCGTGAAAAAAGGCAACTCACAAAGAGTGAAATATAATGTTGATGGCTCTGGGGAACAGAGAAAGGGATTTTGATCTAATGAGTCAGAGATGGAATATGCCCACCGTTGCTGGTACGCATCTCGGAGCCATGGCCAGTCTTCAATCGGGCAAAGACAGACGATGGCAGAATATTCAAGTTCTAATTCATGAAGTTTAAAGGCCATCCACTTAATTCGTTCCCAACGCTGGCTTTCCGGTTTGGGATAAGGCATAAATGGCATCATGGCACCCGCAAAAGTTGGAAGAGAAATTTGCTTCAAGGCATAAGGATCGGGAGAAGAGAAAAAAAGCGGCTCAAAGATGTTCACATCTCGATCAATATAAGCTCGATCGATTCCTTCACTCATGGCTACTCGAAGTGCCATAATAATCGGTTGACAAGGATCAATCGGAATATAACTACAAGTTGAACAGTCTGCCTGATCAGGTTCCGGAATGACGACAAGGTTAATTTTGGGAAGCCGAGCGATTCCCTCTTCTATTAACATCTCTACCGACGGGGGGAGTGAAACTGCTAGACAATCAGCCCGTTGGGCAAGGAACAAATCGCGAACTTCCTGCGCCACATCACTACTAGCATGCCGAATGGGAAAAATTCGAATGTTTGAGGAAAGCTTGAGAACAGACTCAGCAGTGGGAGGAAAAGGTTTCATAGGGCAGCCAAAATCCGAATAACCAAATCTCCAAGAAACTCAAAACTCGAATATCCGAAACAATGTGCTTAATATTTAAAATTTTACACAGAGAGCTTTTTTCTTAACGATCAGGATGAAGCGGATCATCGGGCTCAAAGAAGAAATCCCCAAGACCTCGGGGCAAACTTTGTTCGCCAATCGTCCGCTTGCGTTGACGCGAGAACCCCTCTAAATCCAGGGCCTCTTTCCCGAGCACTTTAATCAGCGCCTCTCGCCAGACATCGTCACGGGAAATTGGATGCGAAGGATCTTGGGCCAGCCGCTTAAGAGCATATTGCAGAAGATGAATGCCGTCTCGCACAGAAAACCCTAAATCCAGTTGATGCGCCTTCTGAAGAAAATCTACAGTAAGCATGAGAATTTCCTGAGGCGCAAAAGGCAAGTGATATTGTAGAATGGCCAACTCATGTTCTCGAGAAGGAAATTCCAACTTCAGGCTTGGTTGCAAACGGGACAAAATATAGTCAGGTACTTCATAAGTTGAGGCATCTTCGTTCATCGTAACACAACAACGAAAGTCAGAATGGGCGCGAATTTGAATCCCAGCAATCACTGACTCCACACACCGCCGGTAATCCAGCAAGGGCGCCAAAGAGGCCCAACTTTTTTCATTCATCCGATTACCTTCATCGAGCAAACACACACTCCCAGTAAGCATGGCCGTAACCAAAGTAGAGGCTTGGTAGGTAATCATGCCACCTTCTGTAATCACGGGTGTAACCAGTAAATCCTCAGGCCGAGTATCGGCAGTACATTGATAAATATACAAAGCCTGTTTACGTTCACGAGCTGCAGATATAGCTAAGGTGGTTTTGCCAATACCCGGTTGGCCAATCACACGAGGGCACAGTGGCAAGTCTTTATCCGCCACAACCAGCCAACAAGCTAGTAGTTGTTGCAATACCTCGCGATCACCAATCCATTCTTGCTCAGAATAATTAGGCTGGGCGAGGCGAAGAGAGATGCCTTCAACTTCAATTTGCCTTGGGGACTCTGGATTAGCAATCATTTGACAATCTAGCTCACACTTTTCGAAGTTTTTCACATGTTCAAACTAGGAGGTGAAATTACCATAGCCCTTACAGGCGGTCAATTGATTGGGAAAGCCACAGAAAATTCAAGCGGAAACTCAAGTTGACAATTTAGGATTCTCGATCTATTCTTCCGCTCAACACAACTTTGATCAGTATCTACTAAAAATCTATGAATATCTCTTTTATGATGAACAGTGGAGGGAATCTGACCATGGTCGAATTTCAGCACGTAGGTAGAAGAAAACATGATCAGGGATGGCTACGCAGAACCATCAAACTATCGATCATCTGCGTGCTAAGCAGCGTCATTTTAGGAGGCTGTGTAAGTTCAGGAAAATACGAAGGGGAAAAGGCCCGAGCCTTAAACTTCCAACGTTTATTAGCCCAAGAAGAAAAACGAACAGGTGAACTGAGTTCACAAATTCAAGACACCACAAGCCAGTTGGCTTCCTTAAAATCACAAAATAAAGATTTGACCGTTGCAATCGATGCACTCCGGGAACAAATGAGCCGGAAGGAAAGTGCCACCTCGTCGGATTCTGGTGGACGCAATCTTTCAAAATCATCAGGCTTATCGTTATCTGAACCCTCCGTTTCAGAATTTGGGCTGAATGATCTATCCTTCGATGAATCAGACTTCACCGATTTTAGTGAAGTTGCTGGGAGTGGCGACGGAGAACCAACCTATTATGCCGTTGAAAGAGGTGATACCCTTTATCGGATTTCACGAGAGTACGGAGTAACCGTTGCCCAATTAAAGGATTGGAACAATCTCCGAAACAACATAATTTCTATAGGACAACGGCTTGTGGTCAGCCAACCCTGAACTATTTAATCCCGATGCACATTATCTGGCGAAAACGCTGGAATGCACACTGCAACATATTCCGCACCTTCCTCACCTGGGGTACTGTAGCGCACCCATTGCCCCTTTGGCGCAATTACCGCTTCCCCAGCCTTAACGTCAATTGTACCCAATTTTCTTTCGACTCGAAGACTGCCTTTTAATACCACAGTATATTCATCAAATTCTGGTGTTTGACCGGGCTCTGCCCACCCACTTGGGCTAGTCATTTTCGCAACACTCACACCCTCGCTTTTGGAATTCACACGACCAAAATATTCTTCAATCAATTTTGGTTTAGTGCCACTGGGGCTTATAACTGTTGGAGCTTTAATGTGCATTTGCAATATCCTTTCGCTAATAATTTGGAAAAAGAATAAAGAAGAATCTTGGCAGATTCTACGATAAAGGCCGAGGGTGAAAGCTTGTGGATGTACTATGTGCAGATTCGGGTAAACCCCTCCTGCTCGACTGATCAAACTTCAGCCCATTGATGTCTACTTTCCAACGCCAATATTCGCCGTTCCCAGATGAACAAATCTCAGCCACAATAGGATTTCCGCGATCAACCGTCACAGGTTTGTCAATGGGGAAAAAAGCTAGCCCCCAATGAGACCCTCGATCACCAGGCCCATTTGATATCCGCAAACCAGGCAACAATTCCGCATTAAACCAACCAGCCAACCCATGACAACGCCCACGCCGTGAAGCATAAAATGAGACCTTAGCATCAATTTCCGAAAGCTTCGTATCCGCAAATACAATCTCCGCAACACGTGATGGCTCCGCTAAAAATGTTCCTTCGTGTAACTTTAATGGATGAAAATTGTTCACCGTCAATTCTCGAATCGGAGAAAAATCAAATCCCTGGCACGCCTGAACCCAAAAATCAACAACGTGTTCATAAAATTTGGGCATCTCAACCGGCACCAAGAACAATGCCAAGCTATTGGGAATGACTTTACCGACAGGCTTAAGAAACCGATCACGCGCGCGACTCAATGATCC
>CAZGFV010000062.1:0-6975 GCA_964524575.1 uncultured Nitrospiraceae bacterium
CGACTTTTACCACGTCATCCGCGCGGCCCATAAACCAGAAATATCCATCTTCATCTTTATGACAGACATCGCCAGCGGTATAGCAATTGGGGATATTGTTCCAGTAGCTTAGGTATCGATCGGGGTCTTTATGGATTGTGCGCATCATAGAGGGCCACGGTTTCTTAATGACTGCAAATCCTCCTCCAGTGCCAATACTGTTCCCTTCCTTATCTACCACGTCTGCTTCGATTCCCAAGAAAGGTCTAGTGGCTGAACCTGGTTTGAGTGGAACACATGGAAGTGGTGTCACAAGGATCGCGCCAGTTTCTGTTTGCCACCAAGTATCCATAATGGGTTTGTCTCCACCGGTGACGCGATGAAACCATTCCCAAGCCTCGGGATTAATAGGTTCGCCGACTGATCCTAGTATTCTCAAGGAGGAGAGGTCATATTTTTTTGGCCAGTCTTCGCCATACTTCATGAGTAAACGAATCGCGGTCGGGGTAGTATAAAAAATGGATACGCCATATTTGGAAATAAGATCCCACCATCGACCTGGATTGGGATAGTCAGGTTTTCCCTCAGCGGTGAGAATGGTGGCGCCGTTTAGGAGGGGACCATAAACAATATAACTGTGCCCCGTAACCCAACCCGGATCAGCTACGCAAAAGTATACGTCTTCGTCTTTGAGGTCGAAGACATATTTGGCAGTGATATATGTGCCGACCATGTAGCCGCCATGCACGTGAACGACACCTTTCGGCTTGCCAGTGGTACCTGAGGTATAGAGAAAGTACAGCGGTGTTTCTGCATCAAGTTGTTCGGCTTCACACTGGGTGGATTGCTCTTCTAACCATTCGTTCCAATCAAGTTCATTGTCTTTCAGGGTAATGCTTGGTTTTCCACGACGTACGACCACGGATTTTTCTATGCTCGGGCACTTGGCTATGGCTTCGTCCACAACTGTTTTCAGGTCAATATTTTTTCCTCGATCGTATCCATAGTCAGCTGTGATGATGAGTTTGGCATCCGCGTCCTTGATGCGAGATTCGAGTGCTGGTGCGCTGAATCCGGAGTACACCACAGAGTGGATCACCCCTATTCTAGCGCAGGCGAGCCTGGCCTCAATTTGTTCAGGAATTTTTGGCAGGTAAATGGTGACCACATCGCCCTTTGTCAAACCAATAGATTTCAAGGCATTCGCGCATTTATTTACTTGTCGATAGAGTTCGGCGTAGGTGAAGAGGCGTTCCTCTCCTTGTTCTCCAATCCAGATGACGGCGACTTTGTTCTTACGCCAACTTTTTACATGGCGATCTAGGCAGTTATACGAGATGTTGCACTTGGCATCGAGAAACCATTTGGCCCATGGAAATTTCCATTCCAACACTTTTGTCCAAGAAGAAAACCATTCTAATTCTTTAGCCACGCCTTCCCAAAATTTTTCCGGATCGGCAATAGATTCTTTGTATGCAACCTCATAATCTTTGATGTGCGCCTCTTGTAGGGTCTTCTCGGTTGGGTGATAGACAGTCGAAGTTTTTAACAGGGTTTCGATTTTTTCGGCCATGAGTGGTCCTCTCGAATATGTAAAACTATTATATAGGTTTACCTTTACCTTGAAATTTAATTCAGTCTACTACAGCTCAAGGATTCATTATGAGATGGTTCGTATTTTGCTGCAAGATAAATTCTTTGTTTTCATTATTGTGGCTGATGTGCTGGCAAGAGAAGGTCAAGGACTGTTTTCACAGGGCTAAAGGTGGTCTGGGGAACTTCTACTAAAATGGTGTGCCATTTGGCCATGGCCCCATTCCAGAGTCCTGGGAGTTCTAGGGCTTTCAATTGTCGCCCTTTATATGATTTTTGAGAGATAAACCCGGTATTAGGGTTGATATATTGACTTAAGTCAAAGGGATTCCCCTTATAGTCACGTACCCCACATACCATATCCACAGGATTAAAGTGCGTCGAGGAGGCAAAGGTGTCTTGCTGTTTTGTGGAGTACGGGTCCACTTGTGAGGATTCAACAATTTGAATCGAGGTTGTCTCATCGTCATGTCGAACCCAGAATGGTCCGCCGCCAGGTTCGCCAGTATTTGTCACCATGCCGCATACCCGAATTGGGCGATGGAAAAATTGCCTAAGATAACCAACGCGGTGTTTGAGATCGAATGCTTTCCAATGTTGCGGAATCCTAAAATGTAAAGCATATTCTGCCCATTGAGATATATCGTCAAGTTCCAGAGACGTTAGAGTTTTCCTTTCGAGTTCCTGGAGGTACCCGAAGAGTATTTGTTGAATTGAAGCCAAGTAACCACCTAAGACGCGTTTGTAAATGTAGGTTTCTTCTTTCAGATGATCCTGGACCACATTGTCAATGTTTTTTATGAAGATAATGTCCCCCTGCAGATCACTCATGTTTGAAATAAGTGCACCATGGCCTCCAGGACGAAAAAGAAGATTTCCCTCTTGATCTCGGAATGGTTGATTATTCATATCAACGGCTATGGTGTCAGTCGAAGCCTTTTGTAGTGAGCAGGTGACTGCCCAATCTATGTCGTTTTGTTTGAATCGTTGGTGGGCGGACTGAATATGTTCTTGAACTGCCTTGGCATGTTCAGGCGAAATTGTGAAATGCACGCGGGCTTTATGGTTAGCAGCCCTAGCGTAAGCTGCCGCTTCTACTAGATGTTCTTCGATTGGGGTTCTGATGTGGTTAGCGTATTGGTGAAATGCAAGTAGGCTTTTGGGCTGCCTAGCATAGTTGAGTCCAGTTGGATGAAGCAATGCTTCAAGTATTGGCTTGAAATTTCCTTCAGCACTAAGGTGTTCGATTTTGCGATCTTGGCTCGCAAGGGTTTTCGCTAAGTCCCCATAAAAGGCAAAATCCAATAACCTGGTTAAGAACTTTTCTAAAGTGTTTTTTTCAGATTGCGGAAGTGGTGATGAACTGGATTCTTCTGTACAGCAAGCCAATAGGGATTTAAACATTCTGGATGCTGCCCCTGAGGCAGGTACAAATTTTGTGACTCTTCCAGAACTCATTGCTCTATTAAACGTTGCCTCTAATTTGGGAAATTTAGAATCTGAAATCTGATTAATGCCATCACGGATCGTGCAAGGTTTGGTAATGTTGGTAAATGGAATCCCACGCTGGAATATGGCGAGTTGATGCTCAATAGTCTCAATAGGTGTTCCTCTGTCGGCTAGGTTTTTCTTGTCGGATTGAGTTAACACCTGGTCAGCCCCACATCGAATTCATTTGTCGCGCGTTCTCGTTCTTTTAACAATAATCAAACTCAATAAAGTGAGAGATTCCGCTTCGAATATGTCATCACGTGTGAAGGTAGCCTTTAATGTCAATGGGGCTAGGTTCGGAGGGGTGGAATAGGGGCCTCCTGATGTATAAGAAATAAAATTAAATTTATTTTTGCGTGTCTTGAGAATAATTATTCCTTTATTTATTAGGTTTTACGAAGTTGCTAGTCATAACGATGGGTCAATCCTGAGCCCCGCCTCGTAGGTAGCCTAAACCGATTTTGATTGCACGTCTGGTAATTTCACACCACCGATTTTCCGGGTATTCCGCCAATACCTTGGCGGTCTTAAGATCCTGAATCTCCAATCCAATTACCTTAATAATCCCATCTTCTATTTTTACCTCAGCCATTATTTCTCCTCCTTTTGACCTGTTCGTGTTTGTCGATGAACGCGAAAATTTTCATTGCAACCTACTGTAATAACATGTTTATCATTTGTGATTATCTTGACAGGGCAGGGAATGCATAATAACATTATTTTACGGTTTTCTCTAACGTCTGTTCGTATGGCAGTCTTCGAACAAGGCTCGGTTCGTCGAATGGCACTAATTATTGGTACATATTAGATCGGTTTTTATTTCTTCAATTGTTTCGCCCCATTCCTGTAATTTCATCAGTAGGTCCTGGAACAGCGGGTTTCCCGAAGATGAAGGATTTGCCAGTAAGTCTTGAGCCTTTTTTCGCTTGGCCGTAGCAAGATGGATAGAGCGGCATACTCCGGAGGAAGCTGGGACTTGTTCTCCACTTTGTTGAAACAAGCCAATTGCCCGATACACACTTTCTTGTACTCGAAGCATTACTTCAAGACCTTTAAAATAGGTCTGAAGTTCAGGATCGCTTTCCTCTTTAGCTAATAGCGCCGCCATAAGTGCTGCTTTGCCTGCATTGAGTGAAGCTCCCTCTGGGTCGCCCATCGACATGGCTTCTTCTGATTTGTCACGCATAAGAAGTAAGCGTATGAGTTCGGCATGTTTTTCTGGAATTTGAGCATAAGATATAGGTGTGATTATGGGGACGAGTAGGAAAAAAGTGAAAAGAATTATAGTGTGAGGAAGTAACTTGTAGATCGATGAAATTGATCGTAACTTAGTCATAGTATGAAGGCGTTCCTTTTTGAAAAAAGAGCCCCCTTCTTTCTATTCTTAAGAAGGGGGCTCTTTACTCTTGGAAATTTCAGTTTCTTGATTTACATAATTTGGTAATCGAGGTCGACCATTTTAGTGGCTACATTGGCTGCGTCACGCAGCTTTCGCATTTCCTCTGAATTATCTCGGATTAACCAAATTTTGATGTTGAGTTGTTCAATTGGGACAATGGAATTGTCATTGCGGAGTCCAGCAATGCCCCACACCACTGCGGTGAGCACGGGAAAATCTATATCCGACGATTCATCCATGTCTTCGAGATTTTTATTCAGATAATCAAGAAGGGGAGGGGTAATTCTCGGGTCACCGGCGTGAACTCCGACGAGCCCAAGGCTTTTTGCCGCTGCGGCCTGGATACGTGAGTTCTTTGTGGTCACAAAAATATTGGTCAAGATTGGGGTAGCGGAACGGCCACTACCTGACAAAGCAATAATTGCGTCTGCAGCGAGTTCCGCGTTTTCATCTCCTGCTAATTTAACTAAATGGGGAAAGGCTTCCTTTGACGCGACTTTGGAAAGTGTCTTGAGTATACGAAGTTTTCGAGTCTTGGTGGTGTTGGGTGCTTCAAGCAGGTTGGCCAGTCGATCGGTGTGTCTCCATTCTGTTGCAACCATGACGGGAAAGTCAAACTTCTGTAACTTCAGCTTGAGTTGACTCATGGCGTACAACCCTGATTTCTTTGCTTTAGCTTTCTTCGCAGCGGCATACGCGTCTTCGAAATCTGTGCGTGTTTGTTTGTACCACCCTAAATCTTGTCCATCTAATCGATAGTTAAATAAGCAAGCGGGTCCTCTCCAGACTCGTAAAGGAGCATTGGCTAATTCTGCATCACCCCCCGATCGCGTTGTTCCTTTCCAGCGTGCCTGCTCTTCGCATTTGACCAATAATTGGACATCGAATTCGGCTTTTCGGTCGATAACGATTTTGTAGGATAACTCTTCCATCCTTGTTTTAATGATGGCCATAATGTCATCGGATGGAATTTTTCCGTCTTCCGTTAATGCTAAAACGTTAACATAAACCGTTTGGATTTTCGCTAATTTCTCCCGTTGTTCTGGGTTAATGTGTGATCGACGAGCCGTACTATCCGTTGCGAGCCCAAATATTATAAGGCCGGCACACAGCAGCATTTCTTTTTTCCGCTTTATCATTATGAAGCCTCCTCAACGGGATTAAGTCTGTTGCTTAAAGATAGAACATAGAATGATTAAAACATGTTCTAATCCAATAACCCCTGTAATGATCCTAGATTACTTTGTACGACCTTTCCTTCGCTACAAATTTACCTTACGGATGATTATGGATCTCATCCTATAGGATTTTAACTCACATGCCCATCGAGGTCTAGTTGCTTATAGGTCCAATTTGCGGCTTCTCGAAGGTTGGTCATTTCCTGAGACTTGTCATAGATTAACCAGACTTTTTCATTGAGTTCCGCCATGGGTTCCATGGAATTGTCATCACGTAATTTTCCAATGGACCACACTACTTCTGTCAGCACGGGAAAATTTATGTCCTGAGAGGTTTTCATAGTTTTTAAAGAGGCTTTTAGGTATTGCAACAGTGGAGGAAGGGCGCTGTGATCACCGCTGGCTCCGGCCACGTCCCCCAATGCTTTGGCAGCTGCGGCTTGAATTTCAGTTTGTTGGGAATTCTGAAACAGGTCTATGAGTGTGGGTATGGAATCGGCCCCGACACCTTTTAATGCGGTAATGGCTTCTTGCGCCAGATCTTTTTGTTTCATCAATTCAGTCAATTGGGGAAGTGCCTCGTCAGCTTCAAGAGAACGCAGGGTCGACAGAATTTTGAGTTTCCGAAGTTTAGGGGTCGTAGGGTTATCTAGGAGCTTGATCAAGCGGTTGGGTTGTCCCCATTCAGCGGCGAGGAGAACAGGAAAATCATAATTTCGAACATGGATCGTCAACTGTTCCAGTGCATGTGATCCAGAATCTTTAACTCCTGCGGCTTTAGCAGCACTGATGGCGTCTTCAAAATGTGTTCGGACTTCCTTGTGCCATCCCAGACTTCTTCCGCTGAGAAGGTATGTAAAAAGACAAGCAGGGCCTTTCCAAAGTCGGACTGGGGCATCAGCAAGTTCGGCATCGCCTCCTTGAGCCGTAGTACCACTCCATGTCTTTCGTTCTTCACATTTAACCTTGAATTCAACGTCGTGAGATTGCTTCCGATCTATAACTAGTGTGTATCCGACTTTCTCAAGCCGCTGGGTAACAATTTCTTGCAGGCGAGTACTATCAGCACGACCTTTTTCCGTTAGGGCCAAAACCGAGACTAAAATGGTTTGAGCGTTTTCGAGTTGATCTTTTTGTTCCGCAGTGAGATGGGTTCGTCTAGCGGAGCTTTCAGAGACATCAAGAACAATCAGGGTTAAGAGGGTCCAGGCGAGAAATGACCATTTTTTCATCAGGAGCCTCCTTCGGCATGATTTTGCCATGGCATCATGGGTGGCTGCTTGGTTTTTTAATGATCAAAACAAAAGTTCAAATAAAAAAAGTATCGGGTCGATT
>CAZGFV010000063.1:0-6971 GCA_964524575.1 uncultured Nitrospiraceae bacterium
CTTTCTCAACCTGCCGAGGCATATAAATTTCTGTCCATACTTCCTTTTCCACCAAACAAACATCGCAAAACCGATCGTAAAGCATTTCCAACCGTTCCGGATCAGTCTCTTTCATACCAAATCACTCCCCTAAAAAATTCCAGTGTGATTTCTAAGCCACCCAAGCCTAAAAAGACTACCTCTAAAGGACTAAATCAACAAAAATTCCTCTACCTCAAACAAAAATAACCGCATTCTCTTATTAATTCGACTCTTTTTTCTCACTTCCTTACGCTCTTGCACCGGCTTGGCTAGAGGTAGTATTTCCTATTCTTCACTATTTCCGCTCAATGTGACTACACGCGGGCCACCAGGGGCATTATCCCAAATGGTGAGTTGGGCATGGTAGGCCCTAGATTCGTGACCTTCAAAACCAATCTCCAGTGAGCAAAGTCTACCCGTGGATAAAATAGTTCCTGAACACGTCCCATCTTCTATCGAAAATGATTCCGAGTCTGGCCCTTCTAACACCACACTGCTAATAGTGAGAGGGCCCAAGCCAACGTTAGAGACCGTCAGGCGCTTTGATGATTGCTCCTTTTGAAGATCAGACTTAGGAAACTGAACGGCTTCCACGCTAAGATTAGTGGATGGAATAATAGCTTTCCCACTCAACAGCACAGACACATCATGCGAGTCGCTATTCGTAGCCACAACATCAGGCCAACCATCACCGTTAAAATCTTCCACTGCAACAGATGTCGTAGTCATACCCATGGCAAAATGGCCTGCGGGTTGAAAGGACCCGTCACCCCTTCCGAGTAAAACAGATATGCTGTTAGAGGCCCGATTCGAGGAAACCAAATCCCAATTCCCATCGTCATCAAAATCATCAAGAGTCACGGCAATAGGACTGAAGCCAACATCTAATTGGGCGGGCTTAGTGTATTGTCCAGGAGATTGCTGTAAGAGGATTTTCAGACTATCAGTGTATAAACTCGCAGCAATGAGATCAAGGTTTCCATCATCGTCAAGATCAACTTGCATCACCGCACTCAGTGTAAATCCCGCCTCAATGTTCTGAGCATGAACAAATTTTCCACCTCCCTCATTTTTAAAAACAGACACCCGGCCATTTGGGGTCCGCCAAGTAGGTTGGCTCCAAGTCACAGTCAATTCAGGAAGAAAATCTCCAGTTAAATCGGCAATAGACACACCAGTTGGAAATAATCCGTGTTGATCCTGTTCTTCAAAACGTTTTGCCTGACCCAATTCGCCTTGCCCATCATTCAACAATACCGCCAAACTATACGGAGGATAATTCCCATATCGACCACTATTAGTAACAACCACATCAAGATCGCCATCAACATCAAGATCGCCTAATTTTAAAAAAGTGGGGCCTTTGCCAGATGCATAAAACTTAGGTTCATGAAAAAACCCATCTCCCTTTCCCAGCAACACGAGAATACCATTTGAGCCAGTCTCAGCTACGATCAAATCGAGTTTGGCATCTTGGTTAAGATCGCCTGAAGTCAAGAACATAGGACTTCGCCCTACTCCAAAGGATATGCCTGATCGAAAAGTCCCATTGCCATTTCCAAATAACATGGTCACATCATCGGAACCACTATTAACCGTTGCAACATCCTGCCAACTATCGCCATTAAAATCACCAACAGTCAGTGCTTCCGGATGGCGCCCAACATCCGCTGGCACAACAGGGGTAAGCACAAGATTTTGGGCATTTGCAGGAACGCTTAAGACCAGCACGACGATAACTGCCCACGACGCAACCACCATCATGAAGCCATTAGCCATTCCACGGTTAATAAAACTAGGAACCATTTCGTTCTTCACCATTATCAAAAATCTTCATCATGGCAATCTCGATTTCATCCGTGGCCGGCTTGCCTCGGTTTCGAACATGGGGTAACCATGAAGGCATATTGCGCAACGCTTGAAATACAGCTTTGATAATTTCCGGCTTAATGCGAGTCTCCCAATCATGCTCCCAAGCATGAGCATCTTCATCTCCATCATATTCTTCTGGAAATTTGGCTTCTAAATGGAATCGAAGGTTAAATGTTTTTTCTTCATGATACATATTATGATTATCCTTTACTAAGTAGGAAAACCTCTTTCGAAGAATTTTTTCTTTCCCAATGCCGTGCCCACAATGGACAATATACCTGAAATACGAACCTCGAAATTAAAACAACTAAATATGGCTCAATAAGTCTATTCGAACTGAAAATTTGAATTTTCTTCAAAATCGGATTTTGTTGTCAGAGGAGCACATAGTCTCTTATAATTGTATGGATTGGCGATCAGTTGCAACTACCTGAAAAAGGAGACTTTCATCCATGCCACTCTACGAATACATTTGCAAGGAATGTTCGCATCATTTTGAATTGATTACCCATGGTTCCACGATCATCATGTGTCCGGAGTGTGAAACCCCAAACATCGAGAAACAGCTATCAACTTTTGCAGTCAGTGGCGGAGGGGCAGATTTCGGATTCGAGGGAAGCCTTGGCGGGTGCGGAACCTGTGGTGACCCAAGAGGCCCAGGAGCCTGTTCAATGAATTGAAGGATAGGTATAACGAGTAATTTGCAAAGAGAGAAAACAACTTACCTTCCACTCTTTACCAAAGATTATTTCCATTAAACTTCAAATCAAACTATTCTGCGATATCTTTTGAACGTCGTTGAAGAGGCCCAGGAGCCTGTTCAATGAATTGAAGAACAGGTGTTATGAGTAACGTGCAAAGAGAGAAACAACCATCCTTCCACTCTTCACTTATCATTCTTCCCGTTAAACTTCAAATTAAATTATTCTGCGATATCTTTTGACCGTCGTTGGAAGTATCCCGAGCGAACCGCACCATACAAATCGACTGTTGACTCCTCAATGCCTTCAAAAGTCTCGATGTTGAGAGCACGAGTATTGATCGCATTTTCGGCGTTCATCCCTAGGTTTGGGAGAATGGGAATAAGATAGTTGACGGGATTTAAAAAAATGTCTCCCGCAAAGCCCACCGCATCCCGAATCGTTAATGGTGGCAAAAGTGGTAACATTAAAAAAGGACCAGATCCTATTCCATGTACCGCCAGAGTCTGCCCAGTATCTTCTGAAGGTGGAGCCTCGGTATCAAACACATATTTTGCTACGTCAAAAAACCCACCTAGCCCCATGGTCGTGTTGATCAAAAATCTTTTTGTCTCAGTACCGGCACGCTCATACTTCCCCTGAAACAGACTGTTCAAAAACCGACTCCCAAACCCCATGTTGTGAAAGGCATTCTCTATTGAAACTTGTACATCGGGCGGCACAACCACGTTATACCCCTTGGCCACGGGCTTCATTAAATGACGATAGAGGCCATAGTTGAAGTCGAACACCTCTGCATTGAAGTCTTCCCAAGGATCTTCCAGTGCTTCCTGAGGATACTCATCAAAAGGATGAGGATACTCATCAAAAGGACCGTTTAATGAATCAACGGCTTCACCTTCAACCACGGTTTCTGCCATAATGGGAATACCTTCATCGCCGACATAGGGGGCCCCTGGTTTCGCACCAGATAGACCAAAATATTGAAGACCGGAACCTGGCCGATGGGATGGGGAAGGAGGAGCCTGGAGAAAGTGGCTATCGGCCGGTGTGTCAGCTTGGGCGAAAACTATTACAGCTGGAACAACTACTTGTATCGATAATATCGCCACTACGATGAGACGCACGACGCCCGACCGGGACAAATGCCGCTTTGGTAGCTGATAGTCCATGACCATGACTTCCTCCCCACACACTCCAAAAGTTAATCAATTCTTAAATACAGCTGTCACCCAACTTTGCAAACGCGGGCACTTTACCAAAAACTGCTGTGCCTGACTACCTAATAGATGCTCCTGAAGGCCTATTTTTCACAAGAGATTAAGACGAGCCCCTATTCTGAACTCCCAAGCATATCATCAACTAAGGGTCTGTTGATATCTTCGCATCCTGGACAAATGGTATCGAAAAGAGCCTCATGATCTTCAACATAATTTTTTTCATTGGCCAATTTTTCTTCGAGTACTTCTTGGTAGCAGGCCTCACACAGCATCATGAGACCTCGCATGACAGAAACAGTCTTCCGGCCTTGACTTCCTCCCACGAGTTACCTCTCAATTTCAAAATTACGTGATGCGTAAGCAATGATAGGTGAAAGCCAACTCCAGATGACCTCACCAAAACACTATTCCCAAATGCTTCACGTTTCACGCCTCACATTTTTCAAACTTACGACCAGCCTTGCCGCTGGGCCAGTAAAAAATCCTCGACTTCCAGATCAATGCCGCAAGCTGGACATTCATAGGGCTGATCAGGAGAAGGAATCGATAATTCCTTGTCCTGAATACGGCCCTGACAAACATGGTAATAGTGTCCTCCCGAATGTTCGGAATCCAAAGGATCATTTTCAAATTTTAAAATCATAGCATACTCTCCATGCAAAACCTTTCAAGCTTCTTATAACAGTCTTAAGAAATCTGACGCAATTCCGCAATAACTGCTATCTTTTTGGCCAAACAAGTGCCTAACACCACCAGGAACGAAGAGAAAAAGGCTATCCTTTATCGCGTTCGGACGAGAGAAGAGAAACCTTCTTAAACAGTTCAATTTCATCCAAGATTTTTCCGACCCCCAGCACCACGGAGGTAAGTGGATCATCCACTGTAATTATTGGCAGGTTGATTTCTTCCTGAAACCTCGTAGCCAATCCCGGAAGCATTGAGCCTCCTCCAGTAATCACAACACCCCGATCAATAATATCTGCTGCTAATTCAGGAGGTGTATTTTCTAAGGATGTTCGCAGGGCATTGATGATCGTCTGAATTGGTTCTTCCAAAGCCTCACGAATTTCTGCATCGTTCACCTCTACCGTTCGAGGGATACCGGAAATCATCTCCCGACCTTTGACCGTCATCGTTTTGCGTTCATCTAGAGGATAGGCTGAACCTATTTCCATCTTGACCTTCTCCGCCATATGTTCGCCAATGAGTATATTGTACTGGCGTTTAATATAGCTCATAACCGCTTCATCCATCCGGTCGCCAGCCACCTTAACAGATTCGCTACACACAATTCCGCCTAAGGAAATCACAGCAATATCTGTCGTTCCCCCTCCGATGTCTACAACCATACTTCCTGAAGGTTCTGTAATAGGAAGCTCCGCGCCAATAGCCGCTGCGACCGGCTCTTCGATTAAATACACTTCGCGAGACCCTGCATGCATGGCAGATTCTCGAACCGCTCGCTGCTCAACTTCGGTGATTCGGGACGGCACCCCAATAATACAACGAGGTCGGACAAGCGAATTTCGGTTATGCGCCTTCGTAATAAAGTACTTGAGCATCTTCTCGGTCATGGCAAAATCAGCAATCACGCCTTCTTTAATCGGGCGGATGACGATAATATTGCCTGGGGTCCGGCCAACCATGCGTTTGGCCTCAACACCCACTGCCAGAACCGTATTGGTTCGCTTTTCAATAGCCACCACTGACGGCTCGCTCAGGGTAATTCCCTTTCCACGAACGTAAACCAGCGTGGTTGCTGTCCCAAGATCAATGGCCAAATCACTCGAAAACCACCCTAACATGTCACCAGCAAAACCCACATGAACTCCTTAATCTATTGAAGTGTGTCGTCTTAATCAAATAACCCTGGGGTTTTAAATCCTTAGATGAAAAAGACGCAGTGTGTCCCCTCTCATACTTTTGGTAACTATGAAACCCATTCTCGCCGAAATTATAATTAAGTCAAGGAGTAAATGTACCGCCAAATCTGGATTTGTATAAACCCATTTACCTATCGAACTACAATCGTAAACCACCTCAGTCTCGGAACATGCCCTTTCATACTGCCTCACTCCATTAGGCCAAGTTTAATTTCTGGTTGACGGAATTGAATTATCTTGTTATTCCCCATATGCGTGAATAAAAAAATCGTGTTCTATTTTATAGCTCTGGCTATCATCGCGGCTTATATCGCCCTGATCGGCTTTATTCGGTGGAGTGACAACGCACCTCCCCGCATTTCCCTTGCTAAGCCATTTACTCTGGTCGGGCCTCAAACTCCTCTGTCCATTCACATCGAAGACAATGGAACCGGTCTACAAGAGGTATCAGTTCGCCTTATTCAGAACATGGAGGAATACACACTCGCTGAAGAACACTTTCCTTCTCACGGAATTCTTTCGTTAGCAAGCAGCATGCAACACACCTACGATCTCAATGTTATGCCATTTGATGACACCATACCTAAGCGACGCGGACCCGCAACCTTGATCATCACCGCCCGTGATTATTCATGGCGCGGATTTTTTGAGGGTAACTGGATTCAGTTTAATCAGGATTTCACCGTCAAATTCACGCCACCTAAATTAGAATCGTTATCTATCCCTTTACCTATAACTCAAGGAGGAGCAGGAACAGTTTTTTTCCGGACTTCTGATGATGCCAAAAGTTTTGGCGTCAAAATTGGCGAGTCATTTTTCCCAGGGTACCCAATACCTGGGGAAGAATATAATTATTTCTCTCTGATCGCGTTTCCCCATGACCTGTCTGCTAAGACACCAGTACAACTTGTAGCTGATGATGGATTGGGTAACAAAGCAGTCCAAACAGTTGACATTAAAATCATTCCAAAAAAATGGCGAACTCGAGACATCAATATAAGTGACCGGTTTATTCAACGAACAGTGCTCCCCATTATCGCGCAACCCCCGGAGATTGAAGCCCCGGGAGACCCTCTCCAAAACTTTCTTTCCGTGAATAACAGTTTGCGAACTACTAATGCTAATCAACTGAAAGAGTTGGCCGCCACGAGCAAGCCTGAATTTATGTGGCAAGGCAGGTTCACCCAATTATCGAACTCCCAAGTCGAAGCAGCATTTGCAGATCACCGAAAATATTTCTATCACGGCAAGGTCGTCGATACCCAATATCATTT
>CAZGFV010000064.1:0-6971 GCA_964524575.1 uncultured Nitrospiraceae bacterium
CATGAATCATCAAATCCAACACCACATCAACATCCGTACCTCGCAATTGAAACGGTGCCAGTCGATGGCATTCAATAAACCCAGGCTTGTGAATAATGTCTTGCACCAAATCCCGAACAGGATTAAATCGCTCTACGTGGCCAACTTGGAGAATTACACCCTTATGGTTCGCAAGTTGAACCATGTCTCGTCCTTCCTCTAACGAAGAAGCCAGAGGTTTTTCCACTAGGACATGCACTCCCGCAGACAAACAAGCCTCAACAACCTCCCGATGCTTTGAAGTCGGCACTGCGACACTGACAGCCTCAACTTGACCTAATAATTTTCTCCAATGTGCATCATGAGACACACCAAAGCGCTGGCTAATTTCGGCAGCCCGGTCTTGATCGCTATCCACCACACCCACTAAACGAGTTTGTGGCAACTCGGAATAGATTCGAGCGTGATGTTGGCCGAGGTGCCCTACCCCGATCACACCGACTTTAAGAGTTCCCATGAATTCTCATCTTAAATGTTAATCTCAACCAAAACACTGATAGCGAAAGAATTAAATATCCGCCAATTTATACGTCCCAAACTGTTCTCAATACAAAACTGAAAAACCATTATCCAGTCGACTAGAACGGTAAACTTTTCACACTAATCTGCTGAATATTAGTGAGCAGGAAGCACCTTATGCTGTGACACCAATAATCGCAATCCCAAACTGATTGGCTTTTTGGAGCATTTCTTCTTGATCTAGGATCACAGTCTTATGAGCCTCTATGGCAAGGACCGAAGCTTGGACTTCGCCCATGACCTCGATAGTTCCTGGCCCTACAGCAGGCAGATCAAAACGCAAATCCTGCTGAGGTTTGCACCGTTTGACAACCACCACACCTTTTTGGGCTAATTTCCCTCCCCGCCTGATAGCTTCATCAGTCCCTTCCACAGCCTCGACCGCGACAATAACACGATCCTTCACCACCACGCATTGCCCAATATCCATTTGGCCAATGTCCTTGGCAGTGGCCCATCCATATTCTACATCCGCCCGCTCTTTTTTCGACAACCGGCAGTTGGTTAACTCTCCTTCTTGCACCAAAATATTCGATAACCCGAAGGTGGACTCTCGAATGATAATCCCTTCTTCCTGAAGTCCGTCAGCAATGGCTCTCAAGATCCCGTCATCTTTCCAGGACTTAAGCTTCGAGAAAAGCGCGATGGCTAAAAGGTCAGGACGGACATCAGAAAAAAGATGTGTTTTCTTCATGCCCCCCAGCATCACAGCTTGTCGCACCCCATCCCCTTTTAAAGCTTTCACTACTTTCCCGAATTGCCCGATGCGAACCCAGTGAATCTGATCAACGACCTCCGCTAACTCCGGTGCGGTTTCCCCTTGATGGGCGATGGCAGACACGCGCAGTCCCATTTTTTTAGCATTCTCGGCAAATATGATTGGAAACCGGCCATTGCCAGCAATAATACCGATCCATTCGCCTGGAACTGGTGGTGGGAGAATCGAAGTGGGAAATTCTTGAGACACGAAATTTGTTGCGTCCTAAAATTCTTCTTGGTCTTCCTGGCCCTTTCGAACGGGACGACAAGTTCCCCGAGTAGAGGTTTCCAAAAACGTCAAGAGAACAAGAACATCCGGGCTATCTTCAAATTGATGGCGAGCAAGCTTAATCGCATCGGCCATACGTTGATTTTTGCGGAAAAGCAATTTATAGGCTTGTTTTAAAACCCGAATACGTTGAACAGGAAACCCTGTGCGCCGCAGACCAATAGAATTCAAGCCATACAAGTTAGCATAGTGCCCAGCGGCCCTCATGAAGGGAGGCACATCCCGGCTCACTGCCGAACAACCACCGATCATGGCATAGTCACCCACCCGGACATATTGGTGAATCCCTACCAGACCACCAATGACTGAGTAATTCCCAATGGTGATATGACCAGCTAATGTTGCAGCATTCGCCATGACTACATGACTACCGACATGGCAGTCATGCGCGATATGCACGTAGGCCATTAAAAAATTATGTTTCCCCAGGACCGTTACACCCCCGCCAAACGCTGTTCCACGGTTGACCGTAACATATTCCCGAAGAATGTTTTCATCGCCAATGATAACTTTCGTTGGTTCATCATGATATTGAAGATGTTGAGGCGGTGTTCCAATGGACGCATAAGGAAAAATCTTGCACCGCTGCCCAATTTCTGTCCACCCCTCCACACATACGTGAGAAAGCAACTCAGTGCCACGCCCTATTTTCACATGCTCGCTGACCATACAATACGGGCCAATGATGACATCTTCATCAAGTTCGGCCTTTGGATGAACAATAGCTGTAGGATGAATTGACATTTTTTAAAACCTCAGTATCTCGTCTCTCGTATTTTGTATCGCGCCTAATAATGAATTAGATTTTATGCCTTAGGCCTCAGACTCTAGCGTAACCATGGCAGTTGATTCGGCTTCACAGACCAGGTCCTCTCCGACAAAGGCTTTCCCCGCCATTTTCCAAAAAGGAGGACGACGTTTTACCACCGTGACCTGGAGGCGAAGTTGATCACCTGGAATAATTGGTTTGCGAAATTTGGCTTTATCAATCCCCGTCAAATATATCACCGGACGAGCATTTCCCGGGGCAGAACGGATTGCGAGAATTCCGCCCAACTGAGCCAACGCTTCAAGAATAAGAACACCAGGGAAAATAGGACGACCAGGAAAATGACCTTGGAAAAATGGCTCATTAATCGATACATTTTTCACACCAACTGCTTTTTCATTAATTTCCAAGGCTATAACTCTATCGACCAGCAAAAAAGGATATCGGTGTGGCAAAATCGCTTGAATCTCAATATTGTCAATTATAATTTCACCCATAAAGGTTCCCCCGCCGATGAGTTTCACTCACCTAAGGTTGAATAGAAACTCGGATGTTGGCCTACAATCTCTCCTTCCGAAAACACAACAGTGCGTGCCGATCCTAGTCAAAATTCTCAACCATTTCCTGAAAGTTATGGATAACGTCGATTCAATTCTTCCAATACTTCCTGCGAAATATCCAAACTCGGCTCATAATAATCGGTGGTGGTATTTTCTCCTTTTAATACTACCAAAAACAGCCCTTTCCGCTTGGCCACTTCTTTTTCTATAACTCTTACATCTTCTCGAAATTCGGAAAGGAGTTCGGCTTGCTTCGCCTGCATCTCTTGGCTCACGCTCGCCTCTTTCTGCTGATATTCGCTCATTCGTTTTCGAAATTCCTCTTCGCGCTGCTGTCGGGCTGATGGGCTTAATACGCTTTCTTGCTGTAATAACTTGCTCTGCAAGTTGCGAAGTTCTTTTTGTTCAAGCTGAAGAAGAGCTCGGCGGCCTTCTATAAAGGTATCCAGCGCATCCGTAACCTGTTTCCCTAACTTGGATTGCTTAAGCAACCATTGTATATCGATAACACCGATATGCAAGTCACTTGCAACCGATGAAGCCTCTTTTTGAGAAACAGTAGGAGAGGAAGACTTACACCCACTCCCAAGCAACATTAAGATAAGAATGCCCCACCCCACAACACCAACATATTGGCTCCCCAGCATCAAACCTTGTAAAACTCGATTCAAACTCAACATCTTATTACCCCTCAAAATGCGTTTCCGACAGAAAATTCAAACACAGACGTCTGTTCATTAGCCCTAGGATCCAAATTAAAGCCCCATGCTCCTCGTAAAGGGCCAAATGGTGAGAGCCATCGTACTTCAAGGCCAGTAGCAGGCCGCAAGTCGAAATTAAGTTCTTCACTTTCAGCAAATCCTTTCCCGTAATCGAAAAAAATGACCCCATTTAAGTGAGCATCGGCCAATACGGGAAAAATCAATTCTGTATTCAGAATAACTTGTTTGTTTGAGCCCTGTAATGTGCCACTGGAGGTAACGGGCCCCGCTCGCCCAAATCTAAACCCACGGAGGGTATTGATCCCCCCAACAAAAAAGAGCTCCGTTAAAGGAGTAGCAGTACCACCATATCCTTTCGCAAGTCCAAACCTGCCTCGGAAGCCCATTCGAAGATCCCAAATAGGAAACGGCACATATTTCGAACCATCCAGATTAAATCGGTAAAAGTTATTGCTCCCGCCAAGAGCTTCAGTACCAAATCCCAATCGAAGTCCGGTGCGCGACCCACTTCTAGGATCCTGAATGTTATCCCTTGTATCACGAAACAGACTGGAGCGAAACCCAGTTGTGGATTGGTCACCCACTTGACTTACAATAGTAGTCGGTGCATCCGACGAAGGGTTACTAATTGTAATCGCTTCAGCAACCAGGGTAAAGCTACCGACAATATATTCATCAAATGCCTGGCCAAATTGGAACGTCCCACCAGCCCGTTCTTCCTGGTAGGTTAAAAAGTTAGTTGCAGTACTAAATCCGTCAATTTGAAAAGAAGTAGGACCATCCCATAGAGCAGGATTTCTAAATGTAAGAATGCCCAAGGTCCGCCGAATACCCAGCTGTCCACGAATTCTCGCCAAATACCCTGCCCCAAACAAATTGCCTTCAGAAATATTTGCGATCATCGTGAATTGATCCAAGGTACTAAACCCACCACCAATACTGAACGATCCTGTAGGCTTTTCCTTGACCTTCACTTCCAGATCAACTTTATCTTCTTCAACGTGTTCTGGAAGAATTTCCACGGTTTCAAAAAAGTTCAAATTATTGATCCGCTGAAAACTTCGCTTAATGGCTACGGAATTAATGACGTCTTGCTCATTGACTCGCAATTCCCTCCGAATCACATTGTCTCGAGTTTTATCATTGCCGGAAATGTTAATCTTCCGAACTCTGATTAAGGCACCTTCTTTTATTTTAAACGAAATTTCAGTTGTGAGTGTCTGTGGATCTGGTAAAAGCGAGGGGGTAACCTCGGCGAACGAATAGCCTTTTGCCCCATATTTGTCCGTAATCCTTGTGACTTCTTGACGTGTGGAGGACCGTTGAAACACATCACCTGATCGAACAAGGGAATTTAACTCCAATGTCTCATCATCAAAGACTGTATTGCCGTTAAAGCTCACGGACCCAACGGTATAGGGCTGGCCTTCAATAATTCGAAACGTGAGAATAAAGGATTTCCTATCTTCACTGAGATCAATATCCGGCATGCCCACTTGTACATCTAAATATCCTTTATTTGTATAGAATTCTTTAATGCGCTCGAGATCATTAGATAATTCTTCGCGCCGTAAAATCCCTGCATCTGTTAACAACGAGAGCCACGGCACCCATTCACGATTAGCCATGATTTCTAAGAGCTCTTTTTTATTGACAACACTTATACCCTCAAAATTGATCGTCTGAACTTTTGCACGGATGCCCTCCTGGATAAAAAAGGTAATCCGGTTGCGTGACTCATCCAGTGCCTGGACAATCGGGATGACTTTTGCGTTATGATACCCTTCTTTTGTATATTCATCTTGAATTTTTTCTGCGCTGGCCTTGACTTCTTTTTTGTCCAAAAACACTTGGCTTTGCAAGGTAATAACTTCCTTTAATTTATCTTCTGATAGTTCCTTATTCCCATCAAACACAATATCCACGGTAAAGGGTTTTTCTTGGACAATGAAAATCACCCGAACACCACCATCCTCGGACTCTGTTTTGACCTGAACATCATCAAAAAACCCCATATCATAGACGCGTTGGATCTGTTGCCGTGCAATGACCATGGTGATCCGATCACCGATTTTTAATGTCACCCGTCCCAAGATCGTGGCCTCCTCAATCCGCTGGTTTCCTGTAATCTCAAAGGATCGAACGGTTAGTCCAGAGGTTTGTCCCAAGACCTCATTTGTTGGCAAACCCAGGAAACTAAGCGCAACACAAAGGACCCCAGGGACCCAGGTGAATATACCAACCCACATAACCACAAAACCCTTAACCTGAGGGTAAAGGCTCTTCGTTCGGATATTCATTCAACAGCCTGTCGATTCACGGCTTGGTGGGCAACCATGCCAGGAAGGAGCCAGCAGACCAAACCACTAGTGATGTGCAGATAGAAGACCAGAAATTTTCGCCCATTGTGTTTGAATGGCCAATGGAGATGATCAGGGGAACCCCTAGACGAGCCAGGGGGCCCTAGGGGCCAAGGCATTATAAAGTGCAAGTGTAGGGTTGTAAAGTGTTGTCATTCCAATTTTTCCCAACCTTGACATTCAATTTTTCCTTCACCTAGTATCGATTTTCTCCTAATTCAAGTCCCAGCTGAGTGGCATGTTAGGGATTTCAACGCATTCGTGAACAACACGGAAAATCGGTCAATCATAGAAATGGCTTGTCAGTTATAAACTAGGCCAAAAATCCTAGCGACAAAAGTGGTCCCCAATCTTCCCAGTTAGGGTATGAGAAGGGTCTTTGGAATAGAACCCAAGAGAATATCAGATTCGCTCCAGATAAAAGGTAAGACCAGAAATGTCTGAAGAACCCATGCAAGTTCCCCAGGACGTCACCATCCCTGATACCCTCCCCTTGATCCCGGTCAGAGACATTATGGTGTTTCCGTATATGGTCCTTCCATTATTCGTGGGACGCGACATGTCCATCAAAGCCATTGAAGCTGCTCTTGCTGGTGACCGAATGGTATTTTTATCTACTCAAAAATCGCATGAAACTGAAACACCAAGTCCAGATGATATCTTTTCCATAGGGACAGTAGGCATGATCATGCGCATGCTCAAACTACCTGATGAGCGAATAAAAGTTCTGGTTCAAGGGGTCACCAAAGGCAAAATTACAGATTATGTCCAAACAAACCCATATTACGCAGTTCAGATTGATCAACTTCCTCCTGCCCAGACAGGGCCACCATCACTTGAAACCGAAGCCGTCATTCGGACAGCTAAGGAAACGCTCGAACGATTAACGAGTCTTGGAAGGATTCTCATGCCGGATGTGATGGTTGTGATTGAAAACCTGGATGAACCGGGACG
>CAZGFV010000065.1:0-6711 GCA_964524575.1 uncultured Nitrospiraceae bacterium
TTCCGGTGTTGGGAGTGAGTAGGGCTCCGGCTTCAAACAAGTTCATGGGAAGTTGTAGTACTCGAAATCCATGCATTGATTTTCCAAGGGATTGTCCAGCAGCTTGTGCGCACTCTAACATTCGAGACAAAGACGTGGCTTCAGGATCTTGAGGTGCAGAGGTCGACGTATTAGATGACACGCCATAGAAAGCGAGGCGTCCCTGATTGACTTGTTCCTCAAAGTAGACAAAAGCCTTTTGTAGGCGACAATAAAATTCCTTTCTCAATTCTTGTAATTCATGCTCATCAATCAAAAGTTTTCTATTTTTGGCGTCCGAAAGAAAATATTCAGGGTTATGAAGTAAGCACACATCGAGTGTTTCTAATCCAAGTCGGTCGAGGGAAAGAGTGAGTTGGTCTTCGAGAAACTCGGGATGAAGGCAATGCCATAATCCTTCGCCATATTTGACCATGTCTGGATATTCACCACCTGCTTGCTCCTTAGCTTGGGCCCGATTGAGGTTTTGACCTTGCACATACCCAATTTTTGAAACGACGATGATTTCTTCTCGCGAAATTTCCTGTTTGCCGATTAACTCCTTTAATACACTGCCGACTAATTGTTCACTGGCCCCATCGGTGTAGTTAGTTGAGGTGTCAATGAGATTGCATCCTTCTCGAATGGCTTTGAGAAGAGCTTCTCGATGTTCTTTTTGATCTTCGGCAATGCGGTATCCTCCGAAACCAAGACGAGAAGTTGTCAATCCTGTTGAACCAAGCGCGTCATATCCTTTCTCTGCTGGGAGGGAAGACGAAGAGTTTGCCAAGATACGCGATACATAGGTCCCTGTTCCTTCCGGCGTAGCTCGACCTTCCAAACCTGAAGTTTTGAGCGTGGCTAAGGGTGCGGCAGAGGGATTGCTAGTTGTATTTGTTGAATTCGATAAGACGTATTTGATTTGGGCTGGATCGGTGATAGGGGTTTTGCAGGAGAAATTACGACAGATAAAAATGGCTGCCTGCCCATTGATTAATGTTTTACCTTTTAAGAGAGGATGGGCAGTTTCCGATTTCTTCGGATCGAAATGTGCCACAATCCGATTTGGAATAAAATGAGAGCGGAGTTCTTTAACAAGAGCTTCATAGTGTGATTCACCAGGTGTGCCGACTAAAGCTAGTTCCACTGGTCCTCTTAGGAGAAAGTCTGAGGCAATGAGTGATTTGGCAAAGCCACGGGGAATTTGCGAAATTTGCCGCCCATAAGCACGAATGGCTTGTGTGGCGGTGTCCCTGAAATCTTCACGATTGGAATGAAATGAAAGCCGTGCCAAGGCCATGGCTGCGACGGCATTTCCGCTTGGGGTAGCTCCGTCTGGGCCTTCGCGGCCGCGGAGGATTAAGGTTTCATGGTCTTTAGCCGTGGTAAAAAATCCACCATGTTCTTGATCTACAAAGTCTTCAATTAGTCGTTCGCCTAATCGAAGGGCTTGGTAGATATATTCTTCTTTGCCCCCGGCTTCGTAGATATCCATCAACGCTTCGATAAGAAATGCGTAATCTTCAAGGTAAGCGTCCAGATGAGCCTTGCCTTCGCGATATGTTCGAAGAAGTCTGCCATCTGGTTTAGAGAGTGTAGTGAGGAGAAAGTCAGCGGCTTTGGTCGCTGCATTCAGGTATTGGCTTTCCCCTAATATGCGAGCTGCCTCAGCCATGGCGCTGATCATCATGCCGTTCCAGGCGGTGAGGATTTTATCGTCGAGGCCGGGTGGAACTCGGTTCAGCCGAGTTTGATAAACCAGCGTTCGTAGCCGATCAATAGTATTTTGAAGTTCCTCAGACGTGCACCCAAGTTCTTGCGCGAGATCATTAATGGAATGTGGCGTATTGGGGATACTATGGTGTTCCCAATTTCCGTCTGAACTAATGTTGTAATATTTACAAAATCGTTTAGCGTCTTCTTTAGATTCGACGATGGCCTCGATTTGCTCTGGATCCCAAACAAAGAACTTACCTTCGACTCCTTCTGAGTCGGCGTCGGTTGCAGAGAAAAACCCACCTTCTGGAGAGGTCATCTCACGGATGATATAATCGAGGGTCTCGGTTGCGATACGCCGGTAGTTGGTGTCTCGAGTGACTTGATAAGTTTCGATATATGTTTTAGCCAAGAGCGCATTGTCATACAACATTTTTTCGAAATGTGGGACCAGCCAACGTTCATCCGTAGAATACCGAGCAAATCCTCCACCAATGTGGTCATACATGCCACCGGCACCCATGGCATCAAGAGTTTTGCGAACCATCTGTAATGATTGGTCATGTTTGTTGTGGTGAAAATATCGAAGCAAAAAAGAAAGACCCGTGGCCGGAGGAAATTTTGGAGCTTGGCCAAAACCACCGAAAATAGGATCAAAGTTCTTAGCAAATTGTTCAACTCCCGCATCCAGTTCCGATTGTCCCACCGTAGTGGGTGAGGGCACCTCAATAGACTCTTGTAATTTGATCGTAAACCGAGCAGCGGTTTTGACGATTTCTCCTCGGTCTTTGTGCCAGCCCTCAGCGATTTTCTTAAGGACTGTTCCGAATCCTGGACGTCCCCATTTATCTGTTGGTGGAAAATAGGTGCCCGCGAAAATGGGTTGTTGATCTGGAGTTAAAAATACTGTCATCGGCCAACCACCGTTTCCTTGGTTCATGGCTAAAGTGGCTTGCATGTAGATTTCGTCAAGATCGGGCCGTTCTTCTCGGTCAACTTTTACGGAAACATAATCTTTGTTCATAAGCGAGGCGATTTCATCATTTTCAAACGATTCTCGCTCCATGACATGGCACCAGTGACAGGCCGAATAGCCAATAGAAAGCAAAATGGGTTTGTCCTCGGTTTTTGCGCGCGAGAGCGCTTCTTCTCCCCAGGGGTACCAGTCCACAGGATTGTACGCATGCTGAAGTAAATACGGGCTGGTTTCGTGAATAAGGCGGTTAGCTGGTTGCTTTGGATTAGGGTCAGACATGAGTCGACCGTAGCACCCGATTTGAATAGGGGTCAACTCATGAATGAAAGGATAAGGTGCTCTTGAATAGTAAATTGGAAGTCTCAAGTTTTGAAGTTGAAAATTAGGATCAGCGAACTTGAGAATCCAATTCAGTGAAGTTGATAAAGAGAATCAAGATTAAGAATAAATACCTAAAGATTTCTATTGACATATTCCGTAAATAAGAGTTATCATAAAGACGTATTATAAAGATGTATGTTCAAGTTAGCGCTAGAAAATATTTTGTAATTTATGTCCCTCCCCCACTCACAGGGAGCGGATAAAGGGAGGTTGCATATGAAAGCCAAAGAAGGAATCGTCGACATCCTCAACAAAATTTTGACGGAAGAATTGACCGTTATTAATCAGTATTTTCTCCATGCAAAAATGTGCAAGAATTGGGGATATGAGCGCCTCCACCATCATGTATTGGATCGGAGTTATGGCGAAATGAAGGACGCTCAGGTAGTCGTGGATCATATTTTGTTTCTCGAGGGATTACCTAATATGCAAAGATTGGGAACGGTAAAGATCGGAGAAACTGTTCCTGAACAGTTAAAGGCTGACCTTGATAAAGAAAAAGGCATGGTCAAATTGATGAGCGAGGGAGTGAAACATTGCACGAAAGTTGGAGATTTTTCGACACGGCATATGCTAGAAGATATGATCCAGGATGAGGAAGAACATATCGATTGGATCGAAACGCAATTAGAGACGATTAAACAGACTGGTTTGCAAAATTATTTGAGTGAACAAATTAAAAAAGAAGAAAGCTAGATTTTCAAAAGTTTGTTCCATTAGGCCTTGATGCTTGGTTGTGCTCTTCATTGCTACTGTTCAAGTGTCAAGGCCTTTACAGAAGACGTATACCAGTAGATATTCCCCGCCTGTCGAGTTCTCTGAATTTGTTTGGGATATCCTTTTTCACTCATAAAATCAAAGGAAGAAAGAGATGGCATTAACCCACTCAACAATGTTGCCCTTGGGAACACCTCTTCCCTCTTTTGAATTGCCAGATGTGACTTCAGGTACCATGTTTACATCGTCCCAGTTTTCTGAGAAACAAGGAATTCTGGTGATGTTTATCTGTCGGCATTGTCCCTATGTGGTACATGTGCAGGAGGAATTAAGCCGATTGGATTGCGATTATTATGACAAAGGCTTGGGCATGGTGGCCATTAGCAGCAATGATGTGGATCATTATCCGGATGATCATCCGCAGCGTCTGAAAGCCATGGCCCAAGAATTGGGGTTCAGGTTTCCCTATTGTTACGACGAAAGCCAAGAGGTCGCCAAAGTCTTCACCGCGGCGTGCACTCCTGATTTTTTTCTGTTTGATGCGAATCAACGGCTTGTCTATCGTGGTCAATTAGATGGCAGTCGTCCGGGGAATAGCCAGGTTGTAACGGGAACCGACTTGCGCACAGCCATTGATGCTGTTTTGGCCGAGCAACCTGTCAATAAGGATCAATGTCCAAGTGCGGGATGCAACATTAAATGGAAGCCAGGAGGTAGACCGAGTTAATAGTAAAGAGTTTTCTTTTTTTTAAAAAGTCTGGGAGTCCCCCAAACTTATACGCAGACTTCTTGAGTTTTTCTGACAAAATGTCTAGTCCTGTAGTTCATATCCTCGCGCATAGGTGCCCATGAACTATTTTTGATTTTTCCACACATGGCTTTCGACATTTTGATTAAACCCTTGTCTTCCCAGGAATTTCCTCCCTCACAGTCGTAGTATTGCCGACGAGCAATAGTTTCTATCTTAACAAGTATATTGTCTGATGATTATTGATGATGGAGCACATATGTTGCGTTACTTGGAAAAATATTTCTTCGAAGAAACTGATAAAACCAGGAAAGGAAACGTTTTTAGCGTCTCAGATTCGATCCCTGAGGTTTTAATTTTCATTTACGCAATAGCTTCCCTCATGATGAGTGACGTATTCAGACGAATGGTGATTATGGTGAAAATGCTTTTTTGAATACAATATCGCCAAAATATGCGGTGGCAGATTCTTTGGTGTTGTCTGTGTCCGTCATGATAGCCACTCCTGAAATGTTCGTCGGTTCTTCACCAAAGGCTTTCTTGTAGTCTTCATATACATTACGTTCTTCTGTAATCCATTCTCCTACCCGCTGGTTACCGCTCTGCGTGACAATCATTTGAACGAAACCCGTGTAGGGGTTGGGCACAATCGTGCCAATTGGAGTTTTGCTTTCCCAAATATAGTTAATGGCTTCCGTTGGTGGGTACTGACCGTAAACTAGTTTGATCAGTTCAAATTTCGCTTTCTCAAAAAAGCCTACTTTGCTGCTGTCATATGCAAAGGTAATGTAAATTCTGGCCGGATAATCATCCCCCTCTTTTTTCGACACGTCTCCGGTTTGAATGATGTTGTCTACTTTCCAACGCCACTGAACAATGGGGAACTCTTTGGGATTAACGGTAATTTTTTTTATGTACCCAGAAGATGACTGGGTGCTTGTGGCTTTCGCCACGACGGTTTCGCCATTTTTCACTAATTCATATTTCGTGTGTCTCGGGATTTTTTCGAAGTTGAGTGGTTCCCAGCCTTTGGGGAAGGATCCCCCGGGTTCAGCTGATGAAAATTTTCCGACTTCTAATTCTGAGCCTGCTATAGCATGCGTCATACCAAGAAAAAATATAAAACTTAAAAGGCCTCTTATGATTATCAAAAAATGAGGTTGGCGAGATGTATGTAACATAACGATTCTCTCCAAAAGCTTATTTTATCTTTCTTAACGCATTCTGGAAAAAAACTTAGATAAGAATGTTTTCTTGCCTTTTGTAAATGTGGTTTTACGCCAGTTATTGGCCACCTTTTTAATCACTTCTGCTTGGGTTGGGTAGGGATGTATGGTACTGGCTATCATGCTGAGTCCAAGCCCGCCTTTCATGGCCAAAGTAAATTCGCTGATCAGATCCCCTGCATGAGCCGCGACAATGGTGGCGCCAAGAATCTTGTCTGTTCCTTTCTTTACATGAACGCGCGCAAACCCATCATCTTCTCCATCTAAAATTGCGCGATCGACTTCATCGAGTTTAAAGGTAAACGTATCAATCTTGATACCTTTGTCTTTAGCTTCCGACTCATACATACCAACATGGGCAATCTCAGGTTCTGTGTATGTCGCCCATGGAATAATCAAAGAATTCGTACTGGCATAGCCCAAGCCAAAGGGATGTGGGAATAGCGCGTTTTGAACCACGATTTGCGCCATTGCATCTGCCGTGTGGGTAAATTTGAAAGGGAAGCAAATGTCACCGGCTGCATAGATTTTGGGGTTTGTTGTTTGGAGTCGATCGTTGACCTTTACGCCGGATTCTTTATCATACTCAACATCCACCTTTTCTAGGCCGAGTTCTTCAACATTCGGGGCGCGTCCTGTTCCCACCAAAATTTCATCAACCATAAGTTCCTTACGTTCACCACCTTGATCATAATGAATGACTTTTTTATAGCCACGAGATTCGACGTGTGTGATGTTTGAATTGAACACAAAGCATTGGCCATCTTTGGTCATTTGGCGCTGTACAATTTCTGCGGCGTCGGCGTCCTCACGTGGGAGGATATGATTGGCCTGCTCGAATAAACAGACCTCACTTCCAAAGCGAGTAAATGACTGGGCCATCTCGCACCCAATCGGACCTGCACCGATGACCGCCAGTCGAGGAGGAA
>CAZGFV010000066.1:0-980 GCA_964524575.1 uncultured Nitrospiraceae bacterium
AATATCCCATTGCACTCACAAATACCTTGAATGTTCCCCGTGTGGCGAACGGAGTCATGAGTTGGATGTTCAAACACAATCACGAGATTGGTATTAACGATGATACGCTTACCCCCGTAGTAGCGGAATGCGACGACAGCCGATTAAACGATAGTCGAGGTCGCCATGTGTCAGAAGATGATGTGGTGCGGGCGTTGGACGAAGCGATCAGCGGACCGGTAGCCGAGGGCACCGTTGGTGCGGGTACGGGAATGATTTCGTATCAATTTAAAGGAGGTATCGGTACCTCTTCGCGGCGACTTTCCGAAAAAGATGGGGGGTTTACTATTGGTGTTCTGGTCAATGCAAATCATGGTCGCCGGCATGAATTAACCATTTCCGGTGTACCCGTAGGCCGTTTATGGCAAGGGAAGAAACCCGGTTCCAAATCGGCTGGGCTGTTGAGCCTGGGAAATGGTGCACAACTCTCTAAACGGGAACAGCTTGGGGACCAAGGGTCGATTATCATTGTGATTGCGACGGATGCTCCGGTTGATGCTCGTCAGCTTCAACGCATGGCCAGGCGGGCGGTTTTGGGATTAGCTCGAACTGGTGCGACCAGCCACCATGGAAGCGGAGATTTTATCCTGGCGTTTTCCACGGGCAATGAAATTCCCCATTATCCCAACGATCCTACCTTCTTTTTGAAACATCTAGCCGATACACATTTGAATCCAATTTTGGCGGCAACGGTTGAGGCTACGGAGGAAGCCATCATTAATGCGCTGGTTGCAGCCACTACTGTGGTTGGGCGGGATGGTCGACGGGTTCAAGCTATCGAACATGAGCAACTCAAACGTCTTCTACAGGTTCAGTCGAAATCTGATCCCTTCTGATAATGTGCCGGCGGTATTTTGAGGTGCAAAGTCTAAAGGAACAGCGTCGAAAGAAAAAATGATATTAGACGTACGGAATTTTCCGGTCTATAGTTTTTGTATCGA
>CAZGFV010000066.1:990-6664 GCA_964524575.1 uncultured Nitrospiraceae bacterium
CGACTTTAATCATGTTTCATTAGAGTTGTTTTTGCTTATAGACAAAGCGTTTTATGCATTGTTAGACTCCACTCTATTAATAACTTGGGAACAAAATAATGAAAGTTCACGTTGCCGTTTCTAGAGAATCTGAGGTCGAGAAAGTTGCAACAGATTTATCGCGGACTATTAAAGAGGCCTTGGGGTCGGAAAAAATTGATCTGGTTTTTGTCTTTTTTTCGATTCATTTTGGGACACGAGCGGAACAGCTTGTCCAACTTCTCTGGGAAGAAATAGATTCGGAGGTCATGCTAGGCTGCATGGGCGAAGGTGTGATCAGCTCGACCGAAGAATTTGAAGGGAATGCCGTGGTGACTGTCTGGGCTGCTACCTTGCCTGGGGTGCGTATGCTCCCCATGCATCTAAGATTTTCGGAAGGTGAAAATGGTCAGTATGCCAAGGAGGGGTGGCCTGATTCCCTGCACTTCATTAACGAACGGCCAACGTTTTTACTGTTCGCCGATCCTTTTTCCACACCAATTGAATCCGTATTTACCGAAATCGAAGAATGTTGCCCTGGGGCTTCTGCCATCGGGGGTGTGGCAAGTGGTTGGTCAGATTTAGGAGAAAATCGGATGGTGTACAATGGCACGATTGTTACCGAAGGTATGACTGGAGTGGCCCTATGGGGGCCGCTGACCGTTCGGATGTTGGTCTCTCAAGGATGCAAACCCATCGGTGAGCGGTACGTGGTGACAAAAGCCGAACGCAATATCATTTATGAATTGGGTGGGTCCTCCCCCCTTCAACGGTTACAGGCCACGTTAGATGAATTAGGTGCGGACGGGGGGCGGCAGGCGGCGAGAGCCTTACAGGTTGGTATAGCGTTTGATGAGCAGCGGGAACGATTGGATCAGGGTGACTTTCTTATTCGAGGCATCATCGGTGCAGACCAACGATCAGGAGGGCTGGCTATTTCTGATTTGGTCGAGGAAGGTCAAACCGTGCAATTCCATTTACGAGATTCTAAGGCTGCGAGTGAAGAATTAAATTTAATGATCGCCAAAGATCAAGTTGAATTTCCTCATAAAACACCCAAGGGAGCTCTTATATTTAGCTGCAATGGTCGCGGACGACGATTTTTTGCGGAACCCCATCATGACGTCAGAGTCCTCCAGAAGCGCGCAGAAGGTATGCCTATAGCGGGCTTTTTTGCTGCTGGAGAAATTGGGCCTGTCGGCGGCAAAAATTTCATTCACGGTTATACCGCCAGTGTAGCTTTATTCGCAGAAAAGTAAAGTTCGCAAATCTCATATATCATATTCCTGAACAACAAATTTTTGAAAGGAACCGGTATCATGAAAAGGAGTTTGAGATATGCTGTTGTTCTGATGAGCATGGTCGTGGGTTTATTATGCGGGGCCTCCTTTTCAGGGGCAGAAAAAGAGAAGCCCGTTGAAACGTCATCCGGTCTTCAATATTTGGATCTCGTGAAAGGGCCAGGTCGCGAAGCCCATGTAGGGGAGACAGCCTCCGTACATTATACCGGTTGGTTAAAAGACGGTACCAAATTTGACAGTTCCCTTGATCGTGGACAACCCTTCCAGTTCCGTCTAGGTGCGGGGCGCGTCATTAGAGGATGGGATGAAGGGATTGTCGGGATGAACATCGGGTCCAAACGCAAACTTATAATTCCTCCGCATCTTGGGTACGGCAAACGCGGAGCCGGACGAGTAATACCACCCAATGCCACCCTAATTTTTGAAGTGGAATTGCTGGATTTAAGATAAAAAACGTGCAGCATATCTTCCATTGTGTTTTTCGAAAAAAATTCTCTCCTTTTAAGATAACGAATGAGAAAGCTGGATACCTCATTCGTATTAACATTTGCTTTATTTAATAATAGAAACGTTAAATCATGAAGCACACTCCTTTATATGACGCACACGTAGCGCATGCTGGCAAGATCGTAGATTTTGCTGGGTGGGCTATGCCGCTTCAATATTCAGGTGTGCTTGATGAATATCACGCCGTCCGCAACACGGCGGGACTTTTCGATGTCAGTCACATGGGCCGCATTCAAGTCATAGGGAAAGGTGCCCTTGCCTATCTCCAGTGTGTTACGACCAATGATATCGAAAAAATCGGTCTACTCAATTCGCAATATTCCATGATCTGTAATGAAGAAGGTGGGGTGAAGGATGATATCTTTATCTATCGGCTGGCGGAAGAAAAGTTTCTGTTATGTGTCAATGCATCAAATCGGGAAAAGATTTTTAATTGGTTGCAACATCAACGAAAGAAACAAGCACTTTCTATCAAAATAGAAGATCAATCTGAATCGTTAGTGCAACTTGCCCTACAAGGTCCAGCTGCCTCAGCTATAATAAAACAAGAATTAGGAGAAGAAATTGATCGCCTTAAGCCTAGGCAGTGCGCGGAGCTGAAGTTGTCTGGTGTTTCAACTCTAATAACAAGAACAGGATACACCGGCGAACGTGGGTATGAATTATACCTGCCATCAGATCAAGCGGTAGAAGTGTGGGAAAAAATAATGGCTATTGGAGGACCACATGGATTAAAACCCGCGGGTCTCGGGGCTAGAGATCTCTTACGTTTAGATATGGGATATTTTTTATACGGAAACGACTTGACTGAAGAGATCACTCCTGTCGAAGCCGGAGCCGAACGGTTGGTAGGTTGGGAAAAAATGGAGTTTGTAGGCCATGAAGTTTTGCGTCGTCAAAAGGCTCAATACCCAACCAAGCGATTAGTTGCCTTTGAATTACTATCAAAAGCTGTTCCACGACATGGAATGAAACTCAAGGCCGATGGAATGGAGATTGGTGAAATTTCCAGTGGTAATTTTTCGCCCATTCTTCAAAAGGGAATTGGATTGGGATTTGTCTTGCGGCCGTATGCTGAGGCTGGGACATCATTCGATGTAGCAATTCGTGGCCGGAGTGTTCCTGCAAAAGTGGTCAAACTTCCATTCTACAAGAATCCCAATCCTCTGCGTGATTGAGTCAAGAGGGAACTTCAGGTGAAAACCAAAATCTATCAAGGTAAAATTATCGATCTCTCGGTTGAAACAGTGACATTACCCAACGGAGCTACCGCCGAACTCGAGCTCATCACCCATCCTGGCGCTTCGGCTGTTGTTCCTCTTAAAGACAACAAAACTGTGGTGATGATTCGGCAATATCGTCATGCGGTTGGTGGGTATATCTATGAAATTCCGGCTGGTAAACTTCATTTCGGAGAAGACCCACGGGATTGTGCCATGAGGGAGGTTGAGGAGGAGATCGGGTATAAGATTGGCAACTTAGAGCCGCTTCTCAGTTTTTTTACAACTCCAGGATTCACAGACGAAATAATCCACATTTATCTTGGGGAAAATCTCACCCTCGGTACCCAAGACCTCGGGGAAGACGAAGTTCTAGAAGTCATTGAAATGCCACTTACCAAGACTATTGAACTTATCAAGGACGGCAGTATCAAGGATGGAAAGACGATAATCGGTTTGCAGGCTGCCTATCTCAAGCTGTTAGTTAAGAACCAACTTCTTTCCTAAAAATTTCTGGCCATTCTGTTATTTTTCTCCTTTGCACCTTAAACAAAGGAAAGGCTCTATTAGTGGTTTTCACTTTAAAAGAAACCCGTCTTTCAGTGGGTCGTTTGGCTCAATAAAGAAATCGTGTTTGCCGGTGAGGTAAGCCATCACGTTCTGACCATCATGAATGAAATCCAGGGGATAAGAGGCTAATGGTTTGGACAGTAATTTGTGTTATTTAAGAATAATGTTCGGTCATGAACCAGCCGGCAATTGACATTCGCCGATGTTCATTTGCGAGCGGATCAACGCGGCAAACTCGGTGAAACCTGGGCACTGTAAAAAACACGATTGAGCCTGGCTTGGGTTCCAGGCAGTGAGTGATTTCCAACCGAACCTGTCCGTCTTTTTTATTTTGACTGTTGTACACGATCAATTCGCCTCCCCAATCGGGCTCCCATTCATTGTGAAATTAACTCACTGCCGCTATTCGACGTTGAGGAGGCGATTCATTGCCAAGTTGTATGTCTAGCTTTGTGTAATCCTCGTCTGTGTCATCATGAGTGGAGAGACAATCTCCAGCGCCATAAGAGTAGTAGCTGAAACTGATATGGCGTGATTTGATTCGAGGAAAAGACTCAACATAATTGGCAATACAGGGCAAGGCCATTCGATCAAGCAATCTGTTCGCCTCGTTGGGGCTAATCTGGGCTTTGAGCCAATCCCCGCAGTTTGGAAAGGCAAGTTCAGTAGCCTGAATTTCCGAACGTTTTTTCCATTCAGCCTTGTTCGTGGCCTCAAGGAACATGTTACGTTCTTCCTTGGACCAAAAGTTCTCGAGGATCAACACGGGATCCTGATGAAAACTGAATTTTTGGGGATTGAACTCTTTAAGTCGGGTTTTCATGAGCGCTGTCGCAACAAACTTCGTTTGTCCACTAGCCGACCGAGTAGGCCATACCTACTTTGAGGTTGTCAATTTCTGATTCTTTTTTGTCTGTTACTTCCACTGCTTTTTTCCAATTCATCAATCACTGCTGCGCCGACCGCATCTCCCCAAACATTGACGGTGGTTCGGCAACGATCGAGAAACCAATCGATGACCAGGATCAAGGCGATACCTTCAATTGGAAGGTTTACTGCCTTGAGGACAATAACCATGGTGACGAGACCGGCTTCCGGGATTCCTGCGGCTCCTACTCCAGCCAATGTGGCAGTCAGAATCAAAACAACGGTTTGCGTAAAGCTCAACTCAATCCCATAGGATTGAGCGATAAACATTGCGGCCACGGCTTCGTAGAGGGCCGTGCCGTTCATGTTAACTGTGGCGCCTAAAGGAAGAACGAAGCGTGCTGTTCGGGATGATATTCCCTGCTCGTCAATAACTGCTTTCATAGTTAGTGGAAGTGTAGCCGAGCTTGAACTCGTAGAGAATGCGGTGGTCAAGGCCGTGATAAGATTTCTCGCATATCTAGTGATTGATTGTTTTCCTATGAAATGAAGAATGAGCGGAAGAATGAACAACCCATGAATCAATAAAGCAATTATGACAGTGGCCGCATATGCACCCAAGGATACAAGTTGAGGCCAAAAGCCGTTGAAGCCACCGGCTTCTCCTAGCCGCCCAGCAATGAGTGCCCCGATTCCAATTGGGGCGGTCCACATCAGGAGGTTAACCATCGCCATAATGGCCCCATTCACCCCCTCAAAAAATCGGATGACGAGTTGTCCATGTTCGCCGATTGTAGTGAGTACTCCGCCAAACACCAATGAAAAAATTATCAGTGGTAATACCTCGGCATTAACCATGGCGGAAAACAAATTTTTTGGAACCAGTGATGTAAGGATGGTATGGAGCAAGTCAGAAATCGTTGAAGGCTTATTTTCCAATCTTTTGGAAACATTTGAAAGATCACTGCTATCAATCCCATTTCCTTGCTCTCCTGGGTGAATGGCCAATACCAAGAGCAGTCCGATAATCACGGCGATACCTGTAGTGACCATGAAGAACAACACAGTACGAGTTCCCAATGGACCAAGCTGTCGAACGTCTCCCAAACTGCTGACTCCCACGATCATCGAGCTGATCACGAGTGGTACGACCATGACAAACAAGGCCTTTAAAAACAGTTCTCCTAGGAA
>CAZGFV010000067.1:0-4548 GCA_964524575.1 uncultured Nitrospiraceae bacterium
TGCCGGCAATATCGTAGGCTGTTCCATGATCCACGGATGTTCGAATTATTGGTAGTCCAATCGTCATGTTAATACATTCACCAAAGGCAATGGTCTTCAAGGGGATTAACCCTTGGTCATGGTACATGGCAACAATAACGTCATAATCACCACGCACCGCGGCCCCGAATAATGTATCCGCTGGCCAAGGACCACTGACGCGGATGCCGGCTTGCTTGGCTTGTTGAACAGCGGGGCCAATGATTTTCTGCTCTTCATTGCCAAACAAGCCGTGTTCTCCAGCATGTGGATTCAAGGCCGCCACTCCAATGTGTGGGCAAGAAATCTGAAAATGCTGTCTCATGGAGGCATTTGCCAATCGAATGGCTTGGACGATTTTTTTAGTCGTCAGTGCTTCGGGTACCTTTCGAATTGAAAGGTGTGTCGTGACGAAAAGAATTTTGAGGGGGCCACCCAAAAGCATCATCCCAAAATTTTTGGTTTTGGTTAAATCCGCGAGCAGTTCCGTATGGCCAGGATGCGAACATCCTGCGAAATGAATGGCCTCCTTATTAATAGGGGCTGTTACAATGCCTCCGACACATCCGTATTGAGCGAGACGAACGGCTGTCTCAATGCACGATAGGGAGGCGGCCCCCGAATTCCGAGCAGCCTTTCCTTTCTGAAACCGGCCTAAGGGTTTATCAAAAGGATCTAGAATCGGCATGCAGCCTTTGGCTATCTGCTTTCCCTCAATAGGTGCATGATCTCCTTTCAAAGGCACGACCCTTAGCAGAGATTGCAACCGACGTACTTCTTGTTCGAATACTGGCGTCGCTCCAACCACAATAGGCCGGCAGACTCGCCACACCCTAGGTGAAGCCAAGGCCTTGACGATGATTTCCGGCCCAATGCCAGCGGGGTCCCCCATAGTGATCGCTAAGTAGGGACGTGATTGCCTGCTTTTAGAAGTCATAGTTTTAGGTAAAAGGAAATTGTGAGAAGTATACGAACTGATATTTTTTCACGAAATGCGAACGATGAAAGGAATTCTAGCCACAGCGTAACATGTCCTTATGAGCGCGGTATTTTCCGAAGGGCTTCTTCGAGGATTTCCCGAACAGGCCTTCCGGTTTTTTGCGCAATAGCCTGGCAGTCTTGAAATTCTGGACTACGCTTCGCGGTTTTCCCAATTTTCACGGTTTTCACCCGAATTTTGCCCTGCGATAATTGAACAGTCGTGCTTTGACGAGGTAATGTCAATCGATCCATCAGTTGAGTCCTGATACCAATGGTACTCGTTTCTTGAAATATGGTTTGGGTTATAGTTCCAGCATGTTCGGGTTTGGTAAGAACCGCAAGCTGAACCGCAGGGCGACTCCGTTTCATGGTCATGGGGGTAAGCGTGACATCCAAGGCTCCTATCTCAAATAAACGATCCATCACCTCTTCATAAATTTGTGGGTTCAGATCGTCGATGTTCGTTTCGAGCTTGACGACTTGATCAGAACTCATACACGGCGTTTGCAACGACGTTGAGGTCAAAATCCGCAAAGCATTGATCCATCCCTTTGGATTAGCGGTACCAGCACCGTAGCCAATCGAGTGCGTTTGAAATGATGAAAGTAGTTGAAAGTTTTGAGTCAGCGTCCCGAGCAAAGCCATGCCAGTGGGCGTGGTCAACTCAATCTCAGGTCCTCTGGAAAAAATTGGAATTCCCTTAGCTAACTCCGCGACTACTGGTGCTGGGACCGGCAGGACGCCATGCATTCCCTTAACCATGCCAGAACCGATATTCACAGGTGTGGAGCTAAACCTTTCGACGCTTAATAGATGAAATCCAAGAAGTCCACCTATCACATCGACTAAAGAATCAACCGCCCCAACTTCATGAAAGTGGATTTTCGCTGGTTCTTGGCCATGTACTCTCCCCTCGGCCTCCGCCAGTTTCCTAAACACCGCCATAGCATTGGTTTTCACCCAAGATGGCAGGGTGCTACGGGTAATTAGACGCTGAATTTGTGGCCACGTCAGGGGTTTATCATGGGCTTGCTGGATTTTGACGTCGACTTTCGTGACCACAATTGGGCCGCGAGTGACTTTTTTAGTTTGGAGGCGATATCCAGAAATTGGTAGAGCTCGAAGCCCCTTTCTTAACTGCGTGGGGGAAAGGCCAATATCTACCAATGCGCCGAGTAGCATGTCCCCGCTGATCCCAGAAAAACAATCGAAATGAAGATGCATGCTTAGTCTTTCCTTTCATAGAAATTCTTTTACGGATATAGCCCAAGCACATACGAAATTCTACCAAAAATGACAAGGATTTTCAGAAAAGGAGACTTTCTGCAAAAAAAACTGGGAATTTTTTCATCTCGCCTAGACTCGAGAGGCTTTTCGTGTACAATCAGTAATAGCAATTTGAAAACAAAGGAATTTCCTGTACCTAGTTATCTCAATGTTGATGTGCTGTCTAAGAGGTAAGAATTGAACCGCATTCTCTCTCCCATGGGATGGAAGCGATTTATCATATTTATTGTGATGACTACCCTGGCCTCACCTCTCATGGTAGTGGATGAGGTCCCAGCCAAGCGTAAAAAGCGCCGCCATAACCCGCCGCCGTTAAAAATCCTAGATATCTCAATCTCTCCCACGCCCTATGCACCTGGCGATAAACCCCTTGCTATTACTGTAGATGTGGCACTTCCGAAAAATCTAACTGGTGTGGATTTATTGGAAGTGTCGTCCACGATCAGTTTTCCCTCAAAACGATCTATTCGGTTTCTCTACAAACGTCTGCCTTTGAATGAAGTAGGCAATTCCAGTCGACAATCAAAGATTAGCACGATGCTGTTATGGGATGGAAAAGATCAGACCAAGCAATTAGTCAAACCCGGGATCTATAAATATGAAGTACGCGCCAAACTCATGACCTATTCCGATGGCCCTCCTCTTACCAAAATTGCTTCCTTGCGAACACGCGGGGAATTAGAAGTCTCCGAGCCAGAGTCGTTGGGCTCTAGGGAACGTAATCTGGAACATGTACCGCTCACATCAGGTCAAAATCTAGCTGAAGATGCTGTTGGGGGCCGTGTCAAAATTAATGGTAATAATGGCCAAATATCAGATAGTGGATATATGGCTACCCAGGACGAAAACGTAGAGGTAATCATTAGCGAGAACGCGAACTCATCTGATGTTTCAACGAGCCCCCAAGTAAATTAATGCGATGGGCGAGATGCCCAGCCCCAAACCCATTGTCGATATTCACCACGCCAATCCCCCCTGAACAAGCATTCAACATCGTAAGCAACGGCGCCACGCCTCCGAAATTCGCCCCGTAGCCTTGACTTGTTGGTACCGCGACTATCGGAGTTTTGACAAGTCCCCCCACCACGGTAGGTAAAACTCCATCCATTCCAGCCACGACAATCAGAACACGCGCTTTTTGAAGCCGATCTATGTGATCGAGCAAACGATGCATGCCCGCCACCCCAACATCGAAAAGTGTTTCGACCGCACTACCCATAGTGGTTGCCGTAACTCTCGCTTCCTCTGCCACAGGAATATCGGCAGTACCTGCGGTTATGATTAACACATCGCCCTGTAGCCGAGGCACCTTGGTTTGAATTACAACCATACGGGCATCTTTCTCATACACTGCATGTTGGCTCACACGTTTCAAGGCTCGGGCCAACTTGGGACTGACTCGGGTAGCCAGTACTGGTACTTTCTTTTTCATAAGCCCCTTGGCGATGGCAAGGACCTGGGTTTCGGTTTTCCCTTCACAGAGAATAGCCTCTGGAATTCCTTGGCGGAGACTGCGATGGTGATCAATTTTGGCAAAGCTGAGATTTTCATACGGAAGCGTGTGCAATTGGGCAAGTGCGCGCTGAACAGAAAGCGAACCCTTTTGAACTTGCTGAAGAAGAGCTTTGTGATTTGCAGGATCCATATTTGTTAAGCTTCTGAAGAGGAATCGCGTGATGAAGGTCCACTCTTGCATGAAAGATATGTTTCTTCTTTCGCTAGCCGAGACATTAAATCTTCAACGACTTGGCGAGCTGCTTTGCCTTCGAAGAGCAACGCGTGGACACCCTGAACAATCGGCATGTCGACTTGGAGTTGCGTTGCCAGATTCATGGCCGCCCGAGTCGTTCGAATGCCTTCAGCCACAGTGATGGTATCCTTCGTAATATGTTCTAAGGACTCTCTCTGACCAATCTTCAATCCTACGGTGTGGTTGCGGCTAAGGGAACCAGTACACGTTAGCACCAAGTCTCCCAAGCCTGATAACCCATAAAACGTATGCACATCTGCCCCAAGAGCCGAACCGAGTCGAATAATTTCCGCAAGCCCCCTGGTGATTAAAGCTGCTCGTGCATTAGCACCAAGATTGAGACCATCAACCACGCCCGCTGCAATGGCCATGACATTCTTGAGGGCCCCACCCAATTGAGCGCCGATCATATCACTGCTCGTGTACACGCGGAAAAACGAGGCCTTAAACACCGTTTGTAACTTTGCCATCAGCGTTGAGTCCTGGCCTGCAATGAGAATTGTGGTCAGCTT
>CAZGFV010000067.1:4558-6630 GCA_964524575.1 uncultured Nitrospiraceae bacterium
TCCTTCGCAAAACTTGGACCAGTCAATATCGTTATCCCTGGAGACCAAGTTGCTGGCAGTAGTTCATTAAGGACTTGACTCATGAGTTTCAACGTGTCTTCCTCAATGCCTTTGGTAGCTACGACAATAGGTAAAGGCTCGGAAAGAATTGGTTGCATTTTAGTGAGCACAGAACGCATGGCATGAGATGGCACGGCCAAAAGAAGGAAATCCGCACCCTCAAGGACATCGTAAAATGAAACGGTCGCGGTTAATGAAGCCGGTAAGGGCACGCCTGGCAAAAATAAAGTATTTTCTTTTTGTGTGTTGATTGCCTCGACGACTTCTTTTTCGTAAGCCCAAAGCTTGACTGTCAATGAATTTTCTGCCAAATGTCGGGCTAGCGCCGTGCCCCAGGCACCAGCTCCAATAACAGCTGCGCGTTGGATTTGAGAATCAGATATGGTCATAAGAGTTTCCCAGAAAACATTCATGGAAAAAGGGTTCGGGATTATAGGAGGCGTTTTCTGGAAGTGTCAATTCGGGCACCAACCATGGTTCAGAAAATCTCATGACTGAACAAAAAACATGCCCAGCCTGTCGCACGAGCCTTCCAGGCAAAGTTCGATTCTGCACGAAATGCGGGACACGTTTTTTGAGCAATCCGTTATATGAAGAGAGGGAAAAAGAAACGCTCAACCTTCGAATTCTTTACATCATGGTTGGACTGTTGGTCTTAGCCCTGCTCTTTCCCCCCTGGGAAGTTGCGCCTGGAGACCCCCCCGCATATTTAGGCATGCATTTTATCACATCACCACCTGAACCAGGAGACGTCGTCAGCCGGCTTCTGCAAACAGTAGAATTGGTGACTATCGCAATAGGCGGCATGTATCTCTCTTGGCTATTTCGAGAACGACCACGATAAGGCGAAGCGTCGAAAAAATTGTTGAAATTTTCTAATAATAGATGGAACTGCCATGGTCTTATTGTGGCTAATTGAGGGAAAAGCAGCAAAACCTAACCACTACAGAGATTCTCATAAAAAACTCCTTGACTTCTCTGGGGGTTTTTTTCATATATACCGTTGCAAAATTGGGGCCTGTTCACCTTTTCTATCCCTTTGTCAATAAAACCAGCAGGAGCGAAAGAATGTTTGGATTTTCTCTGCCGAGGTTTGTGACGTCTGTAATCAGGTGGGTTGACGCCCACGCCACCGAAAACCACGACACAGGCAAAGATCATCAGGTCGATTGGATCCAATCCTTACCTTTTTTCATCATGCACCTCATGTGTTTGGGAATTTTTTGGGTTGGGTGGAGTGGAGTCGCCATCTCAGTTGCTATTGGATTGTATCTAATCAGAATGTTCGCCATTACTGGATTTTATCACCGGTATTTCTCTCATCGAGCCTTTCAAACAACACGAGCATGCCAATTTCTCTTTGCCTTGTTGGGGGCGACAGCCGTTCAACGGGGTCCATTATGGTGGGCCGCCCATCATCGCACCCACCATCGATATTCTGATAAAATAAATGACCTGCACTCACCACATCAACGCGGGTTTTGGTGGAGTCAAATCGGATGGCTCACTTCGCGTAAGAATTTTTCAACCAAGCACGATGTGGTTGGAGATTTTTATCGTTTTCCCGAATTGCAATTTCTTAATCGTTGGGACACCTTGGTCCCATTCTTGTTTGCCGTAGCCATATTTGGTCTTGGAGAATTACTCGAAACCTATGCTCCTGGGCTAGGTACCAACGGTATGCAGATGTTGATTTGGGGATTTTTCGTTTCCACGGTCGTGCTGTTGCATGCCACTAGCACGATTAATTCGCTTTCCCATTTAATCGGAAAGCGACGCTATGACACACCGGATCAAAGCCGAAACAACTTCTATCTCGCCCTACTGACCTTAGGAGAAGGTTGGCACAATAACCATCATCACTACGCCTCATCCGCTCGACAAGGCTTCTTCTGGTGGGAGATCGACATCACCTATTATGGCCTCGTCCTTCTCTCATGGCTTGGCCTGGTCTGGGATCTAAGGCCTGTCCCCACGCATTACCTCTACGCTCACGAATCTCAAAAAGAAGC
>CAZGFV010000068.1:0-6589 GCA_964524575.1 uncultured Nitrospiraceae bacterium
CTTGTTGCTGTGAGCGATGTATTTTTTTATACGAAAATCCGTGATGCATTTAAACCAGCAGGATATACTCTACAACGGTTGAAATCAGAAAAGGATCTTGAAGCCAAAGCCAAATCTCTTGAGCCTGTCGCCATCATTATTAATATGAATGACCCAACCTTAAGTGGCACACAAGCATTGCAAATGCTCAAACAAAATGACGAATTAAAGCACATCCCCGTCCTTGCCTTTGCCAACCATGAAGAAATTGAAACCTGGCGCGCAGCCAAGGGGTTGGGCATAAACAAAATCGTTTCGCGAAACGAATTTTCCGCGCGGACATTGGCCTTGCTTGAAGAAGTGACCACTCAAGCTTCCTTATGAAACAGTCTTCTCTTCATTCACTGCATAAAACACTAGGCGCTCGATTAGAGTCTATCGGAGAGTGGGAAATGCCTGCCCATTATGGTGACCCAGTGGCTGAACATCTCGCTGTCCGGGAGAACGTAGGGGTCGCAGATCTCTCCCATCGTGGGTTACTGCAAGTTACTGGGAACGATCGAATAATATGGGTCCAAAGTATCATCAGCAACGATATCCTTCCGCTCCAAACAGAACAATGGCTCTACTCGAGTTTCATGTCTGCCAAAGGAAAAATCCTCAGCTATTTTCGGGTGTACAAATTGGAAGAATATCTCTTGGTCGAAGACGGCGGAGAAGTCGGAGATGCCACGTATCAAACTTTCAGAAAATTTTTGTTGTATGGTACAAAAGCCAAAATAAAGAATTGCAGCGAAAACTGGGGAATTTTACTAATCAGTGGACCAGAAGCACCTCAGTTGATACAAACAACATTCGGCGTGGATGTTTCTGGTTTACAAATGCAATCTTTCTTAAGCCACAACCTTGAAGGCCAACAGCTAATAATTGCAAGGACGCAAGAAACCGGGGAGCCTGATTTCGAGTTACTTAGTTCAACAGAAATTATTACCAAAGTATGGGAACGAATCTGGGCAGCTGGAGCATCCATAGGCCTTTGTGCTTTTGGCGCCCAAGCAAGAGAGACGCTTCGCATTGAAGCTGGCATCCCTAAGCTCGGCCCAGATCTGAATGAACACATTGTGCCGCCAGAAGCCAACCTAGAAGGCAAAGCTTTTAGCTTGACCAAAGGTTGCTATCCTGGGCAGGAAGTAGTGGCCCGTATGGACACCTACGGGTCGGTAAAGCGACGATTGGTGGGACTAGTGATTGACTCCAATTTCAGTCACATTCCAAAACCTGGCACGAAAATTTTAAGCGGAGATCGAGAAGTCGGCTGGGTCAGTAGCGCCACGCACTCTCCCTCATTGAACAAAACCATTGCTCTGGGGTTTCCTTTGAGAGACTTTACCACTCTAAACACAGCCTTGACTGTTGAGGCAGACGGTCAACGATTTGCGGCTGTTGTCACTGAACTTCCATTTCTCTCCAATTGATAAGTCGAGAAAAGCGCATCCGTTTGAGCAAATATTTTGCGAAAAAAAACACGCGCTGAGATAGCTGACGCCTTAGCAGAACGAATAAAAACACCGTGGTTTTTACCTTTGATTTACTCAGGGTGGCGAGCAACCGAAATTGCACTGGTTAATTCAAGCAAGGCGCGCTCCCGCTCAGGATCATTCAAAGCGATAAATATATGAGATTCTTCGCCATGCATCATCGTAAAGGATAAAAAGGGTTTCTCCTCGGCTTTCAAACTCCATATTGAATTTGAACTTTTTCCAAATCCTTGAGGGAAAAAATGTCGTACCGGAAATAATCATCTCCAATCACCATGTCAAACAGGACATTCCCTTGACTTAACACTAAAGCATTAAAACGCCCTTGATCTTCGTAGCCATGAGGAAGACCTTCATTGATATAGAGATGGGTAATTTTTCGATCCCCAAGGGCCAAATTGATTTTTTTCCCCATCGCTTCATAGTCAATTTGCAAGGGTCGTTCATCTGCGTCTGTAGAAGCCAGCGCAGCGTCCCTCAATTTTTCGAACACCTCATTTGCCGTTAGCATGAAAAACGCTCCTTTTCTAACCTTTACTTATTATAACATCAAAAGCCAGCGATCTACGATAGCGGGTCACTAAGCGGAAATGCAAGTTTCACAATTTTCATTGCCATTTTATGCTTCCCAAAAAGCATGCTTAGGAAATTTGCAAAACCCTTAAACAGTTGGGCATACTCAACTAGATTACACCAACTGAGGAGAATGAAGGATGAGCGAGCAAATTTGCGTAATAGATGGCTGTACACATCGTGGCTATGCCCCAGCAGGCACGGGGCAATTATGTAAAGAACACTTTTCGGAATTCGTCAAATGGCGGAGAAAAAAAGGCGGACCGCCCATGTTCCGAAAATACAACAGCATGACTATGGAAGAACGCGACACGGTTTTTCAGCAATGGGAAAAGACTTTAACGACAGCAAAGTAAGAAGGACATCCTAAAACGACAACAATCCAAACATTGTCTCCTGCTATTCCATCAACGGTGACCCTTGATGGTGGATTTTCTTCCTTCCTTCAGAAATACGTTCAAATAGGTTCGTCGCAATCACACGACTGTTTTGAGTATTGTCTCCGTGCCTACTCGTAATGTTTTCAGTACAAATAACCCAGGCTAAGTCGCCCGCAACTTGGATCTGCAATTCCGTCAGGGAAAAACCCATAGAAAACACATTGTTGAAGATCACAACCCAAGAATCACGTACCAAGGGCCAACCCACTCGAATACTCCAGCCAGGATGAATGCAGGTCACATATTCTTGATGTGCCCAAACCCCATCCATTCGCATGATATCTAGACTCTCAAAAGCCGAATAGAAATCCTCATTCGCCCGAGTTACTTGCTCTATCCGCTCCTTCAACATCCAACACATTCCCTTCTCAAAGGTGCTTGCATGATCGCCAACCCTTCAAACCATATTCTACTCCTACTCATCTTCCCATCCTGCTCCCTTTTCGGCAAGTCCCACAAATTTTAAAAAAATTCTCAACTGTTATTTACGCTTGCACTAGCAAAAACTGTCCCTCATTGTTTTTTTTACTTGTGACTATCAACTCATAACAAGCAACTAATTCACATGCTTGACGATCTTGTAACCAACCATACCCCACTCAATACCAGAACAACACCAATAACCCTCACGAAATCGAGTGCTTCACCTAAAATAACCAGCGACAAGATCAGAGAAGAAACTGGGATTAAATTGGTAAACACTCCAGCACGCGATGGCCCAATTCCAGAAACACCATAAAGCCAAGCTTGTTGCCCTAAGGCAGTCGCAAACACAATCACATATACCAACGCCATCCATCCGGAAACAGGTATGCTCGAGATTCCTGATTCCAGAACCCTGTAATCAGTCCACAGTAAAGGTATTTGAATAAGAATCGAGATAAACAGCGTTGTCCAATTTACGGTTAACGGAGACATATGTTCCATCACTCGGCGACTGCCGATGGTATATAGCGCCCAACTCACCAAAGCCAGGACAACGAGAGTTCCCCCTAGAACTGGGCTTTCACCAGAAGTATTTGACGCATTTACTCCAGAAACAAATGCTACACCCACAATAGACACCGCACATCCAACCCAAACTCGGCTAAACGGCACATCTTTGAGAATTAAGGAAGACAATAACGCTGTAATCGCTGGACTAGCCCCTATAATGACCCCCGCGGCGCCCGCATCAATATAATGGAGTCCATACAGGATCAAGAGATGATTTCCGACGACCCCAACCCCCAGGACTGTAAGGATTCCTAAGTCACGACACGTCCATTTCATGGAAGAATGTTCTTGCCACCACCAGAACGGGAGCAAAATGACCAAGGCGCCAAGACCACGGAAAACTGATACCTCCACCGCAGAGAAGGCACCTAGCGCTATTTTTTGCGCGACAACTGATCCGCCCCAGACAACGGCGGCGGTGATTAATGCGGCATAAGCACTTGATTCACGTGGAACAGTCATGGTCTTGGCTTTAAAAAAACTTTTACCTTCGGAGGTCTCAGAGAAAGGGTTGGAAATATGAGAAAAGATTTGCCATTCTAGGACAATTCATCCACGAACGAGAGTCATACCACCTTGGATTCCTCACCCCTCCACTCAACACAACAATGGCAAACCCCTCCGGAAGGACTAGCCCTGTGGAAAGGTGAGGTCCATGTATGGCGCGGGATTGTAGACATTCCTTCGGCAGACCTTCAAGTATGTTGGAAAACCCTGAAGACCGACGAACAGGAACGCGCCCAGCGATTTCGCTTCGCTCAACACCGAACTCGATTTATTTCCGCGCGGGGGATGTTGCGCAAGCTTCTGGGACATTATCTAAGTTTGGCGCCCCAAAATATTGAATTGGGAATTGGACTCCAGGGCAAACCGTTTGTTCAATCCCAAGGCCGAGACAAACTCTATTTCAATGTCAGTCATTCCCAAAAACTTGTCCTCATTGCCTTTAGTACCAGTTCCGAGGTTGGTATTGATGTGGAAGGCCCTCAATCACATCTGGATCATCAGGCTATTGCCAAGCGGATTATGAACAAGCAAGAAGCATCGTGGTTTCACAGTCTGCCAGAGTCCAAACGAAAATCCGCTCTTTTCAATTGCTGGACACGAAAAGAGGCGTTTGTCAAAGCCCATGGGAAAGGGCTGACTTTTCCGCTTCGCGACATCACCGTGACTTTTTTACCTGAACAACCAACATCTATTGTGAGAATTGAAAATCCTGAACTGCATACTCTCTCTTGGTCAATTTACTCGATTTACGCAAGACCTCAATACGCTGGAGCCTTAGTTGTGGCAGGCAAACCCCGATCAATCAAATATTGGGACTATCAAGAATGGAAGCCTAGAGGGTGAATCGATAACTGAAGTTAGGAAAGAATCAAAGATGCTCACTCCCGCGAATCCTGATAGTCCGCTCTGCCTTTCCTGCTGTGACTTTGACCCCGTATCTGCCAAAGATGACTACAACAGCAAATGTGAAGCGCGATGCACTTTTTCAATATTCCCTAACGGCCCAAATGGCTTAGGCTCATAGGCCTTCTGTCCGGTTGACGTAAACTATCCCCAAGCATAGAATAAAGCCCTTGCCTAGTTGGGTGAGAGATATCGTTTCCCTAGAAAAATACGTGTTGACTCGATAAGAGAAGGAGGAAGGTTCATGTCATTATTGATAACCGAAGAATGTATTAATTGTGGCGCCTGCTTGCCAGAATGTCCCAACGAGGCAATCTTTGAGACCCGTGGCCAAGCTGAGGAAAAAGGTAATCAAGTCGGTGAAGGCCAGGGAGAGGGAGACACCGTGTACGTAATCACTTACGAACGGTGCACCGAGTGCGTTGGCCATTTTGACGAACCCCAATGTGCAGCTGTCTGCCCTGTGGACGATTGTTGCATATCTGACCCAGATGTCCCAGAAACCACTGACGTCCTGCTTGAAAAAGCCAAAGTTCTGAATCCAGATAAAGAAATTGACCCAGCAAAAGTCTGGAGCGGCGTGCGCAACTAAACAAATATTTGCTTGTGCTAGAGAATAAAAAGTCCGCTCTCAACAGAGAGCGGACTTTTTATTGAAATAAGGGTTGCCAGCGTAGTCCTCACAATGACTGACCAGCCATTCTGAACGTCCTGCACTAAGCGTTTTGCAGGTCGCCTATCCGAACCGACACAAACTTGGACACACCTGGTTCTTGCATGGTAACGCCGAATAACGAGTCGGCGATTTCCATAGTTCGTTTATTATGGGTGATCACAAGAAATTGTGACAAATCCGTCAATTGCGTAAGGAACCGGGCAAATCGAATGACATTGGGTTCATCGAGCGGAGCATCTACCTCATCAAGAATACAAAACGGCGAAGGCTTGGTGAGAAAGCTGGCAAATAGCAATGCCAAAACGGTTAAGGCTTTCTCTCCACCTGACAACATCGAAAGATTCTTGAGACGTTTTCCAGGCGGTTGAGCCACAATATCCACTCCTGCGTCCACGTAATTAACCTCGTCTCCTTCCTCAGATTCCAGCTGAGTAAGTACTAACTCAGCGTGCCCCCCGGCAAATAGAGCGGAAAAAACTTCGCCGAACTTTTTCTGAATGGCCTTAAATGTTTCATCAAACATCTGATTCGTAGTTCGGCTCAAACGATCAATTATCTCTTGAAGAGATTGAATGGATTCCGTTAAGTCCGCTTCTTGTTTGGTTAGAAACTGATACCGCTCTTCTTGCTCACGATGCTCATCAATTGCAGCCAAATTCAGAGGGCCCATCCGTTCCAGGCGTGTTCTAATCACCCGCACACGTTCCCGCCACACTTCTGGCCCTTCATTCACATCAACCAAGCCCTCTACTTCACCCTGACTATCGGAGGGTCCTGAAAGGTCTTCCGGCATTTGTCCATATGTGCCAGTTAGGGTATCAACCACGGTTTCTAATCGGATCCGCACCTCAGCCAATTGTACTTCTGACTCTGCCCGTTTATCGCGGGTGGCGGTGAATTGTCTTCGAATATCGGTTAATTGTTCCTCCAACCCTCTCACCCGCACCATCCCTTCTTGATGGCTTTCTTCAGCCGCT
>CAZGFV010000069.1:0-6536 GCA_964524575.1 uncultured Nitrospiraceae bacterium
TGTTTTGTCCAGCTCGGGCTAACATGAGGCCGTCTGGGGAAAAGGAAAGGCTGCACACGGCATGATCGTACCGAGTGAAGAGCAGCCTAATAGTCTCTCCTGTTTGAGGGTTCCATATCCGAATCGTCCGGTCTTCACTGCCAGTTGCGAGAATTTTTCCATCTGGACTGTAGGCTACTTGCCGAATGTCTTGGGTATGTCCTCTAAGGGATCGGATCATGCGGCCCGTTTCGATTTCCCATAGACGAAGATAACGATCGCTTCCACCACTAGCTAAGGTTAGGCCATCTGGGGAATAAGAGACACTCCACACTCCTTGGGAATGGCCTCTAAAGGTCTTTACTTCGTGGTTGCCGGCCTTCCAGTATTCAATTGCATCAACTGGTGGCGAGGGGGCTGGTGTTTCGTCGCTCACTCCAGGCTGTGTGTGTGGGGTTTCCAGAGAAGAGAAATTCGGATGCTCCATGCGAAATTGATCCTTTCGAGTTCGCTAATTCCTACGTTGGGTAGGTCCTTGCTTATGAAAAGTAGGGGTGACTATAATAAAAAACTAGGCCCCTTGAGGAAATACTAACTAGCTCGGATTCGTGGCGTCAAGGTTAGGCGCCATTCCTAAATATACGTAGTGTTGCCACTTTGATATTTGTATAATGGGGGCTTTCCTAATTCTGAGTGGTTATTGCGTGTAAGGAGTTGATTATGGAGATTCGTTTTCAACCTGCCCTCCTTCAAGAAGTCATTGACTCGTTTGCTGAAAAAACAGAACGAGAGGGAGACCCAACCTACTACAATGAATTTCACGAAGTGGCTGATCCTATTTATGAGAAATTTTCCCTTGATGATAGAGAGCCGGAATTTAAAAAGTTGTACCAACACCTGTTTGCGAAATGGGGCTTTTCCGATATCCTACGCGACGGGTTTCGAGAATTTCCAGACTTGGAAGAGAAAATTGGTATTGTCTTGGTTCGCGGGGTTCTGAAGGAAGACCAAGAAAATGTGGATGTCCTAAGAAAGTGGGGGACGGTTGAGGAGAAGCTCGCCAAGAAATTCGAGGAAAAAGGGCAAAAGGGTGTGGGGATCAAGCTCATTCCTCGACGATTTTATGATCCAGCCATTAACCGGTATCTTCGTCATGAACTCACCCATATTCATGACATGCTGGATCCAGCATTTGGTTATGATCCTGACACTAAGGTCGGAATGAATCCAGGCGAAGAACATCTCATCTTAAATCGCTATCGAGTATTGTGGAGTCTGCACGTTGATAGCCGTATTACCCAATCCGGAAAAGACCCCATGTTTAGCCGTGAATATCGGTTACGTGAGTTTCGGTCTTGGTATAGAAAAATTATTCCGACTCAAGTTGAATCGGTCTTTGAAGGAGTATGGAGAACTGATTATTTTACTCACGCGGAACTGGTTGAAATGGCGCAGGATACTGGTCGGGTAATCGAGCGCGCTGTTGAGCTAGAGGAAGGCGAAATCGCAGAAGTCCCAACCAAGCACATTCTGATGCCAGGATTTCCTTGCCCGCTCTGTCGCTTTCCTACCTATAACTGGGTTGAGGATTTAGAGGAAAAGGTGGAAAGCTACGTTCTCGATTACATGCGAGAGAATCATCCAGGCTGGGACGTCGAGTATGGAGCCTGCGACCGGTGCGTGGAGGTCTATAAACTGCGTGCCGCGGGCGTAGTGTAGTTTTTCTCTTATAATGTGGCAGGTGCAGTTACAATCGTATGACCCAACAACCATCGGATCGTAAGCCCAAGGAAACTGAACCGGCCTATGGCCGCCGTAATTTTTTGAAGCATTCGGCTGTTTCTTTGGGTGTGACCGTTAATGAATTCGTTAAGCATCGTGATGCCAAACCCCAAAAAGAAGAAAAACCTGAACCCATTCGAACAGACTGGTTGCGGCCTCCTGGCGCGGTTCAGGAATTGCTATTTCTTGAACGGTGTACAGCCTGTGGGGACTGCGTTGATGTGTGCCCACATGATACTATCCAACTTTCCAAGCAAGATGAGCGTCCGGTAATTTTCCCAGACCAAACCCCCTGTTATGTCTGCGATGATTTCCCATGCGTTGGGGCTTGTGAAACAGAGGCCTTGTTGCCCATTCTCGGAGGTATTGCCGGAGTCGACCTTGGGAAGGCCAAAGTCAACCTACAGCGGTGCACGGCTCCCGAAGGTTGCAATGCTTGTGTTTCAAAATGTCCAACAAATGCTATTCATATGGATTTTTCCTCGCTTTACATCAGTGTCAACCAGGCACAGTGTATAGGCTGCGGTATTTGTGAATATGTTTGCGCAAGCGTGAATGACCATGTTGCTATAAAAGTGGCGTCTACGCGATCACTTACTGAGGCTGAATCGAGGTAGTATATCCTAATTTATTGTACGTAAAATATTGGAGGTTCATTTCTTCCATTAGCTTGTTTGTCTAACAAATTCTTAAAAAACAAGAAAAACAAGAGGAATTTTTCATTTTTTGGTCGGATATTCTGGAATTAGACCTTGACTTCGCCGCAGGGTTCGCCTAGTATCTGGCCTCCTTAATTGGAGAGGCGAGGGGTTTTTATGGCCTCTCTACGGTGCTTTAGAGGAACTGTGACTATGCCGTATTGGGAGTTGGAGATTTAGTCTATGGCGTCGCATTTAAAAGAAGGTCAGGGTGGAGTGAGGAGTACTGCAAGCCATGCGGTTGCTGCCTCTGCATCAGTCTCTCCCTCTGCATCAGTCTCTCCCTTAAAAGATTCCCCAGCAGTTGAACGTGCTCTTTCCAGAAGCAAATTGTATTTGTTGTTGTCCTGGAGTTACTTATATCCTGAGGATGAAGAGTTTTTGGATTACGTACAAAGTGGCGAGTTTGTCGAAGATGGAAGAGCCGCACTTGAAAATTTGGAGGCTGCGTTAGAAGGACGAGGTGGAGAAGAGGCCAGAGAAAGTCTCGAGTCTATTGTAAAGTACTTTGACGAAATTGAGGGCTGGGCTTCTTCGGAGGGTGTGAACTGGGGAATTCAGGATTTGCGTGATGAGCACCGTCGCGTTTTTAGTAATGTAATTGCCCTTGATTGTCCGCCGTATGAAACCCTTTTTGGAAATGATCATGTTTTCGGTCAGTCCTATGTCATGGGGGATATCTCTGGTTTCTATACCGCATTTGGTCTCCAATTATCCCAAGACATTCATGAGCGCCTTGATCATTTGAGTGTGGAACTAGAATTCTTACATTACCTCGCCTACAAGGAATCTTACGCGTTATGTCATGACGGTCCGGAAAAAGTACAAACCGTAGTGGATGCTCAAAAGAAATTTGTGAAAGAACATATTGGACGTTGGGTTCCGCTTTTTTCGGGAATGTTAAAGAAAAAAGCGGATTATGGTTTTTATAAATCCATTGCTGATTTGACCTCTGATTGGGTAAATTTCGAGATCAATTTCCTGTCAGTGAGTCCTCAGCCGTATTCGGAAACTGACTATCGTCCTGCGAACTTGATGAATCCTGAGGGCCAAACATTTGAGTGTGGTGCACAGGATAAAGGAAATGAATTGAGCATGTTGATGAATGAAGTGGGGGCTCAAGATTTCCTTGATAAGGAAAAACAAGGTCAAGGCCAAGAGGGTCAGTCTGGAACAGCGTAGTTGTAGTTTGTTTGGTAGAGTTTAGAGTAGTTGGAGTGTTTTCATTTGAAGAGTTTTTCAGTCGGCAGTCATTTTAGTTTTAATCTTTCTCTTTCATCAAAGGAGGATGCGTCATTATGAGAGTGGTGCAAACGCGTAACAAAGGACTAGTGTTCGGCATTTTGCTCTCTGCCCTCGTTGTTGGTGTCATGTTGACGCTTGGGCAGGTTCCTCTCGCCGTCTCCCAGCCAGTGACTATTCCGGTAGGGAAGATCAGCGGCTCCATTCCGATGGATGCTGCAAACCCGGTGTGGGAAACTGTTCCTGGTGTCACGGTGGCTCTCAGTGGGCAAACCATTACCACCCCAATGCATCCCAATATCTCCGTGAAAACCGTGATGGTCAAAATGGCCACCAATGGTAAGGAGATCGGGGTATGGGCCAACTGGGGTGATCAAACCCTGAACAACACCACTATTGGGCCACAAGATTTTCGTGACCAAATGGCGGTGCAATTCCCAGTACAGACCTCTGGTGCGCCGCCGTTCCAATGTATGGGGCAATCCGGTGGAACCGTCAACATCTGGCGTTGGAATGCTGAGTGGCAACGCGATCTGGGTGCTGGCGTTGCGGGGATGTGGGATGTGGACCAACAATATCCATCCATCGCATGGGACTTTTACTATGAAGAACCTGCTGGTGGTGTGACCTATCCAGATCGGATTGGTCGCAGCCTTGGTCCTTTTAATCCAGGGATTTGGTCGGGAAATATTATGTCTGATCCGGATCTGCGGAAGAGTTCCGTGGAAGATCTGAATGCGAATGGGTTCAGCACATTGACGACGCAAGGTTCTCAAGATGTAGTCGGCAATGGGTTGTGGGAACCCTATGGTAACCTAAAGGGTGGTTGCTGCAGCGGACCAACCTGGCGGGTTGTCATGAAGCGGTCGTTGACGACGAATGATTCGAACGATGTGCAGTTCAGTTCCGGTTCGAGCGTTCCAGTAGCGTTCGCGGTGTGGGATGGCCAAAATGTCGAACGGAATGGCATGAAGGGCATCTCCACCTGGTTCACAGCAAAGATGCCGTAAAGACTTATTCGTCTTTATTGGTAACTCATAAGAAGTAAAAAACCCCGGTGGTCCTGGAAGCGAAGGACTGCCGGGGTTTTTTTGTACTAAAGTTTTTTGTAGCAGAGCTACAGTTTCTAAGGCTAAAATCGTGGGAGTTGCCTTTAGTAGGACCTTATACTTGCCTGGCTTTAAGGAAATTCAGACCAAAGGAGGTTGCATAAGAAACCAGGAGGCGTGTATAAGTTTTTAAGAGGGCCCAGTTATATCTTTTCCCTTGATTGGAAAGAGATTTTTAACGTTTGCCCTCGAAATAATTAAAAGAAAATCGTTGAAAAGAATTCGGAGAGTAGCTGGATTTAATCCAAGGGGTAATTCGTGAAAATATCTCTAGTGTTTCCACCCAGTTGGCATCCTTCTCAACCGTATCTAAGTCTTCCCTGTTTGACTGCGTTTCTTGATCAGGCAGGGATTACGAATATAACTCAACGTGATTTAAACATTGAACTGCTGGATACTATCCTGACTCGTACATATGGCTTGGATGTCTATGAACGATTAGTTGGCAAACTCAAGGAACTGGAGCAGTCCCGTGAAGGAGAGTTTGGGCCAGGAAGCGATGAACACTATGGCCGGGTTGTTGAATCGTTAGACCGTTTTTCCCATCTCATTGATGAGATTGAACCGGCTAAGGCTTCGCTGAGATGTGAAGAATTTTACGACATCGATCGATATCGGGAATGTCTCTTTTTAATCGATCGTTGGTTGGAGGTGGTGTCTTCTATCTATTTCCCAACCAGGCTGACCGTGGTTGATAATCAACTCAGCTACTCCATTTATTCTTCACGCGACATTCTGAAAGCAGTAAAAGATGAACAACAAAATCCTTATATCGAACTCTACCGGCAATATTTCCTCCAATCTATTCTTAATGAGCAACCTGATTTGCTTGGCATTTCCATCACGGCCACGTCACAGATCATACCCGGCTTAACCCTTTCTCGCCTTATTAAAGAGGCCAATCCTGATATTCATATTACCATTGGGGGGAGTATCTTTACTCGACTGGTGGACAATTTACGGCGTTGTGAAAGGTTATTCCAAATCACGGATGATTTTATTGTCTTTGAGGGGGAAACTGCGCTTCTCGAGTTATTGAATCAACTGGATGGAAACAAGAATTTTTCGAAAGTCCCCAATTTAATTTATAGGCATGACGGAAAAATCATGGTCAATCAGCCATTTTATTCCGAAAATTTAGCGCAGCATCCCGCTCCGAATTACGATGGTTTTCCGCTTGATCGCTACCTAGCACCAAGGACCGTATTGCCGGTACAATTTTCTCGAGGGTGCTATTACAAGGATTGTGCGTTTTGCGCGTTAACACTGGACCATCAAAATTTCCGGCAAAAAGATCCAGTCAAAGTAGTTAATGAATTAGAATATCTGTCGAAAAAATATGATACACCTTATTTCTTTTTTACGGACGAATGTCTAGCCCTCTCACCTGCTCGTCGCTTGTGCAAGGAAATTATCAATCAAAAGCTTGATGTTCAGTGGACTGCAGAGTTCCGGTTCGAGAAAAACCTTTCTCGGGAATTGCTAACTCAGTTACGGGACGCTGGTTGCCATAAGATTGTCTTTGGTTTGGAAACCTATAACAAGCGCATGATGGATTTTATGCAGAAAGGGATTACCCAAGAGAGTGTGGATCGCATATGTACGGACTGTGTTGACCTGGGAATTGCTGTGCATTGTTATGTGATTGTAGGATTCCCGCCCGAAACCGAGGAAGAAGCCTTGGAGACTATGAATTTTATTGTCAATAATTCTAAATTGCATACTT
>CAZGFV010000070.1:0-6495 GCA_964524575.1 uncultured Nitrospiraceae bacterium
GTATGGCACAATGGTGGTCGCTTCGCACTCCATTGGTTGATGGACATGGAAACTTTGGTAGTCTAGACGGCGACCCACCTGCCGCATATCGGTATACCGAAGCCAAACTCACCCCAGTCGCACTCGAGCTACTCAACGAACTCAACAAAGACACCGTTGATTTTCAAGCCAATTACGATGGCAAAGATGAAGAACCCCTGGTTCTGCCTTCTCGGTTTCCGAATCTGCTTGTTAATGGCTCCACAGGCATTGCCGTAGGCATGGCCACCAATATACCGCCACATAATCTCGGTGAAGTGATTGACGGCGCCATTGCCTTAATCAGTAATCGCAAGATTTTAATTTCTGATCTGATGAAATCCATCAAAGGCCCCGATTTCCCCACTGGCGGAGAAATCCTCAATAGCCGAAACGAGTTACGCGAAATTTATGAAACCGGCCAAGGATCTGTGCGTTTACGTGGAGAATTCACGCTGGAACCACAGAAGAGCGGGAAATCGGAAATCATGATCACCTCGATTCCCTTTGCCGTGGATAAGGCTAGCATTCTGGAACGCATCGGCGTACTGATTGCTGCCAGAAAAATCCCGCAATTAGTCGATGTCCGAGACGAATCCACGACAGATGTCCGGATCACCCTTGAGTTACAAAATGATGCCGACCCCAACTTAGCCATGGCCTATTTGTTTAAAAACACGCCGCTCCAAAATAATTTTTCTGTCAATCTCACGTGCTTGATTCCCCTGACAAGCACTGCCACATCCCAGCCGCAGTGCCTGAACCTAAAGGATATTCTCGAACAATTCATTGACTTTCGTTTTGAGACCGTCAAACGCCGCTATTCCTATGATTTGCGAATCCTTGAACAACGCATTCATGTTCTATCGGGTTTCAAAACTATCTTTGATGCGTTAGACCAAATCCTAAAAATCATCCGGCAAAGTGATGGCAAAGCAGACTCTGCGGAAAAGCTCAGGCGCCATTTTCATCTGGACGACGTGCAAACCAATGCAATTTTGGAAACCCCAATCTATAAGCTCTCTCGCACGGAAATCAAAAAGATGTTGGATGAATTAGTGGATAAAAAGAAACAAGCCAAAGAATTGCAAGCTCTGCTCACATCAAAAGCAAAACTTTGGAATGTAGTGAAGAAAGAATTGCAAGAAGTCGCAAAAACCTACGGCGATAAACGCCGAACCAAAGTTGGGCGCCGCCAAACTGAAGAACTCGAATTCGATCCTGAAGCCTATATCGTTAAGGAAGACGCCGTTATCACGATTTCCACGGACGGCTGGATTCGTCGAGTGGGCATGGTAAAAGATTTATCGAAAGCCCGACTTCGTGAAGGCGACTCGCTTTTGACTGCCCTCATCGGTAGCACGGTGGACACCATCGTTTGCTTTTCCAATTTTGGGAGCGCCTATACAATTCGCGTTGGCGATATTCCACCGGCCCGAAGTGGCTACGGCGATCCGGCCCAGAAGTTGTTCAAGTTCAAAGATGGGGAACGGATTATCGCGGCGCTGAGTTTAGATCCAAGATTTTATTCAGTTCCGCCCCAATCCACAAAAAAAATGGCCCCGGTGCTTCCACTATTCGACGGCGCAACTGTCGATGGAGATGAACCAGTCTCATTGGGACAGATTATGGCCGTATCGTCAGCAGGCATGGGCATACGTTTTGATTTGACTCCCTTCAAAGAGCCGTCCACTCGCCTCGGACGAAAATTTATGAAGGTTCGTGATGGTGAAGAAGTCGTGAATGTAGAAGCCATAAGCCTTGTTTCAAAAACACCTATTATCAGTGTAGTTTCAAGAAAGGGGCGAGTCCTGCTGTGCAAGGCAAAAGAAGTCGGCCTGCTCTCCGGCCCTGGTCGTGGCGTCACTGTGATCAAACTCGATTCGTCCGATCGCCTCTTGGCATCGCGCCTGCTCTACCAAAAAGACGATCAACTTGTGGCTTTCAAACAAGAAGGGGCCAAACTGCCAATATCTATCCGAAAATACCGGCCCATTGGACGCGGAGGAAAAGGCCATGTCCTTTTCAAGCGAGGCAACCTCAAAGACGTTCAAACCCTACCCATCGAACTTCCTGTTCTCGATTCAGAGAACGTCAGAAACAATAACTAAGTGAACCCCTAGTACGAAGTAGATCCATCATTTCCAAGGTCCTAATGGGAAATTTAGACCTTCCCCTTGTCGTGCTGAATCGACTGAATGATCTGTTTTTAATGCTAAAAGAAGCAAGCCGGTGCATTTCGTTTTGGGGAATTCACATCGCCGTATTAAGCTGGTACACTCATCTGAAACACCTCTCTTACTTTTTTTGATCCCTAAGGGGAAGATTTACATGGCCCAAAAATACGATGCGAGTGATATTGTTGTTTTAGAAGGCATTGAGCCAGTCAGAAAACGACCGGCAATGTATATCGGTGGGACCGATAAAATTGGGCTACATCATCTCGTGTGGGAAATTTTAGACAACGGGATCGACGAAGTAATCAACGGCTATGCCACAACAATTCTCGTCGAACTTGATAAAAGTCGTGATGGCATTCGTATTACCGACAATGGACGTGGGATTCCTATTGATCAACACAAGAAATATAAAAAATCGGCATTAGAAATTATCATGACTACACTGCATGCCGGTGGAAAATTTAAAACCGGCAGTTACATTCACTCTGGTGGATTGCACGGTGTAGGCGCTTCCGTAGTTAATGCATTATCTAAACACATGACCGTGACGGTAAAACGTGATGGTCGGGAATGGACGCAATCTTATCAAGCTGGCAAACCTGAGAGCCCAGTCAAAAAAGGTAGAACAATTCGCGGCACGGGCACATCCGTATATTTTCGACCAGACCATTCAATCTTCAATAAAAATATCCTATTTGACCCGAGCTTACTAAAAGAGACTTTGGAAGCGAAGTCCTACCTCCACAAGGGCTTAAAAATTACCTTTAAGGATGGGAGCACGGGACAAACACATCAATTTGTTCATGAGCAAGGCATTCAAGAGTACCTCACGAAGCTCGTTAAAGATCGAGGCAGAAAACCGACCGCCGATTTTGTGTTTTATGTCGATCGACAACTCAACATAAACAGAAACAATGGCGAAGGTTTTTCTATGGAAGTTGCTTTGCAATGGACGAATGAGCCAGCAGAATACATCCGCAGCTATGTGAATGGCATAGCAACAAGCAGCGGCGGCACGCATGAATTAGGCTTACGGGGTGGAATCGTTAAGGCCGTGCGTAATTACATGGACACCCACAACCTCACACCTAAAGGGCTTAACATTCAGGCGGAAGATATTCGAGAAGGACTTGCTTGCGTCCTAAGCATGCTTATTCTGAACCCCCAATTTCAAGGTCAAACCAAAGAGCGATTGAACAACCCAGAAGTCCAGGGGATGGTCGACAATGCACTGCGTCCGGCCTTAGAGAATTTTTTGAATGTTAATAAATCAATAGCAGAGACCTTGGTGGGACGCATGATTCTTGCGGCCCGTGCACGTGAAGCTTCTCGTGAAGCATCGAAAGCAGTGATGAGAAAATCTGCCGTGAGCCATCGTTTAAACCTACCTGGCAAACTTGCGGATTGCCAAAGTACCGATCCAGATGCAAGTGAACTATTTATAGTCGAAGGAGATTCAGCAGGAGGCACAGCCAAACAGGGGCGCAATCTAAAAACCCAAGCCATTTTCCCTATTCGTGGCAAGGTGCTGAACACCGAGGAACTCACACTGGGTAAAGTGGTGGAAAATAAAGAACTTGCGGATTTAGTGAAAGTACTAGGTTGCGAGATTGGCAAAAATTTTGATCTACGAAAACTTCGCTATCACAAGATCATTTTGTTAATGGATGCCGATATCGACGGCTACCACATCAGCACATTGCTCCTCACTTTTTTCTTCCGACATTTGCCCGAACTCATCAAGCACGGACACATGTTTATTGCTCAGCCACCGCTATACCGCATCGACATTGGCAAAAACGTACAGTGGGCGGGATCGGACGAAGAAAAAGAACGTATTTTGTCTGAAGCACGGCCTAACTCAAAACCTACCATTAGTCGTTTTAAAGGCCTTGGCGAAATGTTCCCTCAACAATTAAAAGAAACCACGCTCAACCCTGCCACACGACGACTCCTCAAAGTCGAATTACAAGATGAACTCCACACTGACCGCACCTTCCATGACCTCATGGGAAAACGCACGGAAGCACGCTACGAATTTTTGATGGCGAATGCGACGCTGGCAAATAATTTGGATGTGTAAGTAAATCGCGAAGGGTTTAGAAAAACGAGTCGGCTAGATACTTTTCTCATTGCACAGTTTATCTTAGCAGTATTTGCCACGGGGTAAGACTCTTATCAAAAAACTATCCTGGATTCCCAATTAAAGAACCTCAGGAATGACTTAATTTTTCTCCACGGTTCACTGCATCACTTTGTAAGCGGGAACCGGGAGAGGTAGAATCTCCAAAGAATGAATCCCCTCGAAATCGTCAGGCAATATCATAAACAAACCAAACATGAATTTAATCGATATGCTCGATCTCTTGGGTATATGGATTGGGCCAATCAACCTAATCCGTTTCGTAGATATGAAGAGGCACCGCTTATTAGATTACCCCTATTAACCGACGAAGATGAACCAACCTCTCCTTCCTATGACTCACTCTATTCATCAGAAGCCATCCTCTCTCAATCAGTAAATCTCAATAGCCTCTCTCGATTCCTTGAATACAGTCTGTCGATTACGGCTTGGAAAGAATATGGTGGAAATCGCTGGGCACTGCGCTCAAATCCTTCAAGCGGTAATCTGCATCCAACAGAAGGATATTTGCTTATCAGGAAAATTGAAGGCCTATCTCTTGAATCAGGCTTATATCATTACGCACCCAAGGAACATGGCCTAGAGTATCGAATGAAAGGAGCGAACAAGTGTCTTGAAAATTTGCTTAAGCCCTTTCCTTTGCAATCATTCCTTATAGGCTTAAGTTCCATTCACTGGCGTGAGGCTTGGAAATATGGCGAACGGGCATTTCGCTATTGCCAACATGATATTGGCCACGCAATTGGTACGCTTCGAATTGCCGGTATGACATTGGGGTGGCGCGTTACGATTCTTTCGGGATTGGATGATCGAACAATTGGGACTCTTCTTGGATTGAATCGTCTACATGAGTTTGAACAGACTGAGCCTGAATTTCCAGAACTGATTTGTGTGGTCTTTCCCAACGAGACCTCTCAATTGGAAACCATACCTCTCTCCCTTGATAAAAGAGCTATTGAAAAGTGTGCACAAGGACACTGGCAAGGCAAAGCCTGTCGGCTGAGTCGCGATAATCCAATCCCTTGGGAAATTATTGACGAGGTAACCAAGGCATCTTGGAAGCACTCTGACGAGCAAGCTCTTCTTCTTCCGCTTTCCCCTTCGTCAAAAACTCACAATGAACCTACGACGAAGGACCGTGAAAAAATCTCCGCATGCCAAATCATTCACCAAAGACGGAGTGCTGTATTGTTTGACGGAATCACCACAATAACGGCCAATCAAATTTTCACCATGCTAAAACGAGTGTTTCCAGAGCCTAAACTTCCAGCGAGTCAACGACCGATGCCATGGGATTCAATTGCTTGGGAACCAACAATTCATCTTGCGTTATTTGTTCATCGTGTGGAAGGGCTCTTGCCAGGCATGTATATGTTTCTTCGAAACTCACACATCAAAAAAGCTTTTCAATCCTCCATGCACAAGCAATTCATCTGGACGATTCCGGAAAATTGTTCGGCAAATTTTCCTTTATATCTTTTAGAAGATGGAAATACCGAAAATCTGGCCACACAGGTCAGTTGTGGACAAGAAATCGCTGGACAAAGCGCGTTTTCATTGGGGATGATTGCCGAATTTGATGCCTCACTTGAAAAACATGGGGCGTGGTTTTACAAACGGCTCTTTTGGGAGGCTGGGCTTATTGGACAAGTACTATATCTCGAAGCCGAGGCGGCTGGCATACGTTCCACCGGCATTGGATGTTTTTTTGATGATCCAGTTCATCGGCTACTTGGGTGGTATCCCAACACCCAATTTCAATCGTTGTATCACTTCACAGTTGGAGGGCCAATTGAAGACCATCGACTCACAACGTTGGCCCCCTACATTGATCATGTGACTTAAGATGTCACGATTTTCGATGGTTCAAGAATCTCTTGCAGTCACCCTACGGAATAAGATAGGGTGTCCCCCTAATCAATTTGACATTACATCTTCTTGTCGATTCGAGACAAACCCAGACCGGTTAAACAGGACACGAAATACCAGGCAACAGAAAATGCAGAGTTTTACAAATAAAAGGAGGAAATCATGAACCCATTAAACTCGATCCCTGGAACTATTACGGCAGGGTTCGTGCTGACTGTCGTGCTTTATTTTGTAGTAAAAATGCTTGTGTAATTTCACCACATACTACCTTATTGAACTGACTCC
>CAZGFV010000071.1:0-6389 GCA_964524575.1 uncultured Nitrospiraceae bacterium
TTCATCTAGAGCACTATGTAGTCACCTCTGGGCTCAAAGCCATTTTGGATGGTAGTCATATCGCCAAACATGTCAAAGCAATCTTTGGCTGTGAATTCGATGAGGACCACGGCCACATTCATTTTCCCAAACGAACGATTAGTCATACCCAAAAAACACAGTTTCTCTTTAGGGTAAACAAAGGACTCACTAATTTAGGCCAAGATGTGAATGATCATATGCCGGAAGAAGCCCGCCGTATTCCGTTTCGTCATATGATTTATGTGGGTGATGGACCAACCGATGTTCCCTGCTTTACGGTCATAAAGAAAAATGGTGGATTAGCCGTAGCCGTGTACAACCCTCATGATACAACGCGCAAATCATTCAGAAAATGCTATGACCTTGCCCATCATGCAGATCGTGTGCACTTTATGGCGCCAGCGGATTATCAAACTAGCAGCCAGCTTCGGTTGATTCTCGAACAACACCTCACGGAAATGGCCGACAGGATGGTCGAGCGACGACGGCAGGGCGTTGAGGAAACACGTATACCCGCTCCTCCACCGTAAACCGAAGAGTATGAGTCAGTTGCTCTACTAGTTGAGCTAATAGCCCATGACTAAAAAGTGCATTTTGTGTATTATCCTGGCATTCTGTGCTATTGGATATTCAAATCACTCAGGCTTAATCTTTTGCATAACGAAAATTTCAAGACTCAAGGGGTATTCTCGAGAATAGAGCAACTCAAAATATTATAAGGAGGAGAAATATCACAGGCTTTTATCACCATAGATCAGGAATCCTGGTGACCATACTTGTAACATTGTTCATTATCAGTCCGTCGAATGCGCAAACAACACCTGGTTTTGCACTGAAAGAAGCACAGAAAGAAATCTCTGGACATTCTCATTCTGGCAGTCGGATCTTAGCGCTCGACCAAAAAGATTGGAAGCGGCCTCAATCATCCTTTAACTGGGTGGCCATGGCACGCGATATAAAAGTCCCTTGGGATTCGCATGGCAGATCAGGGTGGCTCACAGATGATGCCTATGTCGAACCCGTTGATCCCGGAGTATCGGAATTTTCTCCGGACACGGAAATCTTTTATATTGTCTTTGAGGTTGGAGCATTAGATGCTCCGTCACAATTTCGCGCAGCTTGGTATTACATGCCGGATGGAAAAACTTACGATCCAGATCATTCTGGAACGGATGCACTCTTCCTAGAGATGAATGAAAAAGCTGGGTACCTAGAAATATATCGTCCCGATGATGGATGGCAAAAAGGGCAGTATCTTTTAAAAATTTTTTTTGAAAGTCCAGGCCAAGAGCCCTTCGAAGGAAACGTAGTCGGCACCATGTTATTTACGATAACCGACAAGCCTATATCCTAATCCCGTCAACGAGAAAAACCCCCCAATCTGAATCTGAAAACAGAACTCCTTTACACTAAAGCAAATCCGGAAGTTTCCCCAACACGAAGTCTTAAAAGCAGATCTTCGATTACACTCGAGAACACAAAAAATGGGCCGATTCCAATAAAGGACGGGGACTAAAGAAAAAGTGTTACTTTTTTAGCAATTGGCTAGGAATTGGATTGGGCTGGAGCCGAGGTAATGGAAGGATCCTTCTGAGTTTTTCTTGATCGCAAAATTTCTTCGAGGGTAAGTAACGCATCGCGGCCAGAATTGGTTTCAAAACCTTTGGAAATGCTGGAGGCCGCGTATTGGTGCCCATGATCTTGGGTTGCACTTGGGCTGGATTATAGAGCATTTTTTTGATGTTCCAGGGCGTGAGACTCAAAGGATTATAGCCAGCTGAGAGATAACCTTCAGACAGCAGCCGTACCTCCAAATCCGTATTTGGTTGAACACCCAAAAAGAACATTAAGGGGAACACGCGATCTTCGCCTAAGATCGATGCCACCACTTTGTATGATTCAATGCTTTGCAAGAGCGTTTCCTCAGTTTCTTCTGGTGAATTAAGCGAATAATTCAGAATAACGCGCCCATTGAATCCGGCATCCTTCAGATGACGGCATCCGTCGTAAAGATGTTCTAACTTGAAGCCCATATGTAAACTATTCAATACTTTTTGAGATCCAGCTGTAATGGCAACTTCTAAATCACCAACTCCCGATTTTACCATCAGTTTTGCAAGATCCGCAGTAATCATGGATGTTCGTACATAACCCGACCATTCAATCTGCAACTCTTCCTTAATAATACGTTCGAGAATTTCCGTACATTGTGGATACGCGTCTTTTCCAGGGATAAACTGTGCATCGGTAAACCAGAACCGGCGTGCACCCCATTGGTGATAATACTGCGAGATATCTTTCACCACATTTTCTGCTGGCCGATACCGCACTCGTTTTCCCTCAATATAAGGATACAAACAAAATGCACAATCGTAAGGACAGCCACGTTTGCTTTGCACCCCGATGCACTCTCCAACATATTCTTGATACTGAGGAAAGATCGAAGTTAGGTAGGAAAGATCTACAGTCAAGGAATCCAGCATAGCCGGCGTATGTTTCGTACCTTTTTTAACCGATCCATTTTCTAGCACGATGTATCGTTCATCCGCTAAAGGTTCATTGTTTAAAACTTTGAGGATCGCATCTTCTCCTTCACCTAAAATTCCGATAGTGCCTTGCGGAAGTTTTTCAATAATCTGATCAGCAAATGCAGTAAATGCCCCGCCCCCGATCATAATACAAACTTGTGGAAATTCTTTATTGACAAGCCAAGGATACGAAAGGTTTATGCGAATGTCCTGGTAATAGCGATAGAGATTCTTCGAGCCTTGAAACGAAGCCGCAATTCGTTTTATAGGATTACTAGAATAGTAAAAATTAAATGCATGTTCTAAGGAGGCATCCCCTTCGTGCGGAGAAAAAATTTGGATGTCGCGCCAGGAGAAACACACGAGCTCGGGGTTAAAGTCAGCTATAGTTTCACGGAGCACTTGGAAACGTTCAGATCTTGAGAAGAGGGACAGGTCCAGGATACGTTGACGCACGTCTGGCCGACGACGATGAATAAAATCAGCGAGATATGTAATCCCGGTTGGGTACACTTTTTTGCAGGGTAGGAAAACGTAGAGGACGGAGTCCATCGCTCTTATTTTACCGCTACGTGAATGGCAACAATGCCGCCAGTCAGGTTGAGATATTCTACATGGGAAAAATTAGCTTGCCGAAGCATAGCAACCAGACGTTCTTGATCTGGGAATGCTCGAATGGAAGCCGGTAAATATTCGTAGACATCAGTGTGGTCTCGCGCGACCCATTTCCCAATTTTTGGAAGGAGATGGAAAGAATACCAATCGTATAAATAACGGAGCCATGCATAGACAGGTTGGGAAAATTCTAAGCAAACGAATCGCCCGCCTGGTTTAAGCACGCGATAAATTTCCGAGAATGCTCGAGGAATGTTTCCGACATTTCTAATGCAAAACCCTGCAGTCACGGCATCGAAGGTAGCGGATTGAAACACAAGACCTTCGGCGTTCCCACGCAGACAGGCAATACGCGAAGAAAGCCCACGTTTTGCAATTTTTTGGGATCCGACCTTGAGCATTTCAAAATTCAAATCAGTGGCAACCACTCTTCCTTCTGGCCCCATCCTTCGATCGAGAAGAATGGCTAAGTCTCCAGTCCCAGCCCCAAGATCCAAGGCTCGACCAGATGGAGCACATTCCGGCACAAACTCAACCGTCCGACGTTTCCACTGGTGATGTAATCCAAGGCTGAGTAGAGAATTGTTGAGATCATACCAGCGCGCAATCGCGCTGAACATGCGTTGAACCGCTTGCTCTCGTGGAGTCCCTGACCACTCTGAAACCGTCTTACCTCCTGGAGCTCCGACCGTTTTTCCTACTGATTGCAGCATCCTGAGGACCTAGCACCAGTCCAATTCGTTTGTCAAGGTAATTTGGCCTAGAGAGATTAGAGCGTAAGGGCCTAAAAACCTAAAAATTTCGAGAACACTAAATAGGCCCAGGAAGCAGCAAAAATGTAGGTCATTTCCTTTTCACCAATGTTCTTGTACATCAGACGATACCCAACGATTGGAACAACGGCCAGCAATGCAGCGGAAAAGAAGTGGCCGACAATATCTCCAAGTATGCCCCCAAGAGTTGAGTTGCCTGGCAATGCAAGCATCGTGCTACCACCTACCATGGGCATCCACAACCACCGTATATTGATGAATGAATTTTCCATGACTTCTCGATGAAAAATTGTGTACTAAAAAAATTATTATTTCATTGAAGATTATCCACTTGTAAAGTTCGGCAAGTCTGGAGTCTTAAGAAAAAAAGTAACTCGCGATGCCAGGCCAACCCCATCATATAACAATTTCTTTAAAGCGGAGACAGAAGGGGGCTAGAGCATTCACTCGGATTCTGGCTCCTGCATAGAAACCGAAATCTTATTACTCCTTTTTTGTAAAGTATCTTGGAGTTCATGATACACTTGCATTAAGCGAGTGTCTTCAAGGCGGTAAGCCAGAGAGATCATAATCAAACCAAAGAGCAGGACCAGTGTGCCTAATCCGCTGACTCCAAAGGCCATCAGCAAACCACCTGCCGAAGTAAACCCCCCATCAACCCCAAACAGAATAAGAAACGCAACTGTACCGATTACCCCCAAACCCAACCACGCCATCGTGATAACGCCTGAAGACCAAGGTATTCGCTTGGTCAGGTATAACTCTACACCAGCGTCCGTGGGGTACAGCTTGATAGTTCCCTTTAAAGGCCAGGCTGTACGAAAACGAATGCTGAACAACTGGTAATAAGGGCGAAGAGTGATAACCTCCTGATATTCGAACCAGCGGGCTATTCCATGTGGTAATTCAATTGTTCCGATTTTCCCGAATCGTTCGAGGATAATCGCGCGATTAATATCTTTGAGATAATCTTTGCGACGGGCAATGCCAAATCCATATTGTGCCGTGATAGGTCGAAGCCTGGTAAACTGATACAAGTCTCCAATCAAAAGGAGCAGAAACAGTATACCTCCAAAAATCCCAGCAAGCATCATAGTTCCTGCAACATAACATAACAGAGACTCATCGTGTTAAAAGGTAATACTCGCAATCAATAATTTGACTTAACGGATATCCCTTAGCTACTATCCCCCTGCGGGGTGGAGCAGTCTGGTAGCTCGTTGGGCTCATAACCCAAAGGTCGGGGGTTCAAATCCCTCCCCCGCAACCAAAATAAGAAGTTTCGAAATTAAAAAGGCCTTGTCGCATTAAACGACAAGGCTTTTTCTTTTTTGCTACTTCGTGTCGAAGAGGAAAATATCTTATTCTTAGGGAATAAACAAAGGCTAAAATATCTTGCTGCGAATCACAAAGATCCTGAAAGTATTTTTGTTCTTCAACGCAATATAGTTTCGCAGAAAAACTCAGTGCAACTTAACGTATTACAAACTTCATTTTATTTAGGTGACAAGAAAAAATTGAAGTTAGATTTCCGCCTTACTCTTATCTCCAATAAAATAATAATTTGTAATTATGTAAAAGAAATCTATGAGATTTATCCCTCTTGATTCTGGGGGCGCAGAACATCTACTTCCAGTTCAAAGGCTGAGACGGGCATGGAGATTTGCCATGCTTCCAGAACTTCGGGGTGAATTTCGCCAATCCATCCAATAGATTGTCCCTCCACTATAACTTTACCCACGCGTCCCTCTAGGAAGGAGCCATGAGTTGTGGGGTCGAGTGTGTAATCCTGAACAAGGTAATACATCAGTATATCGAGGCTTGTATGAATTTCAGAAAAGTTAGCATGTGGATGGGCAATTAATACGGCTAATTTGGTGAGAGTTTTTGCTCCCAACTCCAGGCTCAGGTCCGGCAACGCCACCTCGCCAATTTCAAACAATCGATGAGGGTAAAACGCTCGGGGTGAAGCGGTCTCTATCCGAAGGAGTGAGGGAAGAATCCACGACCGCAGACAGGAAAAACTCAAGGACATAACATTGTCTACTTCAACTACGGGATGATCCGACGGGATCAGTTTCATGCGTTCAACTAAGTCTTCATGGGACATCAGAATATTTGAAAACATCTCCTGAAAACCCATGCCCACCATTTGGTCCCGCACATAGTCCGAAGTTTGTTCAAGGTCTGACAGAACTCCCACTGTAAATTGCGATGGCATAATGGGCTCGAAAGATTCATACCCACGTGAGATCGCTACATCCTCTGCTACATCGATGGGATGCATCAAATCACTACGATAGCTCGGCAATCGCACAGCCAAGGTATGTCGACTTGCTTTCACTTGATAACCATAAGAAGTCAGGGCTTTGCGAATGGTTTCCGAACCCATGGAAAGTCCGAGCGCGGATTCTATGGCATTCACCGGAATTTTTTTCACTTCACTGATATC
>CAZGFV010000072.1:0-6389 GCA_964524575.1 uncultured Nitrospiraceae bacterium
TCGTGGTAAGCGTGGATCAAAGAATTCGTATCCGGTTGAAGGGATTTGATTACCGGGTTCTCGATCAGTCGGCTCGTGAAATCGTTGATACGGTCAAGCAGACTGGTGCGAGAGTTGCTGGTCCAGTGCCTCTTCCAACTCGAATTGAAAAATTTACAATTCAGCGCTCGACTCACGCTGACAAAAAATCGCGCGAGCAATTTGAAATTCGCACGCATAAGCGTTTACTGGATATTCTTGAGCCTACCCCTGATACCATGGATGCGCTCATGAAGTTAAGTCTTGCTGCTGGTGTTGATGTTGAAATTAAACTGTAGTGAGCGGGTGGCCTCCTTTTCAGGTTAATTGGGATTTTCTTATCTATGAGCAGAGCATTGTTAGGTAGAAAATTGGGAATGACTCAGGTGTACGATGCTGAGCGATGCTTGTTTCCAGTAACCGTAGTTGAAGCTGGGCCTTGTGATGTGACTACGATCAAAACCCTAGAACGCGATGGGTACCAGGCGATTCAACTGGGTTTTCGAGAGGTGAAAGAGCGAAAGCTCTCAAAGCCTGAAATCGGGCATCTGAAAGCCTCGAGTAGCGGGAAATTGTGGAAGACCTTAAAAGAGTTTCGTGGACCCTCTGATCATCGAGTGGGAGATACGATTACCGTTGATATTTTTCAAAAAGACGAAAAGGTTCATGTGCAAGGAATGTCAAAGGGTAAGGGATTTCAGGGTGCTATGAAGCGCCATAATTTTCGTGGAGGTCCAGCTACTCATGGATCGATGTTTCATAGGACGGTGGGTTCGGTTGGTGCTAGTTCATATCCTTCTAGAATATGGAAGGGCAAGAAGATGCCAGGGCAAATGGGCGCCAAAAATGTGACGGTTCGTGGTTTAAAAATCGTTGAGGTGCGGCCCGAGGAAAACCTCTTGTTAATTGCTGGTGCAGTTCCAGGTCCAGCTGGTGGGTATGTGGTTATTCGAAAGGCTGAGAAGAATTAGGCGTATGGCTACCGTTGATATTGTTGATTCCACAAAAAAAATTGTTGGTTCTGTTGATTTGAATGATGGGGTGTTTGGTGTTTCTATTAAGGAGCCCCTCGTTCATTCAGTCGTGGTGATGCAGCGCGCGTCTTTGAGGCAGGGTACTGCCAGCACAAAGGGGCGCGGCGAAGTGAATGGGAGTGGTAAAAAACCCTGGAAACAAAAAGGATCTGGGCGAGCTCGGGCTGGGTCGAATAGGTCCCCTATATGGCGCCATGGCGGAACGGTCTTCGGACCCCGACCGCGTGGATATGATTTTTCCATTCCTAAGAAAATGTATCGTGCAGCCATGCAAAGTGCGTTGTCTTCCAAGCAACTCGCTGGTGAGTTATCAATCCTAAATGAATTGAATATTTCTGAGCCTAAAACTAAGCAGGTGGCTACGGCTATTGCAAGGCTAGGTTTGGGGCGGAGCGTGTTGTTGGTCGTTGAGGAAGATAATACAGTTTTATTTCGTGCTGTTGGGAATTTAAAGAATGTTAAAGCGGTCAGTCCCAGCGAGCTCACGGTGTATGATATTTTGCGTTATGAATCGTTGGTTATTTTGAAAGATCAGGTAGAAAAGGTAAGCGAGTTATGGGCATGAAGCGCGACCCATTTGATATTCTCATAAAGCCTCTCCTAACAGAGAAAATTACTGGGCTTCAGGAGCAAGCGAATCGGGTGGCCTTTGTGGTGAGAAAAGATGCCAGTCGGGTTGAAATTCGGCATGCGGTTGAGTCGGCCCTGAAAGTCAAAGTGAAGAATGTGAATGTTATGAACATTATGGGAAAACCGAAACGTCAGGGGCGGTTTGTTGGAAAACGACCAGACTGGAAAAAGGCTATTGTGACCCTCAAGGAAGGCGAGAAACTCGAGCTCTACGAGAGTGCATAGAGTCTCTCGACATTAATAACAGACTTTGTGCAAGGAAGACGACTGAATCATGCCGGTAAAACCTTATAGACCTACCTCTCCTGGACGTCGAGGTATGACAGCTATTGTCGGGGAGAAATTATCCAGTGAACGTCCAGAAAAGAAGCTTACAAAAAAACAATCTCAATCAGGCGGACGCAATAACCATGGTCGTATTACCAGTCGGTTTCGTGGTGGTGGCCATAAGCGTCTCTATCGGCAAATTGATTTTAAGCGGAATAAGGTTGGTGTTCCTGCGAAAGTGGCGCGTATCGAATATGATCCTAACCGGTCCGCTCGAATCGCCTTGCTCCATTATGTGGATGGGGAGAAGCGATATATTCTTTCTCCGGTTGGGCTCGAAATTGGGTTTATGGTTCAAGCTGGGCCTGATGCGGATATTCGGCCTGGAAATGCCCTACCGCTTTCGGCTATGCCATTGGGGACAACTATTCATAATATTGAACTGAAGCCTGGCTAAGGTGGACAGTTGGTCAGAAGTGCGGGGGCATCTGCCCAGGTGATGGGACGAGAAGGTCGTTACGTACAGGTTAGGCTGACATCCGGGGAAATGCGGAGAATTTTAGGGGCTTGCATGGCTACTGTAGGCCAGGTAGGGAATTTGGATCATGAAAATGTCACTATTGGTAAGGCTGGACGGTCTCGGTGGCTTGGGAAAATGCCGCATGTGCGTGGCGTAGTTATGAATCCCGTTGACCACCCTCATGGTGGGGGCGAAGGTAAGTCTGGTCAAGGGAATCCCCATCCTGTTTCACCCTGGGGTGTTCCTACTAAAGGATTTAAAACTCGGAAAAAGAAAAAAGATTCTTCTAAGTTTATTATTTCACGGCGGAAAAAATAGTCAGACGCGGAGTAAGTTATGCCTCGTTCAATTCGAAAAGGTCCTTTTGTTGACGACCATCTCATGAAGAAGGTCGAAAAGATGACTGAGACCCATGACAACAAGTTGATAAAAACGTGGTCGCGTCGCTCCACAGTTGTTCCGGAAATGATAGGACACACCTTTGCTGTTCATAATGGGAAAAAGTTTATTCCGGTCTATGTGACTGAGAACATGGTTGGGCATAAACTCGGTGAGTTTGCACCCACGAGATTTTTTAAGGGACATGGATCCGCGAAGTCAGAAAAGGCGGTACCCCTCAAATAGAGAGCAAAGGCAAGAGTTATGGTTGAAGCGAAGGCGGTCTTACGGTTTGTGCGAATGGCTCCAAGAAAAGTACGGATGGTCATTGACTTGATTCGTGGGCGCGAGGTGCCCGAGGCGTTAACGCTTTTAAAGTATCTTCCGCGAGCAGCCGCACCGGTAATTGAAAAATTACTTGAGTCTGCTGTGGCTAATGCGGGTCAAAAAGAGTTGGGCAACCCTGAGTCGTTGCGAATCGTGAGGGCTTATGTGGATGGGGGGTCTACCTTAAAGCGGTTTCAACCTCGTGCACAGGGAAGAGCGAGTCCGATTCACAAAAGGACTAGTCACGTGACAATTGTTGTGGCGCCGATCGAAGGGTCTTAATAAAAAACTTTTATGAAATGCTATGTTATGAAGGTTAGAGGGGTAGGCTAAATTTATGGGTCAAAAAACACACCCGTACGGCTTTAGGCTTGGCTATACGAGGCCCTGGAATTCCAGGTGGTATGCCAAGAAAGATTTTGCAAAATTGCTTCACGAGGATGTGCAGATCAGAAAAATAGTTAAGTCTCGTTTGTACCATGCCGGAATTTCACGTGTGGAAATTGAACGGTCCGGCAATCAATTAAAAGTCATTATTCATACTGCCCGTCCTGGGATTATCATCGGTCGAAAAGGCGCTGAAGTCGACAAGTTAAAAGCCATGTTGGAGCAACAGTACGGCCGTGAAGAGTATGTTGCAGTGAAGGAGATCAAAAAGCACGAGCTCGATGCGCAATTGGTTGCAGAAAATATTGCCTTACAGTTGCAAAAGCGGGTGTCGTTTCGTCGAGCTATGAAGCGGAGCGTTGCTTCTGCTTTGCGGTTAGGTGCTCAAGGCATTAGGGTTTCTTGTGCGGGGAGGCTTGGAGGTAATGAAATTGCCAGAACCGAGTGGTATCGGGAAGGTCGTGTTCCTCTCCATACCCTTCGAGCTGATGTGGATTATGGTTTTGCCGAATCCAATACTACCATGGGGAAAATTGGCGTAAAGACGTGGATATATAAAGGGGATGCTGAATTGCCTTCGGCAAGCCGAAACGAAACGTCTCTTGGGTTATTGTAATTAAGAAAAGGCATGATTCATTGTGCTAGCGCCCAAAAAAGTTAAATTTAGGAAGGTCCATAAAGGCCGGATGTATGGAAAAGCCTATCGTGGGGGAGAAGTATCATTTGGACAGTTTGGGTTGAAAGTTTTAGAACCTGGACGAATAACTGCCCGTCAGATTGAAGCCGCCAGAATCGCCATGACTCGTCATGTGAAGCGTGGCGGTCGGATCTGGACGAGAATCTTTCCCAACAAACCTGTAACAAAGAAACCTGCTGAAGTCAGAATGGGGAAAGGCAAGGGGAATCCAGAATTTTGGGTTGCGGTGGTTAAGCCTGGGCGGATTCTCTATGAAATGGATGATGTGAGCCGGAGTGTGGCGGAAGAAGCATTCCGTTTGGCCGGACACAAGTTACCGTTGGCTACTAAATTTGTAGTTAGAGGAGAATTGGCCATTTAGGCTGAGGTATCGTGGATATTAAAGAATTGAGAGGAATGGAGCCAGAAGAAGTTGCCGGAAAGGTTCATCAACTCAAAGAGGAGCTTTTTCATCTTCGGTGTCAACTTGCTTTAGGCCGGATTGAAAATCCCATGCGCATTCGCCAAGTTCGGCGTGATGTAGCTCGGGCTCGAACAGTCTTTCGCGAAAAAGAATTAGAGGCAACTCGCTGATTTAGGGAGTAGGTATTAATTTATGGTAAACGATAAATTTCGTCGACAAAGATTTTCCTATGGTGAGGTTGTCAAAGATAAAATGGAGAAGACCGTTGTCGTAGCGGTTACGAGACAGGTTCAGCATCCCCTTTATGGAAAAGTCATGCGACGTGTATCGAGGATTAAAGCGCATGATGAGAAGAACGAATCTAAGATTGGGGATCGAGTCAAGATCGTAGAGATTCGGCCACTAAGTAAGGACAAGCATTGGCGTGTTTCCGAGGTAGTGGAGCGAGGAGAAAAATCCCAACAAGCATAAAATTACCATTTTATGCGGGAGTAGTAATTAGGCATGATTCAAAATTATACATATTTAGATGTCGCTGATAATTCTGGGGCGCGTCGTGTGAGATGCTTCCATGTGCTTGGTGGAACCCGGCGTCGGTATGGTGGCATAGGGGATATCATTGTGGTGTCTGTTCGAGAGGCCATTCCCAGGGCGGCTGTAAAAAAAGGCCAAGTTGTTAAAGCAGTGATTGTCAGAACAAAAAAAAGCGCACGTCGGGAAGATGGCTCCTATATCCGCTTTGATCGCAATGCATGCGTATTAGTCAATCCGCAAGGAGAACCGATTGGGACACGTATTTTCGGTCCCGTCGCGAGGGAATTGCGTAAAAAGAAGTTTATGAAAATAGTTTCACTTGCTCCTGAGGTTGTATAAATGGCTAGGAGTTCTAGTCAAAAACAGTCTGGACGCGCGTCGCAGAAGACCCGCATTAAAAAAGGTGATACGGTGATGGTGATTGCTGGACGTGAAAAGGGGAAAACAGGAAAAGTATTAAGCGTTTTTCCGAGTATGGTAAAAGTGACAGTTGAAAAGTTAAATATTGTAAAGCGGCAGTCAAAGCCTACACAAAAGCATAAGCAAGGAGGAATTCTGGAGCGTGAAGCTCCATTCTCTATTTCCAATGTCATGATTTATTCTCAGGGCGTTCAGAAAGTATCAAGGGTGGGAATTAAACTGTTAAACGATGGGCGAAGGGTTCGAATCTTACGAAAGAGCCCAGAAGAAATCTTGGATAAGGTCTAATGGCCAAAACTGAATCGAAAAAATCTACAAAAAAACCTTCTTCTGGTGGGCCACTTCCTCGGCTGAAGGAAAAGTACCGGAACGAGGTGCTTCCAAAGATGATTAAGGAGTTTTCCTATCGAAACCAGATGCAAGTGCCTCGGTTAGATCGCGTAGTGGTGAACGTAGGAATGGGGGAGGCGATTCAGAATGCCAAACTCCTTGAAAGCGCTGTCGCGGAACTTACCCTCATTACTGGGCAAAAACCCGTGGTGACTAAGGCAAAAAAAGCCATAGCCGGATTTAAGTTGAGGGAAGGTATGCCTATTGGCGTGAAAGTGACTCTTCGTGGCAATCATATGTATGAGTTTCTTGATCGACTCATGAACGTTGGGCTTCCTCGTATAAGGGACTTTCGTGGGGTTACTCCAAAAGCAATCGATGGACGCGGAAATTATTCATTGGTGTTGATAGAACAGTTGACGTATCCGGAAATCAAATAAGACG
>CAZGFV010000073.1:0-6245 GCA_964524575.1 uncultured Nitrospiraceae bacterium
ATACAAGCCTGAAAGTATTAATCCCGGCTTTCGATCACGGAACCCTTGCCGAAGAATATACATTTTAAAAAAAGTGAACGCAGGATGTGTAATTAATTGGTGCCAATAAAATTTTCGATTTTGCTTAACCATCTGCTCGGCCCTTAACGATGAGTGCCGGTCCATTTTCATCAGGTATTGATCAATATTCCGAAAAGGGATTTGCACCACATGTTCCTGTAAATACCCAATCGTTCCTGCAAGTTCATAAGTTTCATGTACCAGGTCTTCTTTGTACCGCATGCGATACTTTTGAAACAATTGAGGTTGCCGATAATCGGGATACCACCCACAGCGCCGAATCCAACGACCCATGAAATAGTTTCGCCTTGGCACAAAGTACGCATCCGCTTGCGGTCCCTCATCAAGTTTTCGTCGAATTTCGTCTCGGAGCTCAGGAGTCGCGCGTTCATCCGTATCCAAACTAAAAACCCAGTCATAAGTCGCATGAGCTACAGCATCATTCCGTAGCTTCCCAAACCCAACAAAATTGTGTTGATAAACATGAACGGTATATTCCCGACTAATTTGTGCGGTCGCATCAGTACTATGAGAATCTACCACAATTAACTCATCAACCCATGACAAACTTTCTAAACAAGATCGCATATTAGATTCATCATTATAAGCAATGACCACAGCTGAAATTTTATTCGATGGTATATTCATCAAAGGTCAGCCATTCATTTACACGTTGCGGCTCAAAAGAATTTCTTCAGCTTGACTTACAACTTTCTGCACAGAAATCGAGGTCAAACACTCCAATGGTTTTGCATTTCGACACACTCTTTCTCCACAAGGCCGACATGGCAAAGAATATGTCAAGAGATTCGGACCGTGTTGGAACCCATAAGGGCCTGTGGCTCTCGGATTCGTAGGGCCAAATATTGTAACAATTGGCGTTCCCCTTGCCGCAGCAATGTGCAGAGGGGCTGAATCATTGGAAATTAAAAGATGTACTTTATCGAAGACCGCACTCAGTTGGCGAACCTTCGTCTTTCCAATAAAATTGACTAATCGAGATCCCAATTCTCGCTCAAATAATCTACTAACTTCTGTATCTTTTGTTCCTATGAGAAGTACTTTAACCCCGTCAACTTTTACCAAAGATTGCGCAACCTGAATAAATCGTTCCACTGGCCAATTTTTTATGGCTTGTCTAGTTATTGGGGCTATTGCCACCAGTCGATCCGACTCTTTTACTCCAGATTCATGTAACCATTCACATACAGTTTTACGGTCATGATCATGATTCGGCAACCAAAACTCGGGAACCGTCCAACTCGCGCCCAAATATTTAGCCACAAATAAATTTCGGTCCACAGCATGCGTATCCCATAATCGCCACGATTGTCCCTTGGGAATAGACAATGGCACCCGATGCGAATAAAACCATGGGCTCCCTTCGCGACCCTCGGCAAATCCAACTACTATAGATGAACCAGATAAATTGGCAAGAAAAGCTGATCGAAATAATCCTTGCAAATCAATTACCAAATCAAAACTTTTTCTTCTTAGGGTACAAATAAGACTCGGCCATTGCATAATATCAAAATTAACCGACAACACTTCATCTAAATTGGGATTCCCATCAAGAATTTCAGCCCATTTCTTTTTGACTAACCAGGTAATCCACGCATCAGGGAACCTAGATCTTAAAGCCGCAAGAGTCGGCAAAGCATGAATAATATCGCCCAATGAACTTGGCTTAATGATCAGGATTCGACTCGGCTCAACACTAAACACGAAATCACACCAATAGTGGGTTGAAAGATTGAATTGACAGTTGTGGAATTAGTACGAAAAACAACTTTCAATAATAAACATCTTTTAGAATCCAGCTCACTGCATCCTGCAAAGTCTCAGCGACATATGAAACTGGAAGATTATTTTCCATGCTTCGGGAATGAGCTTCCTGACTCAACGGACCAGTTTTTACCAAAACCCCCTTTATTTTTGCTTTCACTGCTAATTCCAGGTCAATGTACTTATCTCCAACCATATAACTCTTCTTCAGATCAATAGGATATTGAACGGTCGCCTGCTCAATCAGACCTGGATTTGGCTTCCGGCACCAACATCCATCATCTGGATGATGCGGACACACCATGATATCATCAATCCACGCGCCATCAGCCTCAAGCTGTTCACGTAGACATTGATGAATCGTGTCCAAATCCCTTTGAGAGAAATAGCCACGTGCCAAACCTGATTGATTCGTGATTACTAATACTCGAAGACCGGCTCCATTACACTGCTTTACAGCAGCCAAGGTATCTGGGAACAATATGAACTCCTCTGGAGTCTTAATATAATTCGTGTCATGATTCAATGTACCATCACGATCTAAAAACACTGTAGCCTGAAGTTGTTTTTTTGACATCAGGAATCGACCCACATCTTTTTAAATGGAGAAGGCCGATTCTCAGCAAGAACTTGTTCTGCAGCGCGAACTACTTGCTCAACAGTCACTCCAGTCATACATTTATGATCAATTGGACATTCACGTAGCATACAGGGTGAACAATCTACCGGTGTTCTTACTAGAATATGGCCTTCAGCATAAGGGAAAGTAGTTACGTGATTAGTTGGCCCAAAAACCGCAACCACCGGTATGCCTAAGGCATTCGCTATATGCATGGGTCCAGTATCATTCGTCAGAAATATTCGGCACCGTTGAATTACCGCTTTTAATACTCCTAAGGAAGTTTTTCCTGACAAAATTACTGGCTTCATTTGCATGAGACCCGAAATGCGTTGCCCCAATGCTTCCTCACCTGGTCCACCAACAATAACACACTGCACATGATCAGCATGCAATCCGCGAGAAGCTATATTTTGAACGATACGATCAGCGGCCTCAGCAAATCTTTCAGGCAACCATCGTTTTGCCTCTCCATACACAGACCCTGGGTTCAGACCAAGAAGAACACCATTTTCTGGCACAGCATGACCAGCGAGCAATTTATTAGCCTGTGCCTCATCGTGTATTGAAACTCTCAATACTGGTAGAGTTGAAGAATAGTTTGGACAAATTTTTCGGATAAATTCCTCATAATATTTGACCTGGTGCATCTGTCTAGCTTGATTTGGAAGTGCCACCGCATCAGTTAACAATAAAGATCGACCATCCGTCGCATAACCAAACCTTCGAGGTATTCGCGCCAGGAACGCAACCAAGGCTGCATTAAATGAATTCGGAAATAACACCGCTAAACCGCAGCCCAAGGACTCTATGGCTCGGCTGAGACGCCATTTCCCGATTAACCCAGAATGCTTGCCTTTATGTTCATTTTCTATGATTCGATCTACACAGGAATGCGTCTTTAACAAATTTGCTACAGTAGGACGTGCTAAAAGACAAATCTCCGCTGAACTAAAAGCTGAGCGGATACCCTGCAACGCAGGGGTACACATCACCGCATCCCCGATCCAATTAGGGGCACAGACGAGAATACGTCGAATCTTCTCAGGGTTTAGGTCCTTAAACATGGAATTTGGGTTTCCTAAAAGGAAAAATCCTCTAAACAAATATATGTCAATAGTGACTAGACTCTTGCTAACTGTTTTTCCAATTTATCCTGGCCTTCTAAAAATTTAATGCCCAGTGAAAGTGCCCAAACTGACTCGGGATTACCCCATAATCCTTTAACCTTAACCAAATCTTTTTCAGTAGTGACACATATTTGAACCTTGGCCTTTTCCATTCGGTTCAGAATATGCTGAATTGTCTCCATGGTATATTCCACATGATCCGAAAATACTATTTCGTCAATAACCCTGGCGCCCAGGTTTTCTACCAAACTACGAAACGATGAAGGATTCGCTATTCCAGAAAAGATTAACACAGAAATTCCTAACAAACACGCTAGGTCTTTCTCAGATTTTCCATTTTCGCAGACAAGTGTCTGAGCCTCGAACTGAGTAGCGATCAATGGGACAAGACTCCCAACAGCTGACGCTACGATTTGTTGCACAGATTCCAAATTGTCCATATTCCCGGCACGAGTATATATAACTCCTGTGGCACGTTGAGCTCCAGACAAAGGCTCTCGTAAACGACCAAGCGGTAGCAACGCCTGCAATCCATAAGGATCAGTAACATCAATAAGTAGTAAATTGAGATCTCGTTCAAGGCCAAGATGTTGAAATCCGTCATCCAGGACTACACAATCAACTTTATGATTTCCTAATACCCAAAGCCCTAGTTGGTAGCGATCTGCACCCACGGCTACGATGACCCCAGGACAATTAGATGCCATAAGAAATGGCTCATCTCCAGCATCAGCAGGTCCCACCAAAATGTCATTTCCATTGGAAACCAATAGAAATGATTCACGGGATTTTCTCTTATAGCCACGACTCAATATGGCAACCTGTTTCCCCTCCCCAGCCAAATATTGTGCAACCCACATAGTCACAGGAGTTTTACCAGTTCCGCCTACTGTTAGATTTCCTACGCTCACAACAGAACACGGCAATCGCCTAGACGGTATCCAACCTTGCCGATACAGCCAAAGCCTCAAACATACGGCAAGTTTATAAAAAAGGGTCAACAGATTTGTAAACACTGAGAAGCCTCTCAAATGACAAACTCATGCTCGAGACTGAAGCAATGGCCGCAGGCACTCCACATTTCGCTTCACTACGCCCTGATTCTTGAGAACAACCTGACGGGCGGATTGACCCATACGAAGAGCCAGAGCCTGATCATCTAGGATGCTAACAACAAACGAAGCCATCTCACTAGCATCATGAACTTCTTTCCCGCCTTCGCTTTCTGAAAGAAGATTCGCAATCTCTTGACAATGATCGGTAAAAGGACCAAATAGCACTGGTTTTCCCCACGAAGCTGGCTCAAGAAGATTATGCCCACCGACCGGTACAAACGTACCACCCACAAATGTCACTTGGGCTAGAGCATATACATTTGCAAGCTCACCTCTCGTGTCAAGCACGATGACCCTTGCCCTCTCATCATTGCGTAACGTCCCCTTTCCATTCTCCTCAAGCGTGCTTCGTCGAACAACTTCAAACCCAAATGATCTAATCGTTTCAACGACTTGTTCACTACGTTCAATATGCCGAGGGGCTATCAAAAGAACAACGTTGGCATAAGTATTCAAAATTTCCTTATAGCTAGCTAGCAAAACACTTTCTTCTTTGGGATGCGTACTGCCAGCCACGACTAATACTTCGTGAGGGTGCAACCCCAGAAATTCAAAAGTCACCGGCTTCGACTGTCCATCTAACCCTGAGAGTTCGACATCAAATTTCATATTTCCCGTTCGATGGACACGCTCAGGATTAGCACCCAATTCAATCATACGATGGGCATCTTGAGCAGATTGAACCAAGCACAGATTGAAGCAGCGTAGCACCTCCTTCATAAACGACTTGATACAAAGATAACGATGAAATGATCGAGTAGACAGGCGTCCATTTACTAAAGCAGCCGACACCCCTTTATCATGGAGTTCCTTGAGAAGATTGGGCCACAATTCCGTTTCTATCACGATAAAGGCTTTGGGGCGAACATGCCTAATGAACCGTCTGACAGTCCAAGGCCAATCGAGGGGAAGATAACAATGCTGGGCAATTCCTATTAAATGGTTTTCAACAGCTTCCCTGCCAGTTTCAGTCACGGTAGAAATTAAGATCTTCAATCTCGGATAGGCTTCATGGATCGCAAAAACAAAAGGAACTATTGCAAGAACTTCACCCATGGATACGGCATGAACCCACAAGACTTCGGCTTGCGGATTACCAACCGGGGGTAAAACCAAACCAAGTCTTTGGGCAAGCCCTTTTCTGCACCGCTTTTTGAGGAAGAGAGCCAGAAGAATGAACGGAGCACCGACAACCAAAGCGACGTTATAGAGTAGATACCACATCTTAACTACGGCCTTGTGAAAAAAATCAAAGGTTGGTGATAATTACAAAACCATGTAGGGAGGCCATTCTACAGCAGGAAGAAGTTATCTGTCTCTTTTATTTCTGAGAAACGATTTCAGTGGCTTCGACAAGGACAGCACAGAGCTGAGTTTCGAGCTCTTGACGTTGTTGTTCAAGACTTAAATCATCATCCTTTTGCTCAACCCAAAGAGGTTTGCCCCACACAAAGCATCCTCTAGAGAAGGGAAATGGTAAAATAAATTGATCCCAGCTCGAGAAGACTTTTTTTTTGAGCAGGCAAAGGACAAAGG
>CAZGFV010000074.1:0-2131 GCA_964524575.1 uncultured Nitrospiraceae bacterium
GATCGAGTTTTACTCTTTAAATGCGGGGAGATTGCTAAGATTGGTCATCCTAAAGAAGTTATTTGTAGGGAGCATCTAGAGCCTGTTTATGGATGCGAGGTTATTATTGACCGCCATCCTCAATCCGGAATGCCGAGAGTGACCTTGCCTGTGTAATTGCGCAAGTCAGTGCTCAATGTCAGGATTTAGAAACAGCTAGATGGCAGGCATGTCTTTTGATTGAAAGAGGAAGGTTTCATTCAGTGCGAATCAGCAAGGTCTATACCAAAACCGGCGATGCAGGAAAAACTCGTCTTGCCGGCGGGCAGGAGGTCTGGAAAGATTCTTTGCGTGTGGAGGCCTATGGAACTGTGGATGAACTCAATTCAGTTATCGGGCTAGCCAGAGTATACAACATGGATCAATCTGATGATCTACGAACAAAGTCAAAGCTCGAGGCAGATCTGCAATGGATTCAAAATAAACTTTTCGATTTAGGAGGCATTCTTGCTACTGCTCCTGGTGAAACCTTTACAAATATGCCTACGGTAACAACGGATCATGTGACCCGATTGGAACAACTTATTGATACCTGTCAAGAAGAATTAGAACCCTTGAAGGAATTTATCTTGCCTGGTGGCGGAAAGGTGTCGGGTTTTTTACATCAAGGGCGAACCATTTGCCGTCGGGCAGAACGATTATGTGTGAGCTTATCTAAAGGAGAGAAAGTTCCCAACGAACTAGTAAAATTTTTAAATCGATTAAGCGATACGTTGTTTGTGCTAGCTCGATGGGTTGCTAAAACTCAGGGTGAACCTGAACATTTATGGCAGCGGGAGACTTCCTAAAGATCTGTCATGAATATTAAAAAAATCCTAGGTTTTTTAGTGTTTGGAGTCGTCGTTGTGTTCGGTTTCCTATATTTGAAGCAAGAAGGGGGAACCCCTGATATTCCAGATGATCCCAAAGCCTATGAGGCTTTAAAATTGGTTCAGTCTCATCCTGGGCGTAATGCATCAAACCTTGAGGAATCGGTCAATCAATATGTGCGTGATTTGGAAGCTAAGGATGTCCCCTATCATAAAGGGGCGTGGCAAGTTGGAGAAGAGCAGCCAGGCGTCTATGCTGTGAGGATTTTGGTTCGGGAAAAAGGATTTAATGAATGGATTGAGCGGGAATTTGCTTGGCGTGTGACTTTAAAGGATAAAACCATCCGCGTAATCTCTTTGGCTGCTATTCATTTTATGCCTTTTCATGAACTGCCACCGCTACCTCATCAAGATCAAATTTCATTTAAGAAGTCCGGTCTGGCTGTTCTAAGGCAACTTGGATAATGCCGTTCTCAACCCGTAGCGGAAAACACGATACAGCCCATTCGTGAATTGGATGTTTTAGACAGTATCCTGTCCGGACGTTGAATTTCCAGCCGTGCCAGGGGCATCGGACTAGATCTCCTTGCAACGTTCCCTCACCCAAGGGCCCACCGGCGTGGGGACAGGTGTTATCAAGGGCAAATAGCTCTCCGTCGACATTAAAGAGGGCGCCTCCACGCCCGGTATTATCTAAATCTACAGAGAGACAGGCTCCTGCGGGAAGGTCTGATAATTTTGCCGCATCAATATATTTCAACAAACTCTCCCTGACTTTGTTACCTTTATCCAAGTTCTTAAAAAACGCCGAGTCTAACAAGGATGTTATTTGCCTGCAAGAGGCCTATTTTGATGGCCTGTTGATTCAATGCCTAGCCTGATGCTATACACTCGTCCAGCTAGTTTTTTGGTATTACCTAAAATGGGGGTTCCAACAGGGTATGGAAATGACCTTGCTTCTAAATGCCACGTATGAGCCCTTGCGCGTGGTCAATTGGAAAAAGGCCATTACCTTATTATGCCAAGAAAAGGTCGAAGTCCTCGAATTTTATGATCAAGATATTCGAGGAGTGTCAGTAACCTTTAAACTGCCTTCGGTGATGCGGCTGCTTAGTGTAGTGAAATTTCGGTCTACGCATCGATCAGTAAAATTTTCCCGAATCAATATTTTTACTCGCGATAAGTATACTTGCCAATATTGTTGTAAAAAATTCCGTTCGGAGGAATTAACATTTGATCATGTGGTGCCAATTGCTAAGGGTGGGAAAAAAACATGGGAGAAT
>CAZGFV010000074.1:2141-6209 GCA_964524575.1 uncultured Nitrospiraceae bacterium
TCTGCTTGTTGGCGATGTAATAATAAATAGAGTGGTCGAACGCCGGTGGATGCGCATATGCGTCTCAAAAAGAAGCCAGAAAAGCCACGCTGGAATCCCACGCTGACTATTATGATTGGGATTCGAAATGCTCCGGATAGTTGGCGGGATTACTTATATTGGCATATAGAACTAGACAGAGATGATTAAATTCTAGAAGCTTTTATCGTGGATTTATCTGGGCTATCAAAACCTGTTTTCAATTTGATATTCTTTCCGTTTCTTTTTCTTTTCAATCGTTCAACAGTCCAAGTGGGAATTTACTGAACTGACCTTTTGTCAGTGGATTAAATCGAGAGTGAATAAGGAGTAGCTATGAGTCAGAATGCAGGATACCAAATTTCTCTTGATATTCAGGGCCGTTTATGTGTGGTTATTGGTGGAGGCAACGAAGCTTCAGAGAAAGTCTCACGGTTATTGGAGGGCGGCGCCAAAGTTATTGTAATAAATCCGACTCTCAATGCGCCACTTAAGAAGTTAGCGGCATCAGCAAAAATTATTCATCGTGGCCGACATTTTCGATCGACGGATACCCTGGATGCGTTTCTTGTCCTGAATGTTTTGAGTGAGGATTTCGACTTATCCAAATCCTTATTCGATCTTGCAAAAGTCGAAAAATTTTTGGTCTGGTCAATTGATCAAGCAGAAAGGTCAAATTTCATGATGCCCGCAGTAGTAGAACGTGGTGCTCTTCGGGTTGCCATTAGTACCAGTGGAACTGCTCCTGCTTTGGCAAGTACCTTACGTCAGAATTATGAAACCATCTTTGACGAGGAATTTGAGCAATTTTTGGATTGGCTGGGAAACCTTCGTGAGAGTTTTCAAAAAAACGAGCCCAATGAATTACAACGTCGAGAGCAATTGAGAGATGCGGTGAAGGGGTTTAGTTTAACGGGAACCCTAACATATCCCGTTTCATGGAAAGAACAAAAGGAACGACCAGAGTCTTAATTGAACAAGGATGGTGGATATATGGTGTTGCTGGAATTCAGCATGTCTCCGTTGGGAAAAGGAGAGAGTGTCGGAAAATATGTCTCGCGATCATTGGAGATCGTTGATCAAAGTGGAGTAGAGTACCGTCTGAATCCGATGGGAACCGTGCTTGAAGGCGAGTGGGACGAGGTTATGGATGTGGTTAGCCAATGTTATGAACGAATGAGAAAAGATTGCAATCGAGTCTCGTGCACGATCAAGGTGGATTATCGTAAAGGGAAAAATAGACGGTTGAGTGGAAAAGTTGCTAGTGTGGAGAAACGGCTTAAGAAGAAATTAAAAACGTGATGTGTAAGCCGTTGTGAGTAAAATAAATAGTTTTCTTATCGTGCTTCACATCTTATATCATCGGTTCATACACTCGATTGACCCTTGGTCCAATACTGCATAATACTTCATAGGGGACCGAATGTTGCCAAGTTGCCACATCCGCTGCGGAAATGGTTTCGTTTCCTTGCCGACCAATTAAAATTACATCATCGCCTACCTGGGCTTTGGGTACATCCGTGAGGTTGATGAGCGTCATGTCCATGCAAATCTTTCCAACCACTGGTGCACGCATGTTGCCAATTAGTACACACCCTTGCTCTGAAAGCTGTCGATTATATCCGTGGGCATAGCCAATAGGGAGAACGCCAATTCGGGATGGCCGAGAGGTTCGGTATATGCCATTATAACTGAGCGGTTCGTCTGCAGCGACAGCGCGGGTTTGAACGACTTTTGTTGAAAGGCTTAGAACGGGCTTGAGGGATAAGTGGTGTGCCGCTGGACGTAAGGGAGCATAACCATATAACAGTAAGCCCGGTCTTACCATATCCATATGGGATTCAGGATAGGATACGATGCCCGCAGTATTGGCCGAATGCAAACAGGGGATAGTAATTCCCTCTTGCCGAAGGTGGTGAGCAATCGATTGAAATTCGGCTAGTTGCTGGATGGTAAATGAGGAATTAAGATTATCAGCATCCGCCAGATGAGTCATCAAACTTTTAAGTACAAGAGGTCCCTGAAACAAATCGGAGGTGAGAAATTCAGAGAGCGATGTTGGATCGAACCCCAGTCGTCTCATTCCAGTATCGACTTTGACATGAACGGGAAAAGGCATGTCTTTAGGCGAGAGTTCGTTGACAAGTTGTTGGGCAATCCCGACGTCTGAGATAACGGGTGTGAGTTGATAATGGAGAAGGTCTCTTATTTGCCAACAGAAAATTCCGCCCAGGACGATGATTGTCCCTTGTATTCCCGCTTCCCGTAGAGTCGCGCCTTCTTGAATCGTTGAGACACCAAATTTCGTAACGCCGAGCTTTGATAACGCTTCGGCCACTGCGATGCTCCCATGACCATATCCATCCGCTTTGACGATGGCGAGAATGGCACAGCGCAAATCTAGGCCTCGCCTAAGCTCCGCCAGGTTATGCGCTAACGCGGAAAGATCAATTGTGGCAATAGTTGGGCAAAGGTAAGAAGAAACGGACGCTGGTGGCGTTGAAAGAGAGGTGGTCATAATGCAACTAAATTTCGAGTATTTCTTCTTCCTTTCTTTTTAACATCTCGTCGATTTTTTTGATTTCGGTATCCGTGTTTTTTTGAATTTCGCCTTCACCGCGGCGAAGGTCGTCTTCTGTAATTGTGGATTTTTTTTGGAGTTTTTTTAATTCTTCATTTCCTTCACGCCGTATTCCACGGATATGAACTTTCGTGTCTTCCCCGTATTTTTTACTGACTTTAACGAGGTCTTTTCGACGTTCTTCACTTAAAGGGGGGATGGGTAGGCGAACAAGTTTTCCATCATTTGAGGGGTTGATACCTAAATCCGAGGTGACAATGGCTTTTTCAATTTCCTTGATGATGGTGGAATCCCATGGTTGGATAGTGATCAGTCGTCCATCCGGCATAGACAGGTTGCTGACCTGTTTGAGGGGAGTTGGGGTTCCATAGTAATCGACTTTAATATGATCAAGGATAGAAAGGGACGCACGGCCTCCACGGAGACCTGCTAACTCCTTCTTAAGGTGCTCCAAGACACCGCCCATTTTTTTTGTGACATTTTCTAATGTTGGTTTGTAGGGCATAACCCGTCACCTCATGTTAGGCTTGGGTGGGATTTTGAGTCACCAGGGTGCCGATCTTTTTCCCCTGAACGATGTGTTTCAGATTGCCTGCTTGGGTCAAATTAAAGACTATCAATGGAAGTTTATTACCCATGCATAACGTGATGGCTGTGGCGTCCATAACTTTTAGGTCTTTGTTGAGGATGGCTATAAACGGAACTTCTTCATACATTGTAGCATCAGGATTTGTCACGGGATCTGAATCGTAAATACCATTAACTTTGGTGCCCTTGAGAATCACATCGGCTCCGATTTCCATGGCACGAAGTGCGGCGGCAGTGTCAGTAGTAAAGTACGGGTTTCCGGTTCCAGCGTCAAAAATCACGACTCGCTTTTTTTCAAGATGACGTATGGCTCGTCGCCGAATATAGCCTTCAGCTAATTGTCGCATTTCAATGGCTGATAGGACGCGCGTGGCCACATCAATTTTTTCTAAGGCATTTTGAAGCGCTAAGGCATTGAGCATTGTGGCGAGCATGCCCATATAGTCCGCTGATGCCCGTTCCATGCCAGAGGCACTTGCAGCAATTCCACGAAAAATGTTGCCACCTCCAATGACTAAGGCCACCTCTACCTCCATGCGGACGACCTCCGCAATTTCTTGGGCAAGGTTGGTCAGAATCTCCGGATGAATGCCATAGGATTGAGATCCCGCTAGCATTTCACCACTAATTTTTAAGAGGATACGGTGGTACCGAATTGGCGTCATTCCTGGCCTAGTTGATACCGAGTAAACCGGGCGATGGAAATATTTTCTCCAAGCTTCGCGATTTTTTCGGTCAGGATTTGTTTGATTGTGCTATTAGGATCTTTGATGAAACTTTGCTCAATTAGGCATTGATCTTGATAGAATTTTTCCAGACTTCCTTGGACGATTTAGTCTCAGGCTGCTTCCTGTTTCCCCATTTCTTTGGCTAGGCCTAGG
>CAZGFV010000075.1:0-2832 GCA_964524575.1 uncultured Nitrospiraceae bacterium
CGATTTATCATGTACCAAGTATCGTCCGATTCCATCATGAAACATGAATATTCATTACGGCAAAAGCGTGAGCTAGCCATAAAGCGAGGCATTGAACGTGGAATGCGAATGCTTCGACAAGGTGAGCAACGAAGCATCATGTTTAGTCGCGTACGCATGGGAATTTTTCTTCTTACTCTGCTCGTCTGTGGAGTCATCTATAGCAATAAATGGTTTGTGATGGGGAATTGGGTTTTGGCTGCTTGGATTATAATGTTCACATTTGTGGCTCGCTATCATACACGGCTAGAGGATGAATTAACCAGGCTTCGTTTGTGGTTAAATGTCAAACAGACCAATTTGGCTCGCCTACAGCTTGATTGGGAAAAAATCCCTGTTTCGCACAACATTTTGCCTGAAGATCATCCTTATGCTTTAGACTTGGATGTCATCGGGGAATATTCCCTGCTTCGACTCTTGGACACGACTGTTTCCAATGAAGGGAAAATTCGGCTCATTTCTTGGGTCGCTGGGCAAAATGAGCAACAACTGTCGTTAGCTCAGTGGTTATTACGACAAAAATTGGTCAATGCTTTTACGAGATTTTCTGGGTTGCGCGATCGTATACGATTGGTCGCAAAATTAGTCAGTCACACTCCCATCAATTGTGATGCCATTCATGTTCTTCTGAAAAGCTCTTTTGATATTCCTCGGCTTCACTTGCAGCTTGTTCTTGCGGTTATTCTTGCAAATGTTAACGTCGTGTTCTTTGTGGTCTGGGCTATGGGAATGGCTCCGGGCTATTGGATTCTTACGTTTCTTGGTTATGGATTTTTGCTGTTGCTGGCCGGTCGTTGTTTGAGCCATGTATTTGAGAGAACCCTGAATTTGCAAATCGAACTCCAGAAATTGGCAGCGGTGATCGGAGTTTTAGAAAAACGAACATTCTTACGCGATCCAGCTATTAATCAAGTAATCGAATCTTTGCGAACCGGTGGTGAACGACCATCCCTGGCCATTAAACAATTAGCCAGGATTTGCAGTGGTCTCAGTATTAAGGGGCACCCTCTGATTCACCTTATGGTGAATTTAATAGGTCCGTGGGATATGGCATGGACCTGGTATCTCCAAAAAGTATGTCGGCGATTGCGCCTAGTATTGCCCATGTGGATTGAACGCGTGGCCACGATTGATGCGACTATGACCCTCGGTACTTTTGCCTATCTGAACCCGGATTATGTTTGGCCCAAACAACGAGAGAATCCCGTTGGCAAGGAAGTGGGAGTCTTGACAACCGAAGTAGGACATCCTTTGTTGGCACACAAGCAACGTGTTAGAAATAATTTTGTTCTTCAAGGAATCGGGCAGATGTTTTTAGTCACTGGTTCCAATATGTCTGGGAAGAGTACCTTTTTAAGGACGATTGGGATTAATGTATGTTTGGCTCAGGCTGGAGCCCCAGTTTGTGCCGAATCATGGGAATGGTCTTGGATGCGAATCCATTCGTGCCTTCGTGTGAGAGATTCGCTTGAAGAGGGCCTATCGTATTTTTACGCGGAGGTTAAGCGGCTGAAAAAAATTTTATTGGCTGTGAGCAATCAAGAATCCCATCCTGTAATCTTTCTAATCGATGAGATTTTTAAAGGTACGAACAATCGGGAACGGTTGTTGGGTAGTGAAGCTTTTATTCGTGAGCTGACAACAGGAAATGGATTAGGCCTTGTTACTACGCATGATTTAGAGTTAGCCAGACTAGAAAATGAGTTGCGTTGTATGACCAATGTCCACTTCCAAGAGACTGTTGGAGAAAAGAAATTAAGATTAGACTATCAAATCCGTCGTGGTCCCTGTCCTACCACAAATGCTCTCCGTATCATGGCTATGGAAGGTTTGCCTATACCAAAGGAATATAGTTAGTCCTCGAAATACTTTTCTATTTCTGGACTCTGTAAAAATGTTGGGAGAATCTCTTGAAAATTTCAAAGTTAGATCAAGGAATGAATATTTGTGTGTTTTGCTGGTTTTGATCAGTCTTTTCGCCAGTAGAAGTGCCACAATACGAACACATGTATTCGTATTTGTTTCCAGATGGGAGGACTAGGAGTAAACGTTCGCGGGCAGGAGTAGCTTCTCGACAGGTAGGGCAATAGAGGAGAGAAGCATTTAGTGATCGAAATTGGGAATTCTGGTCGACTTGATCTGGTGTTGTTTGAGAAGGAATGCCTGGAGGGGGAGAGCCAAAGTTTCTTGGATCGAACGGAGTACGTGCCATGAGTTGATCTTACTGAGTGTGATTCAAAGGGTCAAGGTTGAGAATTGTCTGTGTGGGGAAAAACTTATAAATAATATTCCCAATGATCATAATTAACGAAATGCCCTCACCCAATCTTGACGTTAAGTGAAAAGGTCGATGTTGTTTAGTTTCACTGAAGGAGTCCCAGGATTTTAGGTAAACTCAAGCAGCGCCCGCGTAGGTCAAAATGGTTGAGGGGAAGCCAAGATACTTATTTCCCCTGTATTAGGGCAATAAAAAATGTTTTTGTAATTCCAGGAATTATTCTGCTGTACCCTTGAAAAGGAAAGGCCTGCCTTGCAAAGAGTGTCGGACAATTCCGGTGAGCGGGTTTATTCGATTTGGATCAGGGTTTCATCAGCATTCACTTGATCCCCTTCTTTTACGTGAATGGTTTTGACTGTGCCGTCAATGGGAGCTGTGACCTTGTTTTCCATCTTCATGGCTTCGATAACCAGCACAGGATCTCCAGTCACGACTTGAGCCCCATTTGTCACGAGCACTTTCACTACGCGCCCAGGCATGGGAGTAGTCACATCACCTGGCTCTGTGGGATTGGG
>CAZGFV010000075.1:2928-6053 GCA_964524575.1 uncultured Nitrospiraceae bacterium
AATTCAATGGGGGCAAGGTGAAGATCATGAGAGTCCGGGACTTTTCCTCCGGGGGCCTGAGGCTCAAGTACCTCAGGCTTGAGCTCGCCTCGCTCTCGTTCGTCGATAAATTGTAGTGCGACTGAAGGAAAGAGCGCATAGGAAAGGACATCTTCTTCCGAGGCTTCATGCTCACTGAGTTCGTTTTTTACTCCTTCTAGTTCAGGGTCTAAACTATCAGCCGGTCTCCCGGTAATAGGCTTTTCGCCTGCAATGGCTTTTTGCCGGATTTTTGAATCCAGAGAACCAGGCGCTTTTCCGTAATAGCCCAAGAAGTAATTTTTGGTCTCATTAGTTACAACTTTGTAGCGGTCCCCGGTTAACACATTCATCGTTGCCTGACTTCCGACAATTTGGCTGCTGGGAGTGACAAGAGGAGGATACCCCATGTCTTTTCGGACTCGAGGGATTTCTTCAAGTACTTCTTGCATTTTTTCAATGGCATTCTGCTCTGTTAATTGGGATGCGAGATTTGAAAGCATCCCGCCTGGGACCTGAGAAAGAAGAATATCCGTATCCACACCTGTGAAGTCGCTTTCAAACTGGTGATATTTTTTTCTGGCCTCTCGCAGTTGTGCAGCTATAGGGGCAAGCCGACTTAAATCCAATCCCGTGTCATACGGGGTATCTCGAAGCGCGGCTATAAATGTTTCAGTGGGAGGATGTGATGTGCCACCGGAGAGCGGAGACATTGCTGTGTCTAAGATGTCAAGTCCACCAAAAATTGCCATTAGTGAGGACATGGAAGCCATGCCGGAGGTGTAGTGCGTATGAAGATGAATTGGGACACGTACTGCCATCTTCATTTGTCTAATTAATTCATAAGCTTCAAATGGTGGAAGCAGCCCAGCCATATCTTTGATACAGATGGTATCTGTACCCAGATCTTCAAGTTGTTTGGCTTGTTCCACATAATGATGCAGGCTATGGACGGGGCTCACGGTGTAGCAAATCGTGGCCTCAACATGTTTCTTGCACTGCTTGACTACCTTCATGGCTGGTTTGAGATTTCGAATATCGTTAAGCGCATCGAAAATTCGGAATACATCGATACCATGTTCCGCTGATTTTACGATAAACTGTTCCAGTACATCATCTGCATAGTGGCGATACCCCACAAGGTTCTGCCCGCGCAGCAACATTTGGAGTCGGGTGTTTGGAGCCGCTTTCCGGAAAGTTTTAAGACGTTCCCACGGATCTTCCTTGAGAAAACGTAAGCACGCATCAAATGTCGCTCCACCCCAAACTTCCAAAGACCAAAATCCAACCTTGTCGAGTTTCTCGGCGGCGGGCACTAAATCCTCAGTTCGCATTCTGGTGGCGAGTAGGGATTGATGGCCATCACGTAAGGCCACATCGGTCAGATGAATTTGTCGCCCTTGAGATGGCTCGATCTCAAAGGTTTCCGGTCGTTTCTTTTGAGTTTTCTTTTTCACCGCGGGGGTGGATTTGGTGTTTCTTTTAGCCGGGGGCTTTGGTTTCTGTGCCATACGATCCCTTTGCGTTTGAGTAGTGTGAACAGTGTCTGGGCTTTATAGGCCTTCGTAGGCTGCAATGGCAGCTGAAAGTGCGACAACCATATCTTCGGCTTCCAAGGCATGTTCGTAATTAAGTAATTCTGGGTGCGCTTCTAAATAGGACGTATCAAATCGTCCAGCCTTGAAATCTGTTTCCTCCATGATTTGCATCATAAAGGGAATTGTGGTTTTCACTCCCCGCAACACGAATTCTTCCAAAGATCGGTGCGTACGCCGAACGGTTTCATCCCAGGTCCGTCCCTGTACGGTCATTTTTGCTAAAAGTGCATCATAATATGGAGGAACGGTATAGTCCTTATAGACCACGCCGTCAATACGTACGCCAATGCCGCCAGGTGACAAATAGGCTGTAATTTTTCCCGATGACGGGCGAAATCCGTTTTGCGGGTCTTCTGCATTGATCCGACATTGAATAGCATAGCCTTGTAGGCTGATTTCATGTTGTCCAAAAACTAAATGCCGACCCGCGGCAATCCAGATTTGGGCTTGAACAATATCTACAGTCGTAATCTGTTCGGTCACCGTGTGTTCCACCTGGATACGAGGGTTCATTTCAATGAAATAGTATCGCCCCTCCTGATCTAACAAAAATTCGATAGTTCCGGCATTGTAAAATTCTGCTGCGCGAGCCAATGAGATCGCGGCCTCCCCCATTTGGGCGCGGAGTCGTGGGGTGAGAATCAGGGATGGGGCAATTTCAATGATTTTTTGATGGCGACGCTGAATAGAGCAATCACGTTCTCCAAGATGAACCACATACCCATATTTATCTGCGAGTAATTGAAATTCAATATGGTGAGGCCGTTCAACATATTTCTCAATGAACAATTCAGGATTGCCGAATGCGGCAAGGGCTTCCCGTGATCCTGATTCCATGGCTTCTTCAAGTTCATTGTCTGATCGAACAATGCGAAGTCCGCGTCCACCACCACCTGCACTGGCTTTGACCATGACCGGATAACCAATTGAATGACAAAATTTTAGGCCCTCTTCATAATCAGTTACCGGGCCGTCTGTGCCGGGGACCACCGGTACTCCCACTTGTTTTGCGAGTTCTCTGGCCTGGACTTTGTCTCCCAACAATTCAAGTGCACGGGGCGAAGGACCAATAAAGGTAATGCCGGCATCTTGACATAACTGGGCAAACTCGGCGTTTTCCGCAAGAAAGCCGTATCCGCTCCCACACGTTAAGCAAGGATGACGATTTGTCTGGCATCCAAAAAACCCTGTCCTGGTCCAGGTCCAACGAGGTAGGCTTCATTGGCTTTTTTAACGTAAATAGCCGTGGCGTCGCATTCTGCATAAATTGCAACTGTAGCAATATTCAACTCACGGCAGGCGCGAATCACACGCATGGCAATTTCGCCGCGGTTTGCTACTAGGATTTTCTTAAACATCCGTCATCCTTCTCCATGAAGAAAAACTTCCATATCCTGGATTCACTATTATCCAGGGCTTACGAGGAACGATGTTCCTGAGGAATTACTAGCCTAGGAGGGGGCTATCCTTGTGGATTGCTGGCGTATCTAGCATGCCCAGTGACTCAGA
>CAZGFV010000076.1:0-1345 GCA_964524575.1 uncultured Nitrospiraceae bacterium
CAAACCCCTTTTTTGTCCAAATCGGGATTGAGGGTTTGTCTTTACTTTTTTTCTTAGTTTTCGTGCCTTGTGCCGCTGCCGTTTTTTCTCGGTCGGCTTCGATTCGGATCCAGTCTTCTTTGCTAATTACGCCTTTTTCCCGAAGGACCTCCGTAAGAACGTCTCCTCCAAATGCTGGAAGTGATACGGCGCTTGATATAACAAAACTGAACAAGGCGATAGCTCCAATCCAGTGACGTTGCGTGTGCATGCTTTTTTTCCTCTCTAATTATGAAACAGTAATATTGTTATGATTTGATTTGCGTACGATTTACAAATACTTGTTACGCAAGATAAATTTTGATGATTACGGGAGTGTTACGAGGATTTAAAGGTGAGGTTAAATTTGAAAAAGTGGTCAGAGAGATAGAAGAAAAGAGGGATAGGAAGGGGTGCTTGTTGTGGAGAAAAATCTCCGAAAGAAGGAGTTTTGAGTGGTATCACACCCTCATACCATGGATGTATTCCTTTTTTGTTTTCCAGTTTGTTGCTCCGCATGATACGAACTTCTGACCATTGGTCCGGATTCTACGTGTTGGAATCCAAGAGATAACCCCTCTTTTTTTAATGCGTTGAATTCTTCGGGCGCATAAAATCGTGCAACTGGGGCATGCTGGGAAGTTGGGCGGAGATATTGACCGATGGTCAAAATATTACATCCAACTGCTCGAAGGTCCTGCATCACGTGACGAATTTCTCCAGGGGTTTCTCCTAATCCTGCGATTAACCCCGATTTGGTTAGCCCCCCCATCGACTTGGCTCGACTTAACAATTCGAGAGAACGGTGATATTTACCTTGAGGCCGGATTGAGTGAAATAGTCGCGGGACGGTTTCAATGTTGTGATTGAGTATATCTGGCTGTTTGTCCATGACAAGAGCTAGGGCCGATTCATGGCCTTGGAAGTCCGGGATCAGTACTTCGACGGTGCAAGAAGGGGTCTTTTTTCGGATGTGACGAATCGTTTCGGCAAAAATTGAGGCTCCCCCATCCGTCAATTCGTCTCGGTTCACGGAAGTAATCACTGCATGTCGTAAGCCTAATGCTTCAACAGCTTCGGCAACCCGAATGGGTTCATCATAGTCCAGTCCGTGTGGACGTCCTGTGGTCACATCGCAATAATGGCAGCGGCGCGTACAAATATCACCCAAGATTAAAAACGTAGCTGTCCGGTTATTCCAGCACTCCCAAATATTGGGACACTTGGCTTCCTCGCAAATCGTGTGTAATCCGCGGTCAGTCATGATCCGCCGAATATCCCGATAGTCTGAGCCCTGCCGGATTTTGACTTTGAACCAAGGTGGAAG
>CAZGFV010000076.1:1445-5937 GCA_964524575.1 uncultured Nitrospiraceae bacterium
GAATATCCCGATAGTCTGAGCCCTGCCGGATTTTGACTTTGAACCAAGGTGGAAGATGATCGTGTGAGGTTGCTTTCCTTCCCCCCCTTGTTGCGTAGCGGATATCTTGTAAATTTATAAAGGTCATGGTGTTATTCAATTGTTTCTTTCACTTACTACAAAATACGACAATGGAGGCGTGTTGTCTACCTGGTTTGACTAAATAGCCGACGAATGGTTTCCACTCGCTTCCGATTCACGCCCAGGTCGGAATAGCCAATACGGGAGGCTGACCGCACTTGGATTACCTTCTGTGTATCATCAAACACAAATTCAACATCGTCGGTGAAGCGAAACAGCCAAGAGGTACATTCGGCGTGAATATAGCTAGATTCCTCATGCACGATTAGTACCCGCGGGATAGACAGGAGCGTTTGCCGTAGACGGGCTTTTGCTTCTTCCGCGGTTCCTTCATAGGGAATGGGTTTGATGTAATGGTGCGCATCTGAGGTTTCCGAGGAGATGCAATTGGGTGTTTGAGGACAAGGTGCCAATTGTTTGAGGCTAGCACTTTTGGGATTCGAGTTACTCATGGATTTGGTGAATCATAGTATTGTTAGTCGACAAAAAGTGAAGCCGACCCATTATTAGTGAAATATCTATAACATTTTATTCTTGCCACATGTTTCAGCTTTAGGGATACTGCTCCAAGGTCAGAAGCTTTTCTTTAATCGGTAGTCCTCCTCCATACCCAACCAAGTTCCCTGTACTCCCAATCACTCGATGGCAAGGGAAAATAATCGAGATTGGATTTTTCCCGTTGGCTGCTCCGACTGCGCGTGAGGCCTGTGGTTTGCCAATTGCTTGGGCAATTTCTCCATAGGAAACCGTCTTTCCGTAAGGAATGGCCTTCAACGCTTCCCAGACTTGTTGCTGAAACGGAGTTCCTGCTGGGGCTACTTTCATGGTGAATGTTTTTCGTTTACCTGAAAAATAGGCTTTCAATTGTTCAACGGTCTTCTGGAAAGGTCGTTGATCATAGATCCAGGTAGGGTCAGGCTTAATGGGATGTTTCCCATTTTGAAATGAAAGGCGAGTGAGGTGTTTTCCTGATGCTGTAAGAAGTAGTTTCCCTACTGGGCTCTTAATAATATAATAGTGTATGGGACTTTCTTGTTCTTTCATATAGGATTTTTCCGCCACACATCGCCGGCTTTGTCTAATGTTATGCTGCGAAGTTTTCTATTGCAATTGTGAAATCACACAAAAATAGCCAAAACTTTGTATAGGGACTTGTTTCTGGTTTTGTTTCCATGATAAATAATGACCCCTTTTTAGACCACCTGAATGTTATCAATAGCGAGATTGTGGATTTAACCTGGCTAGTGGTAGTAGGGAGGGAAGCCAAATAAGGTACATGGCGGCATACTCAAAAAACATTTTCTTTTTTCATAGACAAGTAGCGGATTCAGGGTTAAGCCTGTATAATGGTTCAAAACAATTGGCTTTTTAGGAGGAACAATGAATTCTACTTTACATAGAGCCGTTTCGAGTTTCTATAACTTAATTTATGAAGCTCAAGCGTTTGCCACGACCATGGGCCGAATTGATGCGGCTGAACAAGACCGGTATTTAGGGCGCGTAGAAGGTTTAAATTGGGTTTTGGATCGGTGTCAAGAGTTTGAAGATGTGGATGTGAACCTTACCACCGCGTCTCTTCAAAAGCTTCTGGGAGATGTGAAGTCTGATCTTGAACATGAGTTATCCGTTCAACGGAGGGAAAAAGGTCGACGAGCTGATGGGAGAGAAGAGGCCCTTATTTTTGTTACGGATTATCTCACGAGTTTGATGACGGCGGCCGAAATTGAGTCGGCCAAAAGCCCTGTATAAAGGGCCGAGCGGCTTTCCCCTTCCTATTAGCTTCTAAATTTGTCTGTGTTTTCAGAATTATTTTAGGATCATGTCGCGCAATGTTGGGATATGGTCGGTCAAAATCTAGGGTGCTCCGTGAGTGGATCATTTTTTCTCTGTGCTTAGGAGCCGGAGCACATATCGTCCTTGGCCTCGTGTTGCATTCCCCTGAGTTGTGGCCGTTAAAATCGTTATGGATTTATGGCCTATTTATTTCGTTTTCTGTGTATGCGGTGGTGCAATTAGGCCGCTCACTGTGGTGGTGGTTGCGAAGTGTCTCGGATTCCAATACAGGTGGTCCCACGAATGACGACTGATGTTGAATTGGTTCAGGTGAATACTCTGTCCTGAGTGGGTTAAGCTCTGTTTCAAGGAGAATTTAGAGAAGCCCAGCGACGACGAGGCCTTCACCAATCAGCATGATTGGAATACCATCGCGGATAGGATAGGCCACCGTTTGATCTGCCCTTAGTAAAGCGCCCTCCAATTTTTCCTTGACCACCTTTCCACTTTTATTTTGTAATTTTCCCATGGTTATTTTTTCGTTCAATATTTCTAGCTTCCTCTGATCAATCAGGGAGACAGCTTGCTTGTTTTCTGGACAACAAAGAATGGCTAAAAGTTGGTCGTCGAGTCCACTTTCGTCTGGGGGAATGCTTTGAGTTGTCATATGATTATCCTCATTTTGAAAAATTTGTATTCAGTTTGAACATTTCATACACTAATGGATCAATTTTAATAAGATCAAGCACATGCTTTTCTTTGCAAATTACAATCCCCGGCCCTAAGTCAAAAAGGCTGTTTTTAACAGGGTGCATGATTTTTCATGGGGCTTAACCGAACGAAGTATTTTTAGGAATGATAAAAAAAACGTACTTCGCTAAACTTAAACGCTATTTTATCACTGGATTATTCGTGGTGACCCCAGCCTGGGGAACTTTTCTCATTTTATCAACTCTCTTTATTGCGCTCGATGGTTTGTGGGCTGACGTGCTGGGTTCCCATTTTGATGTGGAAGTACCTGGCGTGGGAATCGTGCTGTTATTGCTGCTGATCATCTGTGGAGGGATAGCCGCGACCCATTTTGTTGGGCAACGAATTGTTCGACGATTTGAAAAATCGTTAGATCATATCCCTTTGGTTCGGAGTATTTATCAAACACTGAAGAGCATGACGGATGTCTTCCAATTCCGCGAGCGATTTGGAAGTAGCACCGTGGTGGTCTTTCCATTTCCACGTGAAGGGGTTTGGGCTATTGGGTTTGTGATGGGCATGGCCCCGCCTGTCTTGCAATCGACAGGCCCTGATTCGTTGCTCATGATTTTTGTACCCACCGCCATTCATCCCTTTACCGGCTATTTAGCGTTTGTTCCTCGTAGTAATGCTCGCCCCATCCAATTGCGTCCGCAAGAAGCCATGAAAATGGAATTTTCCGCTGGAATGTATAGGCCTCCGAAAGATTGGTTAACCGTGTCCCGTTCTTCCGATATGACCTCATGACCGACTTCAAAGAATCAACCCCAAACTTCTCTGACTTTGAGATACGCATTCGCCGAGCAACGGCCAACGATCTTTCCTCGGTGATGGAATATAATGCGGTTTTGGCTTCAGAAACCGAAGGAAAATTGTTGGAACTGGATCGGCTTCAACGAGGTGTCGAAGCCGTGTTACAGAACAAAGAGCATGGATTTTCTCTTATTGCAGAAAATGGCGCCTCTGGAGAAGCCATTGGGCAGATGCTTGTTACCTATGAGTGGAGCGATTGGCGCAATGGAATGTTTTGGTGGTTGCAAAGTGTGTACGTGCAAAAATCTTGGCGAAGGCGTGGGGTTTTTCGTCGGCTGTATGACCATGTTATGAAAGAAGCCAGGAGTTTTCAGAAAGTCGTGGGTGTTCGTTTGTATGTCGAAAAAGAGAATCATCTTGCCCAACAAGTGTATCAAGATCTGGGGTTGCTCCCTGCGGACTATCATGTTTATGAGTTGGACTTTGTTTTGTCATCAAAACCTAAATAAACGCTATTAGATAAACTGAGGTGCCTGTGCAAAAAATCATGCGTCCTAATCATCGGAAATCTACTAGGGGGTGGTTAGAATCAACGAACCAAATGTGGAAATTATATATGGCTCTTTTGGGTTTTGGGGTGGCGCTACTATGTTTTCTTGGAGCCGGGTTTGGTCTATTACTCGAGACTAATGTGTTTGGCCCTCTGATGATTAGTGGTACAATTTTAGGAGGGATTACCTTTGTGTGGTTAGTGGAAGTTCTCAGATGTCCTTCCTGCCAGAACAAACTAGTGTGGACCATGCTTTCTTCACGGTCCCATATGTCGTGGTTAGTGGAGCTAACCAATCTCGTGCTCTGTCCTTCGTGCCAAGTCCCGCTTACCAGGCGTTCTTCGGTCCGGTGGCGGGCTATTTAAAGGTCATGAGAACTAGAATTCTTTTTCCATCGCACCTTGTGAACCTTCTGCTTCTATCCATAATGGTGTGTTTGGTTAGTCTGAATTCGCTAGAGGTCTTCGCGGATTCACCTAATAATAAAATCAATCACAATCTACAGAGGGCAAGGGACATAGGCATTACCATGGGACGGTATTTGC
>CAZGFV010000077.1:0-5925 GCA_964524575.1 uncultured Nitrospiraceae bacterium
AATTTGTTGAGAGTGCATGCCAATCTGCCACAAAAAAGAAGCATTCATTTTGTTCTTGCAATGTTTTCCAATTTTCCAGAGCTCCCAACAGATTCCCAAGGTGGAGCCGACCGCTGGGCTGCATGCCGCTCAGAACTCGCATCAATATCCTCTGCTTTCTTTTTAATTAAAAGACAAACATTGAAAGAATATCGTTCGTCATAAACTGAAAGATCGTGCCAATGAACGTGCTAATGATTGGCACGTGAGAGTCGAGAAAAAATAACCCAAGTATGATGAACATTCCATAGGGCTCCATCCGACTTAATACCAAGGCCGAGCGATAAGGTAACAAGCTTGTGAGGATTCGTCCACCATCCAGGGGGGGGATGGGTAAAAGATTAAACGCGAAGAGCAAAGTATTGATAATAATAGAAAATAGGGACATGGCTATCAAGGGAAGTAAAAACATTCCCAACAGATCCCGTCGGGGTTCCACATTAGGTTGCGGAGGCCAATTGGCTTGTAGTGTTGGGTCGATGGAAAGCAACACACTGAGCAAAATACCGCTAACAATAGCCAAGACAAAATTCATAGCAGGGCCGGCTACAGCAACCAACGCCATGTCTTTTCTGGGGTTTCGTAATCGTCTGGGATTGACTGGAACGGGTTTGGCCCAGCCAAATAAAAATCCGCCGGGAGCAAGTAGGCAAAGTAAAGGCACAATAATTGTGCCGAATACATCAATATGCGGTAGGGGATTAAGAGTCAGTCGCCCTTCAGATCGTGCAGTGTCATCACCGTAATAATTAGCGACCCACCCATGGGCATATTCGTGCAAGACCACCGCGACCATGAGTGGGAGAATGACATACGACAAGGTATGAAAAAATTGGACCATGAATTTGAGCAAGAATACGGCGTCAGTTAGTTAATTTGAATAAATCGCCCGTTTGCTACTTGAATCATATACACTTTGCGGTTGAGGATGCCACCTTCACCAAACGAGGTAAGTCCTCCAATGGTAGGAAAGTCATAGCGAATCAACAATTGGTCTCGGACTTCTTGGCCATTTGTGGCTCCGTGGCTAATGGTATCGAGAATGATCCGCATCGCATCATAAGCTTGGACTGCAAAGATGGACGGATCAATCTGAAATTGTTCACGATATTTGCGAATGAATTTTTGTGTCTCTAGATTGGTACTTTCAAGAAAAATAGCATCTCCAAAGAAGCTACCGTTAAGCGTGCTCCGTCCCCATTTGAGTAAATCGGGGTGATTCCAGCTGTTACTTCCCAATAGGGGAATCTTGACATCGTAGTATGCTAATTGAGCTGAGAGAAATGCGACATCAGTGGGATGTCCAGGAAGGAAGAGGGCATCAAATCCTGGCCTGTAGACAAGTTGCTCTTCTCCCTCCTTCTGTGGTTCTTCGGTTTCCAGGGGAAGCATTTCCCCATATACGCTGAGGTCTTTATCCTTTAAGCGTTTAATTTGGACAGAAGCATTGGTTGTGCCCCGATCATAGGATTCTATGGCTATAATTTCTCCGCCATTGCGAAGCACGATTTCTTTAAACATTTGAGCCAACTGGTTGCCATAAGTAGATTTGGGAGACAGTATGCAGAATCGATAGAAACCTAAGGTTTGCATGGCATGGTCAACTAATTTGGCCACTTGGAGGCGAGTCGTCAATGCCGTACTAAACCAAAACTGACCAAATTTTTTAACATCAGACAAACTGGCTGTCGGCGTAATAAACGGGGTTTCAAAGCGGTCAGGTAGGTCAGTCACATTTTGTACTTGTTGGGCGAGCAACGGACCGATCAAGGAAATGGGTTCAAACTCTTTGAGGACTTGTTCCAATTCGTGATGCAATTGAGCTGGGGGCAGCGCGCTGTCTTTCACCACAATTCCTAATGTATCGGCGTTCAACGTACTTCGTTCCTCTTGTAGGGCTAGGCGAATCCCGTTCAGCGCATCGGTACCAAAAGGCTTCATTTTGCCCGAAAAAGGTAAGGCTGCGGCAATGACATATTGATGCGATTTAATTTTTGAGATAAACGATTGCATTAAAGCCACAGCGGTTTGCGTATATGGATGGTTCGGGAACCGTTGGAGAAAGGTTCGGATGTCTTGATCAGCCAACACTTCATTTCCTTGTGCAGTATGAAGTTCAATCAATCGAATCAAAGCCAAATCTCCGGGAAAGTTTGCGGGGAATGTATCTAACAAACTCCCCAGGGTGTATTCATCCATTTTCTGTAAGATCAGGTCTTGGATATAATCCCGTAATTCTTCACGTTCTACCCCTGGGGGTTCATTTAATTGTTTTAAAGCCATGTGAATTGCCGAATTATAATCACCTTTCATTTCATAAGCTTGGCGGAGGCTGCGCAGTCCTTCCGACTGTGTAGTAGAATTTGAGGATCGATTTAATGCATTAGACAAAACTGTAATGGCTTGGTTGGGTTTCTCGGATTCAATATAGAGGTTGCCCAGTAACAAGCGTGCCCGATCTGTCAGTGGAGAAAAAGGGTATTCTTCCAGCAACTGTTCTAGTCTGATAATGGCTTGGTTGGTCTCGCCTTTTTCCCGAAGTGCTTGGGCATGGAGAATCATGAATTCATCAGTTCGATAGTAGGGAGAACCCGATTCAAAAATATCCTCGAGCATGACCAATGCTTGGTCAGTCTGTTTTTGTTCTAGGAGGGATTTAGTGTGTTTTAGACGTTTTTCTTCATAAAGATTATCCAGTAACAAGCCCGCCTGATCTGTCAGTCGAGAAAAAGGGTATTCTTCCAGCAACTGTTCTAGTCTGATAATGGCTTGGTTGGTCTCGCCTTTTTCCCGAAGTGCTTGGGCATGGAGAATCATGAATTCATCAGTTCGATAGTAGGGAGAACCCGATTCAAAAATATCCTCGAGCATGACCAATGCTTGGTCAGTCTGTTTTTGTTCTAGGAGGGATTTAATATGGTTTAAATGTTCTTCTTCAGTCGTAGCAAGAGGGTTGGGTTCTGCTGGAATTGGAACATCTGGTAATTGTGCATTGGCTTGTGGAGAAATCACCAAGGTCAGGCATAGGCACCAAAGGAAATAAGCCAAACCTCTGGGTATTCGAAAACTAAAAAGTTTATACATCGGCATTCTCGCAGAGAATTCTATATAGGATTTTTCCCTCATTTTGTATACTAGATGAGCCTTGGCCACTGTCAAGGAATTTCTTTGTAGAATTCTTTAACATAGACAAGTCGAAACAACCTAAGTTTTAATATACCTGATCAAATAAAACATAATGGAACTAAAAATTCATGGTGGATGATATGAAGGCTGAGGCCGAAAGCGAAGTCAATTATCTCTAAGATCACTATATCATGATCCTGAAGGCAGAACGTAGATTAGCTTCCAACACGCTTCAAGGATATCAAGGGGATCTGAGAAAGTTTAAGCAGTATTGTACAAGACAATACATACGAGATCCCAAGGCCTTAAACACCCAAACTATACAGGATTTTTTGGAATTTTTGAGGCAGCAGGCTCTTTCTCCGACATCTACAGCACGGTGCATGGCAGCCATTCGCGGGTTTTTTCGGTTTCTGAATACGGAAAAAGGGTTACCCGATGTCCTAGCTCAAATATCGCACTCCCCTAAGCAGTGGCTTAAGCTTCCCAAGACGTTATCGGAGGTGGAAGTCACAAGCCTACTTGAATTACCCGAGAATGAAAGTCCAGAAGAACTGCGCGATGGAGCTATGACCGAATTGTTATATGCTACAGGCCTAAGGGTTTCCGAGTTGATCAATGTCGATCTGGCACAAGTGAATTTAGAGGTAGGGCATGTTTTGGCTACCGGTAAACGGGATAAACAGCGAATTGTACCAATAGGCGAGACTGCTCGGAGGAAAATTGAAAGGTATTGTCAAAAAGCCAGACCGGTGTTGCTTAAGCAAAATAATTCCTCGGCTTTGTTTATTACCAGAAGAGGAAAACCCATGACCAGGCAAAGCTTTTGGATTATCCTGCGAAGGCGGGCTTTGCGTGCAGGAATTAATAAGCGAATTTCCCCACACATGCTTCGACATTCTTTTGCGACTCATCTATTAGATCATGGGGCGGATTTACGCGCGGTTCAAATGATGCTAGGCCATGCAGACATTTCAACCACGCAGATTTATACCCACGTGGAACAACGCCGTCTTAAGGAAGTGCATGCCACATATTTCCCAAGGACTAAAAGATAAGATTTCTAGGTTGCATTAGGAAAATCCTCTGTGGCACGCTTGGGGAATATGTTTGATCGGGTGAATCTGGAGCGTTGAGGGAGGAAAAACATGAAGCATAAACGGCAGGTCCACTATGTCAGAGGGGTGTTTGTTTGTCCCCAATGTAATCAAACCTTTGTCCAAGAAAAGTGGGTCGAAGAATTTCGTGTTCGTTGCCATAAATGTGATTATCGTGGAACTCTGACCCATGTTTCTGTTGAAGAACACATGGAAGAAGAAACGGAACGAATTTGAACATTCAAAGAAAATTGGGAGTCCAGTGTGGTGGGGTCGCGTGACATTCGATTTCGTAATGATTTGCCCAGTAGCACTGTTGCAACTTGAAAAACTGGGGTTGTTTTTTCCTCAGTAACGTATTTGATATCTTTCCAGACTCCGTCCCTCCCAGTGTGTTGTCAAGCGGGTTGTCTTCATGAAAATCAAACTCTTTTCTAGAGGGTTTAGCGCTTGGGTGGTTTGTCTCATTCTGCCTTTCCTTCTTGTCCGCGTTTCGCCGGTTTTCGCTGAACAGGCTGAACAGATTGTCAATGTTTTAGTGGCTTATCATTCGACTTCTGGAAACACTGAAAAAATGGCCCAAGCCGTAGTTAAGGGTGCTGAATCCGTTCCGGGAACACGTGTAAGAATGGAACGGGTAGGTAAGGTCACAGCCGACTTACTGTTTTCATCAGATGCGCTAGTGGTGGGATCCCCAGTGTACTGGGCAAATATGGCCGGAGAGGTGAAAACGTTTTTTGATGACTGGCAGTTTAAGTTTGGGGTGTGGCCGGAATTTAAAATGCGCAACAAGGTGGGCGCCGCGTTTACCACGGGAGGGCAGGTTTCGGGAGGCAAGGAAGTTACGATGCTGACAATTCTTGCAGCCATGCTTGGGAATCAAATGATTATTGTAAGTGGAGGTGGGGTGTTTGGGGCATCTGCGACTACGGAAGGAAAGAGCCCTGGTATTAATCAAGATGAATTAGCCGATGCGCGTGCGCTGGGGAAGCGTGTTGCCGAGACAGCGCGGATGGTAAAACGGGGCTTAGTGAGTCAGTCGAAAGTCTCAAAATAACGGTCGCCGGATATTGTTGGAGAATATGAACGACCCAGTGGATATCAGTGAGATGCAATGGCCCATTTATTGGGAACGGGAATATACGACCGCTATTGCTCCAGAACGCCTGAAACTTCAAATGAATTCGCATCGGCCGTCGATGACCAATATGTCTTTGCCAGAACAGCGAGAATTAGCAGCAAGTGGTTACAAAGTTCTCCCAGATGATTGCGGCCCTGTGCGTATGGTGAGTCAATATGGGTGGTTAATCCGTTGCCCAGTAGATTGCAAAATTCGACGCACCAAAGATGGATTCAAGTGGCAAGCTCCGGAAATCAAACCTGAGGAACGGCTCCTTGGCTATAAATCATTTTCTGGAATGTATGTGGATACGATTCTCAATAGTGGCTATGCTAAACTCTGTTGCGGGATTCGATTTTACTATCCTAAACAAATTGGCATTATGCTCAAGGACCTTCCCAATCACTTTTATCATTGCCCGGAGCGTACATTTTCAGTCTGGGAAGGAATTAAATCTCAGGAATATAAACTGACCCCTAATCTCTATGACTTTCTCCCTGACTATGATGACTTTGTAGAGAATGATTTGCTTCAATTGGATAA
>CAZGFV010000078.1:0-5918 GCA_964524575.1 uncultured Nitrospiraceae bacterium
TAAAAGGTTTGTATCCTTGCTCCGCTGCTTGTTCATCGTCTTCACCGACAATACCTCCTACAATAAGACCAAGTATATCGCCAAGAGACGAAGAAAATCCAGAACGAAGGCCGAGTAGGGTTCTTTATGCTTCCTCTTCCCCATCTATGACTTCAACCTCAACCCCAGCTTCTTGTTTGACTCGCCGTAGAAATTCTTTTCGGTTTCCTGCCTCACGTACCGCGCTGGTAGCTACCACAGTTGACGCTTGAACATCGTATTGATCAATAACATGCTTCCATTCTTTGATGGCTTTGATAACGCGAGTCATAGCTTCGGGCCTGAGTTTCTTTGTGCGATCAACCCCTTCCCCTAGCCGTAGAATCTTTCGCCCGGAGTAAACGGGTGTTATTGGACCATGCCCCTCTACCTCTCCGATTAGGAGGCGACAGGTGAGTGTGCCAATATCAATGGCTGCCATTCTCATTAGAAACTTGTCTTTCGTATCTAGAATCTCGTGCTTTTTTAAAGGCGTTCACCCTACGCTTCCTAAGTCCAATTTTGTTTTCCAGCGTCGCAACATTGCCTTTTTGAGGTCTTGATGTTCTGGCTTTGTCAATGCTGGGTCTTGTTGTATCAATTGAAACGCTTCATTGCGTGCTTCCTCAAAGAGATCACTATCTCGTACTAAATCTGCCACGCGAAATTCAGGCATTCCCCATTGACGCGTTCCCAGAAATTCTCCTGGACCGCGAATACGTAAATCCTGCTCGGCAATGGCAAATCCGTCAGAACAATTTACCATAGCCTCCAACCTTTGCTGGGCAGATTGGGTGACAGTGGGTGTTTGTTGGGAGGCACAAGTTTTTTCGAGACCTAAAGGGAGTTCGTGTACATATTTCATATGCTTTGTCTGAAACGACTCTTCCCCAAAATCAGCTTCTGGATTCTTTTTTCCCCCACGAGCTGAACTGATCAACAGGCAAAAGGATTGATCTGTCCCCCTGCCAACGCGGCCGCGCAGTTGGTGGAGCTGTGCTAAGCCAAATCGATCGGCATGTTCAATAGCCATGACCGTTGCATTGGAGACATCCAACCCAACCTCGATCACGGTCGTTGCCACCAAAACTTGCAAATGGCCGTCTTTAAATGCAGTCATGACTTGTGTTTTTTCTTTAGGTTTCATCCGTCCATGCAAGAGACCGACAGAGAACGAAGGAAACTCTTCATCTTGTAAACGCTCTGCTGCTTGAATAGCAGCTTCCAGGTCAACATTTTCTGACTCTTCAACCAGTGGATACACAATATAGGCTTGTCGACCAGCCTCGATTTGTTTTCGGATCAGACGATACGCCCGCGATCGGTTGCTGTGGCGAAACACTTTGGTGTTGATGAGTTTCCGTCCTGGCGGAATTTGATCAATGACCGATACATCTAGATCACCATACGCGGTCATAGCCAATGTTCGAGGAATCGGGGTGGCTGTCATGACTATAACATCTGGGTATATTCCCTTTGTTCGTAACGTGGCTCGCTGTATAACACCAAATTTATGTTGCTCATCGACTACTACCAGCCCAAGCTTAAGGAATTGCACAGTTTCTTCCAAAAGCGCATGTGTTCCAACTACTAATTGGATCTCTCCTGCTGCGATCTGTTGATGGATTTGTGACCGTTTTTTGAACGAACGTCCACCAGAGACTAGAGCCATGTTAATCCCAAGCTTGTCCAAGTATTTTTGCAAATTCAGAAAATGTTGCTCAGCAAGGATTTCTGTCGGGACCATAAGGGCTGCCTGGTAACCAGAGCCACATGCGAGCAATATGGCGTGGAGGGCGACAATGGTTTTTCCAGATCCTACATCCCCTTGAATAAGCCGATTCATGGGAAAGGGCCGTACCATATCTTGGTGGATTTCTTTGATCACGCGGGATTGGGCATCAGTAAGGTGAAAAGGGAGTTGTGCAAGTAATTGGTCAATTAAGGGCACGTGAGGTTTGAAGGCAATCCCGGGAATTTGGGTTTGGTTGGCAAGCTGGCGAATAGCTAATGCGACTTGAAGAACGAAACATTCCTCGAAAGCCAGGCGCCGATGAGCCGGACTCTGCCATGAATTCAAATCATGGAGATCAATCTCCTGATTGGGAAAGTGGGCAGAATGCAAGGCGACACCAATATGTGGCCATCGATGACGGTCTCGGATACCACGAGGCAGGATATCTTGCAATTGCTCTTGGTACTCATCCAGTAGGGTGTGCAGCATCCATCGCAAATGCCGAGAAGTTAAGCCTTTGGTTTCATGATACACCGGCACAATACGTCCAACATGAAGCAGCAAATCCTCCTCTGGATCGGCGATCTCAAATTGAGGGTTTCGCATTTGCCAATGGGTGCGTCTTCTTGAGCCCACACTCACCAGTCCGCTGAGTACGACTCGCATTCCAGGCTGAAAGGTTTTTTCCAAATACGGTTGGTTGAAAAATACTGCTTCAACGGATCCCGCTCCATCGCGTACGAAAACCGATACCAGTGTCATATTGCGTCTGGGAATTCGGCGTAAAGTCGTTCGGTCAATCACTCCAGCCACAGTTGCCTTCTCTCCAGGTACGAGGGTAACCATCGAGGAAATGACGGATCGATCTTCATAGCGCCACGGCAAAACCCACAAGGCATCCTCGATCGTTCTTATCCCCAGCTTTTCAAGTAGAAGGGCGCGTTTGGGTCCCACACCTTTAGCATAACGAATAGACATTTCATCTAGCGGCTGATCCATACGTTCAATTTGCCCCTGTCCTGGCCTTCGAGCAGTGTCTAGGAGTCGCGGAATCTGACTCCTTGCCGGTTAAACCCGTTGTGGATGAAGAATTGTCTTTGGAAAGGGATCCGATCAAAAACGAAAGTCGGTTCAAAACCTCATGACTGTGATTCAGCCGAGTGATATCGTCTTTTGGGGCAGGATTCTTGTCACCTTGAAATAAGGATCGAAGAAGGAGTAAATCCGCTTCTATTTTTCTTGGAAGAACCACTTCTCCTAGAGCCTGCACAATTTGATCAGAAATGAAGCGATTAAGATTTTTAATCGAAGCCCTTTCCGCTCCACCCTGTCGGTGTGCCAATGCAATGGGTCGGGCTAAGCGATTAAGGAGGCCCCGGACATAGTCAAAAGATTCTTTGGTGATTGAAGAGGAAATGCCCATATGCAAGAACGCGATGTGAGTTTCGCCTTTTGTGATCCAGAAGATTCCGAGAATAGAAGAAAAGGTTGTCAGGATGGCTGGGGGTATGGTAACAAGAGAGTCCGTCTGGCACAATCTTCTGAAGAAGGAGTGAGATTATGGCGTTCGCATGTTCAGTTTGTGGGAAAAAAAGAATGACAGGACATAATGTAAGTCATTCCAATAATAAGACCAACCGGGTTTTTCGACCCAACCTTCAAAATGTGCGGGCGCTGGTTAATGGCGCGGCCCAGCGAATCCTGGTGTGTACTCGGTGCTTGCGATCCGGACTCGTGAAAAAAGTTGTCTAAATTTTGGTTAAAGGAAAACGCGGGATTCGAAATCAAACCCGCGAATTCTCCCTCCGCCGGAAATTTCCCTTCAGGCTTTTCAGTCCTAACTTTCGATTTACCTAGGTGCCAAGATGGCGCATGGTAGAATCTAAGCCGAACTAAGAATCAACGCCGCTGAATTTATACAGTAACGTAGACCGGTTGGCGGGGGACCATCCTTAAATACGTGTCCTTGATGCCCGCCACATCGCCGGCAGTGCGCTTCAGTCCTTGGGTAGATCAAATTCCAATCGGTTTTGGTTCCAACGGCATTCGGCTCGATCGGCTCCCAAAAACTTGGCCACCCTGTTTTGCTGTAAAATTTCGTTTCAGACGAAAAGAGGGGCAAATCGCAACCAGCACAATGATATATCCCATTGGTTTTGCTGTTATGATATTTATTTTTGAAAGGAACTTCTGTACCTCCTTGTCGAAGGACGTAATATTGTTCAGGTGTGAGGATCGTCTTCCATTCTCCATCTGTTTTTTCGATTTCAAATTTCATGGCAGTTTCCTTTGCAGGGCATCTCAAACCCCCAGCGCTTTGGCTATCATTCTTATCCCATTATGGTTCTTGCCCGCAATAGTGTACGTCCTATCTAAGCTCTTTACAGGCCTTATCGCCTATGAAAAAACTGCAATCAAATCTTCCGGCTTCTCACAATAATAGTCTGGCTCAAGTGCTAAGACTTTTTCACGATTGCCATATCCGTATCCCACCGCACAGGCCCTCATGCCTGCGGCCTTGGCTGCTCGAACATCATTGGTGCTATCCCCTACTAGCACAGCATGTTTGGGCGGAATCCCGAATTGGTCAAGGATTCGAAATAGCATGCCCGGGTCGGGCTTAAGGTCGCAGGTATCATTCGGGCATTCAATGGCGGCAAAGGTGTTGTTTGCCCCCAATCCTTCCACGATTCGCAGGGTATACTCAAACGATTTATTTGTGGCTATTGCCTTAGTCTTGCCCTGCAAGGAATGAAAAACCGAATCAAGGCCTTCATAAAATTTTGTCGAATCCAGACAGTGTGCTAAATAATGCTCCCGGAAGATTGCAAGGGCTTTTTCGTATTGCGCCTCATTGTTTTCTCCAACCGAGAGCCAAAGCAGTCGTTTGACACCATCTCCGACAAACGAAAAAATTTCTTCTGGAGAGCGGGTTGGCAAATTCATATCCGTCAAGGTTAAATTGACTGAAACAGCAATATCGTACTTCGAATCAATGAGAGTTCCATCAAAATCGAAGATGACCAGTCTCAATTCATCGGATGATTTCATGACTTGGCATTTCCCAATGATGTTCTCAGACGCTGCAGAATGGCTTTTTGATTTTCATCGTCTTCCTCTAAAATCCCCGCGCGAACAAAATCAATAAGTCGTTTCCTCCCAACATGAGGGGGAAACATAGGCGCGACAATCTTCCAATGGTTCCGCACAACCTTTACGCGGAACTTAATCGTTTCCTGTTGAGGTTCGGGAAGAAACGTGGCGGCCTCCCAATGCATAATACCTACAACTTGAAAGGTCACCGGAATAATAGCTTCCGTGCTGCTCACGATTTTCCATTCCCGCACATCGTCATTTACCCTATAGTTTTCGATTACTACCACTTGGCCCCAGGGCGGTTCTTCTCCCCAGTCTACGTAGGGGCGTACTGATTCATATGACAAGGCTTGCAACCGAACCCCTCGTTTATCCAACAATACATATTTTTTGACAATATCAGCCGGATCATTTGTGATGTCTCCAGTCAGAGCCAAAGCCGGGCTGGACAAAAAAACAGTCAGGCTGCATAGCCAGAACAATCCACATGCTATCTTCCGCGCAATCATGATGGGTTGGTTGTCCCGCCAGTGTTGAATAATTTCATTCATAGTTATCAGTGAAACGCAACGTGGCCTCCTTGTTTTTATCGCGGTTCGGCTGGCATCAAAAAGGCAAGAATGATGGAGGCGGGAACGTTGCGATTACACCATGAGGAAAGATAATTCAGACACTAACCTTTGATCAAGATCACCAAGATAATCCCAAGAAGAGGCCGCACAGGCCGAGATCTTGGAACCGACTGCCTTAACGAAAGAATCAACCTTGAGGAAGAGCGTCTTCAACAATTACTACCCCTTCAGGAGGTTTCAGTGTAAAGATGGTGCTGTCGATTCCCGTATTCGCTTTGAAATTGGTAAACTGAAATGTCGAAACATTTCCGCTCACTTCATGCAATGCAATCGACCGAATGAAGTACGTATCGGGTTGGATTTCCGAGACTATCCGAGTAACTGATGAATCTGCCTGCCCGTGCATTTTGGGAATAAGGGTGAGTAAGGGCAACCCCCCCTAACAACGCGACCAATTAAAGTAGGGTGTAACAAAAAATTAACCCTGAGTTTACCCA
>CAZGFV010000079.1:0-5897 GCA_964524575.1 uncultured Nitrospiraceae bacterium
GGTCTTGAAGATACCATCGATTTTGGATGGTTTATTTATGGGAGTTGGGACATCGGCCGAGCTGTCGCAAAGCCACTCTTTTACGTGCTTAGGTGGATTTACGATTACACGCAAAACTATGGGGTGGCTATTATTCTTCTCACCTGCGGGATTAAACTCTTGTTCGTTCCATTGCAATACAAGAGTTATAAATCCATGCAGGGCATGCAGAAGATTCAGCCGAAGGTCCAAGCTCTGCAGCAGAAACTTAAAGATGACCGGGAACGTCTTAACCGGGATCTTATCAAATTATACAAAGAAAATAAGGTCAACCCAGTTGGTGGATGTCTTCCCATGTTGCTCCAGATGCCCGCCTTCATTTCGCTATTTAATATCTTGTACATGACCGTTGACTTACGGCAGGCGCCGTTCCTTCTCTGGATATCGGATTTGTCCGTGCCCGACCCTTTCTATGTGCTCCCGATATTGATGGGTGCTTCTATGGTCTTGCAACAAAAGATGATGCCCACCACCATGGATCCGACCCAAGCTAAGATGATGCTACTTTTGCCGGTGTTTTTAACGTTTCTCTTTTTAACCTTCCCGGCGGGCTTGGTGTTGTATTGGCTCACAAATAACGTTTTGACCATTGCACAGCAAGTGATAACAGACAAGTTCATTTTAGGAAAACGGACACCAACGCAACCACCACTACACGCTCAGGCTGCGACCGCCGAAATCCCAGAAGAATCAGGCGGGCCTAAGAAAAAAAAAGGCAAGGGATCGCAAAAAGAGGCTGAGTGATTCATTGGATCTCCCATGAACGAAACAGCGGGAGAAGATACGATTTGCGCGATTGCCACGCCGCTAGGCGAAGGAGGTGTGGGCATTGTTCGAATCAGTGGCGATCAGGCTATCCTGATTGCTGCCAAGTTTGTTCGTCCCAAAAATCACACTCCTTTGGAAAAACTTTCCAGCCATCGATTGTACCTGAGCGACGTATTTTCCAAAGAAAACTTCCCACTTGATGAGGCATTAGTAGTGATCATGAGAAGGCCGTATTCCTATACAGGAGAAGATGTGGTTGAGATCCAAACGCACGGCGGACCCTTCATTATGCAGACAACCTGTGATGCCCTTATTCAGGAAGGGGCAAGAATAGCGGAGCCAGGAGAATTTACGAAGCGGGCATTTTTAAATGGGCGTCTCGATTTGATACAGGCGGAGGCTGTTCTGGATACCATACAGGCCACCACCACCAACAGCCTTCGGAGTGCCCAAGGGCTTTTGCGAGGAACACTTAGCCGAGAAGTCGAACAATTAAAAGATGAATTGATCCGAAATCTTGCCCATCTTGAAGCGGGGATGGATTTTGTTGAAGAAGATATTTCGTTTATTAAGAACGAGCAATTGGGGCGCGTATTCCAAGAAACCCAAGCCAAGCTTCAACGCATGATTGATACGTTTGAAGAAGGCCGGATGATTCGGGAGGGAATCCAAGTCGCTATTATCGGTAGACCTAATGTGGGGAAGTCGAGTTTGCTCAATGTGTTGCTTAAAACAGATCGGGCCATTGTCTCTTCAGTGCCCGGAACTACACGAGACGTGATTGATGAATGCGTAAATCTTTCCGGATTCCGGATGCGGCTACTCGATACTGCAGGCCTGCGAAAGACCGAAGACCTAATTGAAGAAGAAGGTATGCGGCGCACAAGAGAGGTCTTAGAAGAAGCCGACCTTCTTTTGTTAGTCCTCGATAGTTCAGAAGCGTTAACCGAAGAAGACCGTCTTCTCCTCAAAGAGTATGGGCGAGACCGTTGTCTCATCCTCCTTAACAAAAGCGATTTGCATTTCAAAATGGAGATTCAAGAAATTTTGAATGCTATGTCTTCGGAGTATAAAAAAACCGAAAAATTTGAAAGTATTAATAACGCTGAAAAGATATTGAAAATTTCTGTTAAAAGCGAAAAAGGCTTAGATTTATTGAAAGAAACGATTCGAAAATGGTTTTTTAAGGGCAACCGTGAAACTGGGCAAGTTCCAATAGTGACGCACCTTCGCCATAAAGCTGCGTTGGTAAAAGCCAGGGAATCAATTCTACAGGCTCAAACATCTATTCAGGCAGGAATGGATGGGGAATGTATTGCGTTCGATATGCGAGCTGCACTAGACTCTCTTGGGGAAATCACGGGTGCCGTGTGCACAGAAGATATTTTAGACCGCATTTTTCGTGACTTCTGCATTGGAAAGTAATTTTAGCTAAGTTTTTAAACGTATATGTCGGTAGAACGAGACATTATTGTTATTGGAGGTGGCCATGCTGGATGCGAGGCAGCGCTAGCCGGTGCCCGAATGGGCTGCAGCGTTATCCTGCTGACCATTGATGAAACGAAAATTGCCCAAATGCCTTGTAATCCTGCTGTTGGTGGGATTGCCAAGGGCCATTTAGTAAAAGAAATCGATGCACTGGGTGGGGAAATCGGACACAATACTGATAAAGCGGGCATTCAATTTCGTACTCTTAATACGCGGAAAGGGCCAGCGGTTCGGGCAACGAGGGTCCAGTGTGATAAGGCCTTGTACCGAGTGGCTATGCAGGAAACTTTAAAGGCTCAACCCAACTTGGAAATAGTTACCGGTACAGCTGAGAGAATTTTAACGAGAGGCAATGCAGTCACTGGGGTCGTGACAAATAAGGGTGAAACCATCAATGCCAGAGCGATTATCATCACTTCCGGAACTTTCTTAAAAGGGTTAATGCATATTGGGCTAAACCATCTTCCTGGTGGACGCGCAGGGGAAACTCCTTCCGAGCATTTGTCGGACTGCATGAGAGATTTTGGCTTTGAAGTGGGCCGTTTAAAAACTGGAACACCTCCTCGACTAGCCCAAGAAACCATCAATTTTGAAGTGATGCAGGTTCAGCCAGGGGACTTCCCTCCTCGCCCCTTTTCGTTTAGAACCAAAACGATTGGCAATCCTCAAATTTCTTGTCATTTAACCACAACAACCGAGGAAACGCATGAAATTATTAGGAAAAATCTGGATCGGTCGCCAATTTATGCTGGGGTGATTGATTCAGTAGGGCCTCGGTATTGTCCATCAATCGAGGACAAAGTTGTGCGTTTTTCCGATAAAACGAGCCACCAAATCTTTCTTGAACCGGAAGAGTTAAAATCGAACTCTTTTTATCCCAATGGCATTTCCACTAGTCTTCCTGTCGATGTCCAGGGAGCGGTATTGAAGACTATACCGGGCCTTGAACAGGCGAAAATGCTTAAACCGGGCTATGCGGTCGAATATGATTACTTTCCTCCCCGCCAACTTTATCCCACTCTTGAAACTAAAGTAGTCTCGGGTCTGTATCACGCCGGACAGATTAATGGTACCTCGGGCTATGAAGAGGCCGCAGCACAGGGAATCATTGCAGGGATCAACGCAGCATTGAAAGTCCAGGAAAAGAAACCGCTTATTTTAGATCGCTCCCAAGCATATATTGGTGTTTTAATTGATGATTTGATTACCAAGGATGCAAGAGAGCCATACCGAATGTTTACCTCAAGGGCAGAATATCGGTTACTACTCAGGGAAGACAATGCGGCTGCTAGACTTATGGAGGTCGGTCATAGTTTGGGCCTAGTTAAAGAAGACATTTTCAGCGAATTCCTCAACAGACAAGAGACCATAAACCAAGAGGTTAGCCGTCTTAACACAAATCGGCCGATCTGGAATCAGGAAACATCATGCCGGTGGAAAAACTTTGAGGAAAATCTTCCTGACTCGGGCCACACGCTTGCTCAATTATTGCGTCGTCCCGAAATATCGTATTCGAGGCTTTGCGAAATTTCAGGGTACCTCCCGGTGGAAGATGAAACCATCCAGGAGGCTATTGAAATTTCCATCAAGTACGAAGGATACATTAAGAGGCAGCTTCAACATATTGAAAAATTTAAGAAACTTGAAAAAAAACCAATTCCCATAGACTTTGCCTATGACGAAATCAGCGGTTTTTCCAAAGAAGTGGCCGAAAAACTTTCTAAGGTTAAACCGGCATCGGTTGGGCAAGCTTCCAGGATCTCAGGTGTTACACCCGCTGCTATATCCCTCCTTTTGGTATCGTTAGAAAGACAACATAGAGCCAGACAAATATGATCACCCCAAAACGCATCTTAAAGGCGTTACCCCTGAGCTTTTTAATATAATAAAAAACCATAGCCATTCCTAGAATTGTTCCACGTAGAACATTGAGATATGGAAAGCCAGGCCACGCTTAAAACCATTAGGCAAGAATCCCTAAAAATCGGAGTGGATTTCTCAGATGAGGCAATCAGTCAAATTGAGACCTATTTTCAGGAACTTGTGAGGTGGAACCAAAAAATAAACTTAACGGGCCACAAGGAGGAAAATCGTATCATCTCCAATTTGTTCATTGACTCTTTGGCCTTTCAGAAGGTTTTTAAACAAAAAACTGGAAGTTCGATCTTGGATGTTGGAAGCGGAGCAGGTTTTCCTGGTTTGCCATTAAAAATTTCTTGCCCACACCTATTTGTGACCCTGGTTGAACCAAATTTAAAAAAAGTCTCGTTTCTTCACCATATCGTTGGGATCTTGAAATTAAAAAATGTGGCTATCGAACCAAGTCGCATTGAAGATTTAAACAAATTTGAAGAGCATAAAAAAATATTTGATTTTATTTTTCTCAAGGCATTGAGATTTGATGCCTTATTGCCTTATGTTAGGCCATTCTTGGGAAAAGACGGGAAACTCATTTTAAGCCGCCCAAAGAAATCCCGAAACCCCGGGGAAATAACAGGGTTTTTTGTCCAGGAAGAGATTTCTTATATTCTACCATTTGGTTTCGGGGAACGAGTTTTATTAGTGCTAAGTCCCACCAATTAATTTGGCAATGTTCCACGTGGAACGTTCATTTCAAATGTTTTAAAAAACGCAATTATTTCAATGGCTAAGATCATCGCTGTGGCAAATCAAAAGGGCGGAGTTGGGAAAACAACCACCTCTGTGAACCTCGCTACTGCCCTGGCAATTTCCGGAAAATCCGTCTTACTTGTTGATCTCGATCCGCAGGCGAATGCAACCAGTGGTTTTGGCATAGAGGATCAATCCATCGTCATTTACGATTGCCTTATAAAAAAGACTCCAGCTAAGGAGGTGATCCTTCAAACCAAGATTTCTGGGCTACACCTTTTTCCCTCGGGATCAGATTTGGCAGGAGCAGAAGTAGAGTTAGCAGTATTGGACGGTCGCGAGCATGCCCTCAAAAATGTTGTGAGTCAAGTTCTTGATCAATATGATTTTATCATCTTAGATTGCCCCCCTGCTCTAGGCCTGTTGACCGTGAACGCACTTGCTGCCGCCCATTCGATTTTAATCCCGGTTCAGTGTGAATATTACGCTATGGAAGGGTTAGGGCGGCTTATACAAAACATTGACCGCGTCCGCAATTCGTTTAACCCAGAATTGGAGCTTGAGGGAATTCTTTTAACGATGTGGGATGCGAGATTAACACTTTCAAAACAAGTTTCTGATGAGGTCAGGAAGTTTTTTGGGCAAAAAGTCTATCAATCCATGATCCCCAGAAACGTAGCCTTAGCTGAAGCCCCGAGTTACGGAAGGCCAGGATTGTTGTACAATCCGTCTTCCTCGGGCTCAAAAGCATACCTAGAAGTCGCAAAGGAGTTACTGGAGAATGGAGAAAAAAGCATTAGGTAAAGGGCTGGGAGCCTTGTTGCCTAGCCAGGACCCCCGTTTGGCTGGATTGGACCAGGCCATTCAGATGGTTCCAATCGCTCAGATTTTAGCAAACCAGTTTCAGCCACGAAAAAGGTTTGTACAAGAAGATCTAGAAAGTTTGGCTGAATCAATTAAACAAAATGGGATTCTTCAACCCATTTTAGTAA
>CAZGFV010000080.1:0-5470 GCA_964524575.1 uncultured Nitrospiraceae bacterium
TCATAATCTGGGAATACGTTATCCTAAATTTCCTAAACAAGATTGAATTATACTTAAGGCTGCCAGGGGAGTTGTTTCACCGCGTAGAATTGAAGCACCTAAGGAAAATGAAATAAAGCCGAATTGTTTCGCAGTTTGTTGTTCTTGCTCGGTCCATCCTCCTTCCGGCCCTCCTGTCAAAATTACTGTACCAGAAAATTCGTTATCCAGCGGAAGTGTTTGAAGGCCTGGTAATTGATCGCGCTCTACCAATAGGCATTTGATCGTTTCTTGACGATATTGCTCAAAAAATTTTCGTATAGGTATTGGAGGCAATACTTGGGGGACCTCCCATCGTTCTGATTGTTGTGCGGCATCCAAGGCGATGCCAGCATAGCGTTCTTGTAAAAATTTAACCCGATCTGCTCTTGGGCGAACAATCACTCGGTCTGTGAGTAATGGAACGATAATCGAAACTCCTAACTCAGTGGCTTTTTGAATTGCCCAGTTCATACGGTCGCCCTTCAATATGGACTGGCCTAGAATAATGCTAGCCTTGGTAGGAGGTGGTCCCTGCTCCGTTTTAAAAATCTCGCCGGTTATTGTGGTTTTGCTCAGTGATTGGATGCGAAGGTGGTGTCGCTGTCGGGTATCGTCCGCGACGATTAATTCTTCACCCTCACGCATTCGAAGACTTTTCGAAAGATGCTGAAACAATGGACCTTTGATGATAAGGACTTTGTCGTTAAGAAGTTTTGAGGGGACAAAAAAAACTGGCATGAAGGGGTGAGAATGCCTAAACTTAACGGAGATTTAATCAAATATATTTTTGACCTTCTTGAATATTCCTTCTTCACTACTTTCCATACCTAAATCATTCTCCTTCGTAAATGCTGCAAGCAACTCCCGCTGATGCGCTGATAACTTGGTAGGAATTTGAATTTTGACACGGATCAGTTGATCACCCATTTGATTGCCTTCGAAACCCACCTTACCTTTGCTTCCAATCGCTGGAGCACCGATGCCCTTAAGTCGCAATATTCGGTCGTGCTGAGTGCCCTCTGGAATTTTAACCGAGGTTTTTCCTTTTAACGTCGGGACTTCGACTTTTCCCCCGAGGGTTGCGGTAACAAAATGAACTGGAAGGTCAACAAGAATATCATTTCCCTTTCGAGTAAAGATAGTATGTGGTTTAACGGAAATAGCGACATATAAATCTCCGGGTGGGCCACCATTCAGTCCATGTTCACCTTCATGAGATAATCGAAGACGCATGCCGGTTTCAATCCCCGCAGGAATGGTGACAGAGAGGTTTCGTTCTCGGTAAACCCGTCGTTCTCCTCGACATGTCGTGCAAGGCTCAGAGATGATTTGTCCTGTCCCCTGACACTGCCCGCAAGTTCGATTAATTGTAAAAAATCCTTGTTGGAGACGAATTTGACCAGCGCCCCCACATCCGGAGCATCTCTTTATCGCGTTACTAGATTTCGCTCCACTACCTTTGCAGGAATCGCAGGTTTCCCACCGTGGAATTTTGAGTTTAGCGTCTTTCCCGTAAACGGCTTCTTCAAAGGTTAACTCTAAATTATATTGAAGGTCATTACCTTGTTCGCCTCGATGGCGTCCGCCTCGGCTTCCACCAAAAAAGTCTTCGAAAATATCTCCAAAAACGTCACTAAAGCCGCCACCTGCACCAAATCCTTCAGCTCCTCCAAATCCCTGCGGCCCACCGGAATGTCCAAACATGTTATATCTTTTTCGCGTCTCTATATTGCTGAGGACATCATAGGCTTCACCGGCTTCCTTAAATTTTTCCTCGGCTTTTTTCTTTTCTTGAGGATCGCTTTGCAGATCAGGGTGGTGTTGTCTAGCAACTTTTCGAAATGCCTTTTTAATTTCATCGTCTGAGGCGTCACGGGAAACCCCAAGAACTTCATAATAATCTCGTTTGGTCACTGGTGCCATCTTTTCAAATCTGGTTTCATGTGAATATGTGCGTTATTGGACTTAATGGAAAATTATCCAGCGATAATTATTTCTTTTCCCCGTCAACTTCTTCAAACTCTGCATCCACGACTTTTTCTTGATCGCCATTCTCGCTAGTTGACTCACTTCCCGTGTTGCTATCACTATCTTCTGCTCCTGGAGGCGTGCCTTCAGCCGAAGCTGACTTATACATTTCCTCCGCCAACTTGTGAGACGCGGTCTGCAAGGTTTGCATAGCCGTCTTCATGGCCTCAATATCATCACCTTCCATGGCGGTCTTCATGGCAGTGATGGCTTCTTGGATTTTGGTTTTTTCTTCTTCGGAAATTTTATCGCCATGTTCTTGCAAGTTTTTTTCCGTTCCGTAGATGAGTGTATCAGCTTGATTTCGAATTTCGACAGCTTCTCGCCGTTTTTTGTCTTCTTCGGAATGCGCCTGCGCATCCTTAACCAACTCTTCAACTTCTTCTTTGCTCAGACCACTTGAAGCGGTAATTTTGATTGACTGTTCTTTTTGGGTAGCCATATCCTTGGCATTGACGTGTACAATCCCATTAGCGTCGATATCAAATGCTACTTCAATTTGTGGCATGCCACGGGGAGCGGGTGGAATGCCGACGAGGTCAAATTGCCCAAGCAATTTATTATCATTGGCCATTTCCCGTTCGCCTTGAAAGACCCTGATTGTGACAGCTGTTTGACTATCCGCAGCGGTAGAAAAGATTTGGCTCTTTTTTGTTGGAATAGTGGTGTTTCGATCAATCAATCGTGTAAATACGCCACCAAGTGTTTCAATGCCAAGGGACAAGGGGGTGACGGCCAGTAACAGGACATCCTTGACATCGCCCTTGAGTACCCCTCCCTGAATTGCTGCGCCAATGGCTACGACTTCGTCAGGATTCACACCACGATGGGGTTCTTTGCCGAAAAAATTCTTTACACGTTCGATGACTTTAGGCATTCGAGTCATGCCTCCAACCAGCACGACTTCGTTAATCTCATTAGCGGAAACTCCTGAATCAGCCAGTGCTTTTTTGCATGGTTCAATTGACCGAACAATAAGATCATCAACTAATTGTTCAAATTTGGCACGCGTAAGTTTAAGGACTAGATGCTTAGGACCACTTGCATCTGCTGTGATAAAAGGTAAATTAATCTCGGTTTCTTGTGCAGATGATAATTCAATTTTTGCGCGTTCGGCGGCTTCTTTCAGTCGTTGCAAAGCCATACGATCGTTTTTCAGATCGATGCCCTGGTCTTTTTTAAATTCCTCAACAAGCCAATCAATAATACGAAGATCAAAATCATCACCGCCGAGGAACGTATCTCCATTCGTGGCCTTGACCTCAAAGACTCCGTCTCCGATTTCCAAGATAGACACGTCAAAAGTTCCGCCTCCAAGGTCATAAACTACAATGCGTTCTTCTGATTTCTTATCTAAACCATAGGCAAGGGATGCAGCAGTTGGCTCGTTAATGATTCGCAAAACATTGAGGCCGGCAATTTGACCAGCATCCTTGGTAGCTTGACGTTGGCTATCATCAAAATATGCAGGAACCGTAATCACCGCATCGGTTACTTTTTCGTTCAAATAATCCTCGGCAGTTTGTTTGATTTTTTGTAAGATCATGGCTGAGACTTCTGGCGGACTGTAGGCTTTGTCTCGAATCTTCACCTGAGCATCACCATTAGAGCCTTCTTCAATTTTATAGGGAAGACGTTCAAGCGCATTTTTGACTTCCTTGGCCCCGAATTTTCGACCCATTAACCGTTTCACGGAAAAAATGGTATTTTCTGGATTAGTAATGGCTTGTCGTTTTGCAATTTGGCCGACTAACCGCTCTTCTTTATCGTTTACTGCTACCACTGATGGAGTAGTGCGGCCTCCCTCGGAATTGGTGATAACTTCTGGGTCGCCACCGCTCATAATTGCGATACAAGAATTGGTAGTTCCAAGGTCAATTCCGATAATTTTGCTCATTCTTATTCTCCTTCCTTACTCTACTCTATGCTTTCATCTTCCGAGGGCGCGGCCAAGTCCTCGTCTACAGTTGTCCTGGCCACGGTAACCATCGCGGGTCGAAGTATGCGATCCTGAAGAAAATACCCTTTTTGATATTCATCAACGACATAATTTTCAGCGACGCTAGAGGATTCTACTTGCCCTACGGCTTGATGTTTTGTAGGGTCAAACGGTTCTCCGACACTAGCTACCTGACTTACTCCAAGCTTCTCCAAGGTATCGAGAAATTGTTTGTAGGTTAGTTCCACGCCTTGGAGAAATCCCTCGCTATCTGCTTGTTCCCGGCTGCATTGAAGGGCTCTTTCAAGGTTATCAATGGTGGGGAGTAAGTCCCTTAACAGTTTTTCATTGGCAAATCGGACTGTGTCGCTTTGATCCCGTTGAGTCCGGCGCTTGTAGTTCTCAAACTCCGCTGCTAACCGGAGGTATTTGTCACTGAGGATCTGCAGTTCTTCGGTTTTGACCGTGAGTTCGGATTGTGGGACTAAGGGCTCGTCTTGTTCATCCGAATTTTCCTCTTAGGTTTCGGGCAGAGTGTCAGTCACGTTTTCTAACGTTTCCGCCTGTTGGGTATCTGTAGCTCCATGGTCGCTAGAGGCCGTTGGCTCTTGTTGTTGATTTTCCAAATCTCTTCCTTTATTGACTGCTGAAACAAAGAATTCTTTGAAAAGTTAAGGTTTTTCGAAGGAATTTTATTTTCCTTTGACTAATGGTTCTTGGGGTAGGATAAAAAACCAGAACATCCTGCACCAGAGGAATGTCTCCTCGAAAAAAGGTTTTTTCTAGCTCAAGGCACTTGGTTGGGCATCAGGCATATATTTTCACTAACGCATGAGGGCTATTTTTCAGATAGGCACTATAGGGGCAAAGTCAACCCAATGAGGGAAAAAAATAGGGAAAATGTTTTAGGGCTGTGGATAACTAGATAGGGTAGTGATTAGCTTTTTACGCGTTCATAAAGGAGTGCCAGGCCCTCAAGGGTCAAATAGGGGCAGACCTCTTGGATTGAGTGAGTAAGTGGGGCCAGAATAGGTGCTAATCCTCCAGTAGCAATTACCCGACTTGTTTGCCCAACTTCTCGCTGAATACGAGTCGTTAATTCATCGACTAAACCGGAATACCCAAAAATTAATCCGGATTGAATACTGCTGGCTGTATCCGTGCCAATGACATTTTTAGGTTTTACTAACTCCACGTTAGGCAGTTTAGCCGTATGAGTATGAAGCGCATGGGCGGAACTCTTGAGGCCTGGAGCAATTGCGCCACCTAGGTATCGTCCATCCGAGGTCACTGTACAAAAGGTTGTGGCGGTGCCAAAGTCTACAATAATCAGGCTTGATTGGAACCGCGCATAAGCTGCAGCCGCATTAACTAATCGATCTGTACCAATTTCATAGGGATTGGCATATTGAATCACCAATCCAAAAGGAAAATTTGCAGTCACGATTAGCGGACAATGATGGAAGTAGGTCTCATTTACTT
>CAZGFV010000080.1:5480-5869 GCA_964524575.1 uncultured Nitrospiraceae bacterium
ATGAGAGAAATAAACAATGAACCATATTCATCGGGTGTTTTCGTCGCATTTGTGGCCAGATGCCAGGAAGCGTGAAGCGCGTCTTCCTCAAAAATGCCAAACGCGATTTGAGAATTACCAATGTCTATGGTGAGTAGCATCGCTTGTCCCATTATCTGATGTGCGTGACATCGGCTGAATACACGACAATGGTCTTTTTAGCTCCTGCTTCAAAGGGTGTGACCCAAAGGGAACCATCTTTCCCTATTTCTGTTGCTCGCCCGTTAATGTCAGGAGACCCCGTGAAGGTGCATCAAACATCTGTTCCTAATGTGGAACAGGAGGCGGAATTTGCCGTATGAATTCCATCAAGATCGTGCATTGCTAGTAGCCCATACCATTTTTCCTAA
>CAZGFV010000081.1:0-5590 GCA_964524575.1 uncultured Nitrospiraceae bacterium
GCGCTAGATTATTGTTTCGCTGCATTTGAGGGGATTCGCTGCTATAAGGGCAGTAAGGGTTCTGCCATCTTTCGTTTGAATGAACACGTCGATCGTTTGTTCGAATCAGCTCACATTATGGCCATGAACGTGTCCTATAGTAAGAAAGAAGTAGCCGACGCGATTATTGAGACTGTTCGTGTGAACAAGTTAGAGTCCTGCTACATTCGTCCCTTGCTTTTTGTGGGCTACGGGGGGGAAATGGGATTGTATCCTGGAAACAATCCCATCAGGCTTAGTATTGCGGCTTGGCCCTGGGGAACGTATTTAGGTGAAGATGCCTTGAAGCGTGGAATTCGGGCTAAATTGTCCTCTTTTACTCGCCATCATGTGAATGTCTCAATGACCCGTGCGAAGGCCTCAGGACATTACGTCAATTCTATCTTGGCCAAATGTGAAGCGAAAAACGCTGGTTATGATGAGGCCATTCTTCTCGACCCGGAGGGGTATGTTGCTGAGGGAACAGGAGAGAATATCTTTATTGTGAAGAGAGGTGTGATCAAAACCACACCTTTAACCTCAATTCTTGAGGGGATTACCCGCGACGCAATTATGAAGCTTGCTCAAGAACGAAAGATTCCTATGGTTGAGGAACGATTCACTCGTGATGCCATGTATGTCGCGGATGAAGTGTTTTTAACCGGCACCGCTGCTGAAGTGACCCCGGTTCGAGAAATTGACGACCGTACTATTGGTGAGGGAAAACGCGGTCCAGTGACGACCATTCTGCAAAAAGCCTATTTCGATATTGTCAGAGGTGATGATTCGATCCACCTGAATTGGTTAACTCCGGTATAATCAGGGCTAGTTTCTGCTTTTTTCCCTTCCAATATTTCTATTCAGCCTGAAAAGATACAGGTAACTCCAGAGGGCCGGTGTTGTGCAATCGGTTTGAAAGAATTGCAGAAGTAATTACTTCGAATGTTCTCCTGAATCGTGAGTCGTAGAATCAGTAGCAGGGGTGGTGGGTGTTGCAGTAGGAGTCGTGGCTGTCTCACCCGATGTGGCAGGAAGACTGATTACTGAGGATAAAGAATTTTCTCGTTTCGAAAGAACGGCTAAACTTAAAGAAGTGAGCATGAACACGATCGCTGCGCCAACCGTAACTTTACTAAGGAATGTGCCCGGGCCTCGGCTACCAAAGACGGTTTGACTGGATCCGCCAAAGGCCGCGCCAATTTCCGCACCTTTCCCCGCTTGAAGAAGAATTGCGGCAATCATTAAAAAACATACAATGAGGTGCAAAATGACGGTGATGGTGTACATAGTTTTTTATTATCCAGGTTAATTATTGAGTGCTCTGAATTGCAAGGCTACAGATCTTAGCAAAGCTAGCAGGATCGAGACAAGCCTTTCCCACCAAGCCCCCGTCGATTTCCTTGCAACTGAATAGGGCCTCGGCGTTTCGAGATGAAACGCTTCCGCCATACAAAATTCGAATATCTTGAGCCACTTGTCCCCACTCTGCAGCCAAAGTTTTACGAATGAATGCATGAACTTCCTCGGCCTGTTCAACTGTGGCCGCATGTTCAGTGCCGATAGCCCATACAGGTTCATAGGCGATGGTAATCTTTGAGATATTATCAATATCAAGGCCCGTAAGACCCTTGATCATTTGATCTTTGACAATAGCTTGAGTCTTATAAGCTTTGCGTTCCTCCAGAGTTTCGCCAATGCATAAAATCGGCAACAAATCATGAGTTAACGCAGCCTTAACTTTTTTATTTACGTCTTTGTTGCTTTCCTTGAAAAGGCGTCGCCGTTCCGAATGCCCCACAATCACATAATCACAGCCCAAGTCTTTTAACATAGGACCCGAGACTTCGCCGGTGTAGGCTCCCTCCGGTTCCCAATGAAGGTTTTGTGCGCCGAGTGCAAACCGATCGTTTTTGGTTCTGGTTTGGGAAATAGCAAAAAGACTCACAAAGGGAGGGACAATCAAAATATCAATGGTATTAGAAGACGGAGAAATTTTTCGAAATTCATGCACGAACCCCACCGCTTCCTTTGCAGTCTTGTGCATTTTCCAATTTCCTACAATGAGGCAAGTTTTCATGGAATAGTATTAAAATTGGGTGACTGTGTGGGTCATTTGAGTAGGGCAGATTACCGGTTGGGCAATGCGGCAAGGCCTGGCATTTCTCCATCCTCAAGCAATTGGAGCGCAGCGCCACCACCGGTTGATATAAAGGACATATTGTCAGTTTCTCCGGCTTGATGAACGGCTAACGCAGTAGACCCGCCCCCAACGATTGTCCGAGCATAGGCGTTGGCTACTGCATGCGCCATGGCTTGGGTGCCACGGGCAAAGGCATCCCGTTCAAACATACCCATGGGCCCGTTCCATAAAATAGTTTTTGCGTTTTGTACCGCTTCGGAAAATAGTTTTACTGAAGCTGGTCCAATATCCATACCATACCAGCCTTCAGGAATTTCTTGTACAGGGACTATTTTGGTTTCTGCTCCTGGGTCAAGGCTTGCGGCCACAACACAATCCACGGGCAAGTAAAATTTAACCCCGCGTTCCAATGCATGATCGTGAATGCCTTTGGCAAAATCCAGCATGTCATCTTCGACTAGGGATCGCCCAATTTTCATGCCCATGGTTTTGATAAACGTGAACGCCATGCCTCCACCGATGATGACCTTATCGACTTTCTTCCCTAAATTTTCGATAACACCAATCTTCCCTGAAACTTTTGCCCCGCCCAATATTGCCACAAATGGCCGAACCGGGTTCTCTACCGAGCCCTCAAGATATTCGACTTCGTGTTTCATTAAATAGCCGGCAGCAGAGGCTTTGATATATTTAGTAATGCCGGTTGTAGATGCATGGGAACGATGCGCTGTTCCAAAGGCTTCGTTAATATAGACATCACCTAATGAAGCGAGTTCCGAAGCAAACTGTTCATCATTTTGTTCTTCTTCTAGATGAAAACGAAGGTTTTCAAGAAGCAGGACATCGCCAGGTTTAAGCTGGCTGACCAGATTTTTCACTTGTGGCCCGATGCAATCTGGAGAGAAGATCACGTCTCTTCCAAGGAAACGTTTTAGGCGTTTTGCTACCGGAGCAAGACTTAATTCTGCGCAGGGCTTTCCGTTGGGCCGACCGAGGTGTGAGCAGAGAATGACGCTTCCACCTTCGTCGACAGTATGATTAATCGTGGGCAATGCCGCGCGAATACGGGAATCGTCCATAATTTGCAATGCATCATCCAAAGGTACATTGAAGTCTACGCGAATGATGACTCGCTTGTCGCGGAGATCGACCTGATCAATCGTTCGTTTAGTGATATGCACGAGGAATCTTTTCCTCCAGACTAGTCAACTTCTCACCGATTAGGGCAAAAATGGGTATTAAGACGTGACTGCCAAGAATTTAATCAAGTCTCGAAGCCGGCAAGAATAACCCCATTCGTTATCGTACCAGGCAAAGACTTTGACAAAACGATGATCCATGACTGTGGTTAATGGTGCATCCACTGTCGCCGAGTTGGGACATCCATTAAGGTCAATGGAAACAACTGGAGCTTCAGAATAACCCAATATGCCTTTGAGCGGACCTTGAGCTGCTTTAGCAAAAGCTCTGTTCACTTGTTTAGCATCACAGTCGCGGTTGGTCTCAACTCCTAGGTCGATTAACGATACATTGGGGGTTGGAACTCGAATCGCCAAGCCATCCATTTTCCCTTCCAATTCTGGAATGACGAGATGTAAGGTTTTGGCTGCCCCTGTTGATGTTGGAATCATGGAAAGTCCTGCGCTCCGTGCCCGACGAAGGTCTTTGTGAGGCAAATCCAACAATTGTTGGTCATTGGTGTACGAGTGAATTGTGGTCATATAGCCATGCTTGATGCCGAAGTTCTCCAAAAGAACTTTAGCAACGGTTGCTAGGCAGTTTGTGGTACAGGATGCATTAGAAATTATTTGGTGGTTTTTAGGGTCATATGTATTTTCATTGACACCTAAAACTATAGTCATATCTACATTTTTTCCTGGTGCGGAAATCACAACGCGAGGAGCTCCCGCGGAGAGGTGCTGGCTGGCGCTCTCTCGATCTGTAAATCGGCCTGTTGATTCAATTACCACATCCACCTTCAATTTTCCCCAAGGCAGCTGTTTTGGGTCTCTTTCGGCCAGGACTTCAATAGATTGCCCGTTAACAACCAATTGGTTGGGTTTGGCTTCGACTTCTCCCGGAAACCTTCCATGGACCGAGTCGTATGAAAGTAGGTGGCTAAGGGTCTTGGAATCGGTCAAATCGTTAATAGCAACACACTGAATTTCCGAATCCCCAAGGGAAGCCCGAAACACGTTCCGTCCGATTCGTCCAAAACCATTAATACCGACTCGAATTGGCATAAGTACCTGTTATTTTGAAGGTTTCTAATTATGGTAGTTTGGGAAAAGGGCTTAGAGGCTAATAGTACTTTTGGGGGGGTACTAAGTCAAGCCAATGATTCCATGAAGGTTTTTCAGTGACGGGAGAGTTAGATTGAAGTGAATTTCAAAAATCTTACATAAATCTTCAATGGCTACCCTAATGGCATTTCTAAAAACCGCCTTTTTACGTGATAGTGGCATCAGCCTTGTGCTTAAATCCTCATGCTAATTCGAATGTACGCTGTAGTTTCCTGCGCACAGTTTCCTTGCCTTCACAAAAAAATCTTGTTTTTTAAAGCCTTAAATTTTCATGGCCTCTTTTACTTCAGAAATTGTTTCCTGCGAAACTTTGGTGGCTTGCTTACATCCTAACTGGACGACTTCTTCGAGCCGTTTAGGATTTCCCTCAAGTGTTTTTCTGGCTTCCCAAATAGGGGAGAGTCGTTCCACCATGGAATCAGCTACGAATTTTTTGCAGTCAATGCAGCCAATTTCAGCGGTTCGGCATTCACTATTGATTTGGTCGACCGTAGCGGCAGTCGAGTAAATTTTGTGAAAATCAAAAACCGCACACACCTCCGGGTTTCCTGGATCTTTCCGCTTCACCCTTGCTGGGTCTGTGACCATAGTTTTGAGTTTTTGCCGAACGTCTGGCTCGGGATCTGAAAGATTAATGGTATTTCCATAGCTCTTGCTCATTTTTCGTCCGTCGGTTCCTGCGACTTTGGGAAATTCAGTTAGCAACTCTTTGGGTTCCACGAGTACTGGCATGTATAGGCTATTGAAGCGTCGAGCGATTTCTCTTGTCAGTTCAAGATGAGGGAGTTGATCTTTACCCACAGGCACTGCATCAGCCTTATACAATAAAATATCCGCGGCTTGAAGAACGGGATAGCCCAAGAAACCGTGGGTTGAGAGATCACGGCCTTCAATTTGTTCTTTTTTTTCCTTGTATGTAGGGTTTCGCTCAAGCCAAGGCACAGGGGTAATCATGGAGAGGAGCAAATTTAACGTGGCATGCTCTGGTACATGAGATTGGATGAACAGCGTCGCGCGTTCTGGATCGATACCAGCTGCCAACCAGTCAATGAGAATTTCATGGCCAAAGGTTTGAAGTTGGCTAGTGTCTTCAAAATTTGTTGAGAGTGCATGCCAATCTGCCACAAAA
>CAZGFV010000082.1:0-5448 GCA_964524575.1 uncultured Nitrospiraceae bacterium
GACGTTTTGATTAATGCTATGGTGACAATGACCATCACACCGACGCCGATTGAAACAGCCATGCCCGTGGTATAGTTCCCTGGCCGCTGCACATTTCCTAAGGCCTGCCGAATGACAAAGGACCGTGGGCGGGGCAACGTTCTTAGTCCGCTTAGCAAAAGCCATACCCCAAATTGAAGGATAAGCAATGCCAGAGCAAAGGCTAGGATAAACGTCAAGCCCAAGAAAATAGACCGCGCTTGCCATGTAGCCAGCAATGTAAGCCCCAAACCAATGATTACTCCGGTGATGAATTGCTGACGGTCTCTCCAAAAAGTGACAAAACTTATCCATAATGTTCTCCAAAATGCTTCTGGGTCATTCTGAACTATTCCTTGTTCGACCTCCCGACGAAATACGAGAGCCGGTGGAATAGTTCGAATGGTGAGAAGAGGCCACAAAGCAAACAAAAATGTTGTGGCTACTCCCAAGACAAAACCTTTGATCAATGGCAAGACGGTTACCGTATTAGCCACTGTAAGAGGAATAAGACCTCTAAGTAAGAGTGGTATAGCTAGCTGCAACCCGATTCCCAAGGTTGTCCCAATGAAACTTCCAACGCACCCCATCAGCACGCTTTGTCCAACGTATACTCGGGTGATGAGTCCAGCGTTAGTGCCCAAGGCTTTCAGGATAGCCACGGTTGTGATCTTTTGCTTGATGAATCCATGGATTGTACAGGCGATCCCAATTCCGCCAACGAACAAGGCGGTTAGACCAATCAATCCTAAATAAGTGGTAAGTTGATCTAGAAATCTTCGGATGCGAGGTTGTGCATCGTGAAATGTTGAAACCCTTGCGCCTGCGTTAGCTAATCTTCCCTGTAGTTCACCACGAAGTGGCTCCAGAGAAAGAGATTCTGGCACCCGGAGTAAGTAGCGTTGCCGAATTCTGCTACCAACTTGCACTAAATCCGTGGCGACTAGAGCTTCACGAGAAATCATCACGCGAGGACCAAGACTAAAGGCACTCGCTACGCGGTCTGGTTCTTTAAGCAACACCCCCTTAATCTCGAACCGTGCCTGACCAATCTTGATATGTGAACCAACCCCTATGCCTAAAGTAATCAGCAAAGATTCTTGCACCACGATGCCGAAGCACGGACTCTCTTGGCATGAATCAGCCGAAGACAACATTGAATGCAAGGGCTGTTCGGGAGATACGCCAACGTGGCCATAGAGGGGGTAGTTATCCTCGACTACTTTGAGTTGGACCAATTGGGTGAATCGAGGAGTGAGAACCTTTGGGGAAGCCGAATGTTCTTGATTTTCCTGAACGGCTACCATGCCCACTAATTCCCTAACATGTGTGATTTCGACGTGCCGATTTTTTAAGGACGCCAACACGTTTTTTCCAGATTCGCCCAATTGACGAGCAAGTTGAATTTCCAAATCTCCACCCAATAAGCTCCTGGCGTTCCCGAGAATCATGCTTTCCATATTCGTGGCAAAGAGTTCGATGCCAACGACCGATCCTACTCCAATAGCCACGCAGACGAGAAAAAACGCGAACTGATGCCAGCTTCCTCGTGTTTCGCGCCAAGCCATTATCAAGGAAATTGGAAATTGTCTCATGAGCATTCAACCGTGGGGCGACTTACAAAATTTCTATTTTTCCATGCTCTCATCAGACACGATCATTCCATCATGGAGAGTAATAATTCGTTCGGCTCGTTCGGCCAGGGTCGAGTCATGGGTCACTAATACCAAGGTACTGCCCTGGTTACGATTTAAGGTAAGGAGCAGATCAATTACCATCTGCCCTGTGATACTATCCAAATTGCCGGTAGGTTCATCAGCCAAAAGAATGGGAGGGCGGCAGGAAAATGCCCGGGCGACGGCGATGCGTTGCTGTTCGCCACCTGACAGTTGAGAGGGGTAGTGGTTATAGCGGTCTTGCAGACCTATGGCCTTTAACAGATCTTCCGCCTGAGTGTTTGCTGCTGAATCGCCATTCAGTTCCAATGGTAGTGCGACATTTTCCAGTGCCGTCAATGTAGGAATGAGATGAAACGATTGAAAAATGTATCCGATGTTTTGCCGACGAAAGTGAGCGAGCTGAAACTCGGACCATGAGGTAATTTCCTGACCGTTGAGCTGAATCGATCCTGAGGTAGGTTTATCCAATCCCGCCAAAAGTCCCAGCAAGGTCGATTTTCCACACCCAGATGGGCCATTAATTGCCACCATTTGTTTTTGAGGAATGTCAAAATTCAACCCTTTTAGGATGGAAACAATGTGGCCTCCAGCTTTGAGTTGCATATTGAGATTTTCAACACGGATCATATTCTGGAAAGGTCTCTCATTATTGAAAAATGTTTACAGAAGTATTCTATTATGTGCTATGACCATATACAGTTTATCATGAACCCTCAAAAAAATTCTCACTTTGTCTATGTCCATCGTGAAATGCCAGCCTAAATTTTTGGCTAGTTTCTCAAACTTGTCTCTAGTGTTATGCACCTTTATCCTTTTTGGGGGTCTGGTCGGTTGTGATCCGCAAGAAGTTTCTCTTTCACCTGAAAACCCTCAAGCCCAAAATGCTATTCCGTCATCGAAGTCCACGGATGTTGTCACGCCGAAGTCTGTATCATCTGCTTTCCCAAAAATTGTTGCCTTTGGCGATAGTCTAACCGCCGGTCTGGGAGTATCCTCGGATCAATCGTATCCCTCCCAGCTCCAACAACGGTTGAATCGTGCGGGGTATCACTATAGGGTGATCAATGCTGGAGTAAGTGGGGATACTACGGCTGGTGGATTGCGGCGACTAGATTGGGTGCTGAAAAGCCGCCCTTCGATTGTCATCGTAGAGTTGGGTGCAAATGATGGGTTACGCGGGCAGCCCCTGGCCAGCATGTATTACAATTTAGATACGATTATTTCGCGATTACAGAATGCCAACACGGTTGTCGTGTTGGCGGGCATGAAAATTCCTCCCAATTATGGACTAAATTACATCACAGGGTTCTCATCCATGTTTCAGGAATTAGCCCAAAAACACAAGATTACATTGATTCCCTTTTTGCTTGAAGGAGTAGCGGCCCAACCGAACCTTAACCAAGCCGATGGGATACATCCAACTGCTGCAGGATACAAAATTGTCGCGGATACGGTAATGACGGCGCTCAAGCCATTACTGAGGGAAAAGGGTCAATTCTAAATACATTGGACTAATTGCTAGTCAAAACGAAAAACCCCTGCCATCAAGGACGACAAGGGGCTTTCACTCGCTTCAGACTAAAAAGGTTTGGGAGGACACTACTCTTTTTTAAAGAAAATATCGTAGACACCGTAAGCCAGAATCACAGCAATGATAGAATAATACAAGCCCGTGATTCCCTCATAGCCGCCACCTGGAGCATTGGCCAATACCGGTGTAGCACTGGTTAGGAGTAGTGCCCCGCTAAAAATTCCTTGAATGGTCTTTTTCATGCTTTAAGCCTCCTTATTATCACTTTCTAAAAGGCAAATTTTTCTTCAGGCAAACACGAAGAGCGCCAATTCTATTAAAATTCTTACAAAAGACGCAAGCGAAATTTGTGGGCTTATTAAGCCAGTTGTAGCAGTTTCGATTCCTGTGCAGCACACCAACAAAATCAATTACTTGTATTCTACTCTCCACATCGCGGCTGTCTCCCATGTGGACCGAGCTTTGTTAGCCAGACAAAATCCGCAATTTTTCCCTCGATTAGATGTTCAACATCTTCAGGATGTTCTGGATCAAGCGGATGAAGATAAACCGTAACCTGTTTAACTGGTAATCCCAGCTGGCGTTGCACCCGTTTGGGAATAGGGAGGCCATATTGGATATGTCCGGAACCTGTGTAACTCACAAAAGTCGTTGGGGTTGAAGATCCTAACTTGGATATGGTGGTAATAATCGAAGCCATGCCTTCGTCACGGAACACGGACGCTTCATAAATTTTTTCGTAGATTTCAGGTTTCAGGCCGCCATGACATTTTTCAATTTGTTCATAAATGATTCGGCGGTATTCAGGGTCGTCCCCAGGAAAGGGATGAGGAATATTCCATTTTTTCAGATCGGGATCAGTTCCGATTCCAGATAGTCCTTTCCGGGCCACTTTTCTGACAAAGGGGCGAGGGGGATTCAGGCCCAGAAGTTTTAATTGATGTGTTTTGGCAAAATCAACGAGCAGCGAGTAATCTTCATACTTGCCACCCCAATTATTTTTCCACTGAGATTCGGCCAGGAATTTTTCCGGGCTGGTGGTTTCTCCATTGAGGTAACGATCTAGTCCAGCCTGCCCATCCCAACTAAACATTTCCATCCCCAATATAGGGGTGCGTCCTTCATCGACCAGGATTTGCAACACTTGAAGAGCTGCTTCGATATGGGAAGGAGTGTAATGTGCTTCACCGATATACACGACTTGGGCGTCTAAAACGGCCGATTGCAGTTGGGAAAGTGGTATGGTCGTACTGTAGGACAAAACGATGATTTGTCCTTGTTGATTGGTTGACGGTGAGTGGATGGTGGTACATGCAGTGGCTGATAGAATGCCCCAAGTGGCTAACACGGCATAGGTAAACGTTTTTCTGAACATCGGTCGATGCATGCTCTTCATGTAACACAGGCCTTAATCATCTGCAACTCGGTTTCCCAGGGCTTGACGCCCAATTCAACCCATCGATAGGCTCTGCTTGTGACGCGCGATACTTCCCTCCATTCTCCCTCTTCCGGTGACCATTCGGACCTAGACCCAATTAGCACATTTCGCCTCCAGACCAAGCAGGCCAAGCAACATGATACCATTGGTTGGGATCTGACCAGAAAACTTGTTGAGCCCAGTTCATTTCCTGAAACCCTCCAGCAATTAAAAAATCGAATTCAGCAAAGTGAATGTATTCCATTGATCAAGGAGAAATTACTTGCGGCATTGCCATCGCCAGACAGTCCCTTGCTTAAATCCAATGCCACAGTAGTTCAACTGAAAGAATTAACTGGCCTTACTCAAACTAAAGCCATTCGTGCGCTATGCCTTTACTTCGGGTTGGCCGACCAAAATAATCAAGATCAAAGCCAAGTTGATCCGCTGACAGTCGAGAAATTTATTCAGGCCAACTCTAATCCCTACCAATGGCTCCTCAGAGTGAATCACCCCTCTTTGTTGGATCTCGGTGCTGGTGACTTGTCCTTTGAAGAAGAACTCATTGATCAGTACTTGCCCCCTTTAAAGAAATCCAACCAGTTACTAACTCTCCATGCCCTAGATCGACTTCAACCTGGGTCTCAATTTGGAGGTGTTTATCATGCTAGTAAAGAACGTCTAACGGGCTTTGCTCAATATTCACCTGCCGTGCTTCGATTTCGATTTTGGGCCGCGAGAGACATGCTGGATCTTTCGACACCACGAGAGTTTCTTCACACCTATTCCATTGTGACCTGTCA
>CAZGFV010000083.1:0-4355 GCA_964524575.1 uncultured Nitrospiraceae bacterium
AGGTTCCGCGGCTCTTTACATACCCGAACTCTGACCTGAGCCTGAAAACTTCCATCACCATTCCCAAACAGCAAGGACAGAGAATTCGCTGCAATATTGCTAGTTACAAGGTCTGTGAACCCATCGTGATTAAAGTCGCCGGAGCGAATTGATGTTGGATTCTTTTCTACGTCATAGCTTTTATACAGATAAAGAAGATCGGGTGGGACGTAATCATTTTTGGGAGGGCACCCACACAAGATGAGGAGCGGGGCAATGATGATGAGGGCTCGGACCATAATTCCAACCAATTAGGAAAAAGGCAACCAATTACCCTCACTGTTTCAGGGCCAGATTTTCTCTTTTCGCCTCTTCCTACGATTCTGATAGGACCTGAGTTCCGAGTATAACCCTTTTTTTCTCTGATTGATATAACGCGGCTCGGTGGGGCCAAAGACCTATTCTCTTCAAGTGGATGTGACAATTGGCCCCATGTAGTTAAGACTAAAGTAAATAGTTGACTTGAAATTTTTCAAACGACTGGAAGAGCGAAACATAAATGTGTTATAGGTTCTCCCTTACCAGCGAGGAGGAAGCGATGGCAGAATCTCAAGCGATCAAAATTAGAATTGAATTAACCATGTACGGTGTCGCCGAAATACTAAAATGGTGCATTACTCAAAATAATGACCGGATTCCTGGAGTGGACACGGAAGTTTTTAAACAAATGCAGGCGGCAGTTGCTGAAAAGCCTACGGTTGGCGATTATTTTGCCTTCGATCAATTCTGGAAAACTTCACGGGTTTTTGAATTTACAAAAGAGGAAGTGGAAACGATTGATCGATGTCTTTATGACATCCCGAACTTTGAAGGGAAACAGCTACCGCAAATCCGTTACAAATTTTGGCCCGCACAAGAGAAATAAACTTTTCCAAATTTTTAAAATAATAATCGTATAGCCCTTTCTCTTTTTCTCTCGGGGGAAGGGGCTTTTATTTTTTTGCGATGAGTGATTTACGTTTTCTTAACTTGAGAACGAAGAGGCTTTCTTTAATTATTAATAATTCAGCAATGAAAGAGATAAAAATTTGGAACTATAAGCCAGGCATACACTAATTTAGCTCAACTGGAAGGAGTGAAATTATCCGCTGCCCAGGAGAATATCGAATGGAGAAAAATCATCGGTCAGAATTTGCCCTGACTCCCACTCTGGAGAATCGGATGAGGTTAAAAAAGCAAAAATTTCATGAGGCATTTTTCCTTTGTTTAACAACATAATCGCGGTATTGACAAAATCTGGAGTGCGCATATTTAGAGGTTTAAAGGTAGCAAAAAAGATGAGATTGACCGATCCCTTTTTGGTTCGTAACCATGTGGGTCCAGGTATACTAAAAGTCTCGATATGTGGAAACGACGTTTTCATGGTCGAAACCACAGCCTCTGCACGAACGCTATCTAAATTCGAATCCGAGGAAGCCAAATTAACGGCGATCACCCCTTTCGGCGATAGCCGCGCGCGAAGTTCCTTAAAAAATTCTTCTGTGGTCAAATGAAACGGAATTTGGTGGCGGGCAAACACATCGACCCAAATGATATCGTACTGTTTTTCCGTGTGCCGCAAAAACACCCGTGCATCTTGAACAAAAATGTGATGCTTATCGCCTGGTTTATATTCAAAATATTTTTCAGCCGCCTCTACTACAGACGGGTCCATTTCGACTATATCCATCTCCAATTTAGGCCAAATGTTTTTTAACCTTTTGGCCAAGGATCCACCCACATGTCCCAAAATTAATCCTGTTGTGGATGTGGGTAGAGGCCGAGGGCGGCCATCATCATTTGACTGTAGGGCAAGGCTAGCCGAATAGGGTCTGGCTGCCACATAATGGCATGAAACGTATTGTCGAGAATCAAGAATCGTAAATCCTTTTCATCCCGAACTTGCACTTGCTGATAAGGACTATCTTCTTGGTATATCGCAGGAGGTTCAATCAGAATCGGATGGAAACCAAACCAAACCGCTAACCACGCACTAACTAAAATCGCTATAACCACCAAGGCTTTGGCTCGCCTATACCACAGGAGCCAAGATAATCCCAACGCTACCAGAATGACACCAAGTACCCCGACAAGTTTGAGGCTACCCATCCATGTGAGTAGAAAGAATGAGGTGCCCCATGTGCCAACTAAGCTGCCGATAGTCGAAACCGCGATCATACCTCCCGTATGACGGCCAAGGTGCCCCATATCTGCGATAGCCAAACGCAGTAAGGCTGGCAGAACTCCGCTCAAACAAAAAGCTGGTACAGCCAGCAGCACGCTTGCGGCTAAACAGGGACCCAGGCGTGGATCAGCGGTCCATTGGGAAACGGTAAAGACTGCGGGTTGGCCAGCCCCAGCCAATAGGAGAGTCCACACACCTGCTCCCAGAAGAAGAATGGTCACGACTATTCCCGGAGAACGCCGGTCGGCTAGCCACCCTCCCATAGCATAGCCCGTACTCATGGCGGCCAAAACCACCCCAATCAAGGCTCCCCACACGAACAGAGAAGTCCCAAAGACCGGTGCTAATAACCGGCTGCCGAGAATTTCCAAGGCCATGACAACGCCACCTGTGGTAAAAGCCGTAAGAAAGAACCACCAGCGTGATCCGGCAGGATAATCTGTTTTTGAAGGGGTCGTCATCGTAGATAGTTTAGACTGAAACGAAGAAAATAGAGCACAGTTTCAAGATGTTAACCTGGTGGTTAGAGATCAAACAGCGAAATCCGTGAACCACAAGGATTAGCCCTTTCCCATTTGTTTAGAGACAAAACAAAGAAAAAGATGCTATAGAAAGACTCTTTTAAGTGTCAACGGGATTCTCATTTTTTATTGAAAAAGGAGCATAAATGGCTGAGAAGAAATTTATTTTAGATTTGGGCAAACTCATGATTGGGATTGCATGGACGGATGGACGTTTGGACGTTGACGAAGTTAATGCCCTCAAAGAGCTGCTTTTTCTGCTCCCAGATATCTCAGGCGAAGATTGGATGCAACTCGAAATTTATATGACCCATCCTCTCACGGATGCGGAACGAGAGGAACTCTTAGATCGAGTCTTGAATAGTATTCGGTCTGCAAGTGATAAGCGATTGGTATTGACGACGCTTGAGAAATTAGTTGCTGTTGAAGGAGGTGTGGCCAATGCTGAATTAATCGAGACCATCCGGAAAGATTTGGAATCGAAAAGCACAGGATTCTTGCCACACATTATGAACCCGCTGAAGAAAAGCCTCAAATTCCGGGCGAACTATTATGCGGGTAAGTCATCCCGAGAAGACCGAATTGAAGACTTTATTAAGAACACCATTTACTTTCAGTTTACATCAGAATTACAAAACCGTGGTCATAAGCTGGAAATCCCTGAGAAAGAAATCCGAAAAATTTGCTTGGCTGCTGGTCTCATGGCGCATGTGGCGTGGGTGGATAGTGAAGTGTGCCATCGAGAACGGGAGGCTATGAGCCTTGGGCTTCAACAAATCTGGAACCTACCGAAGGACGAAGCTGAACTGATTACAGAGATGAGCCGCATGCGGATTATGCATGGGCTTGATCTTACTCGTCTCACCAGGGGTTTCTGTGATTACACGACCATTGATGAACGCAAAGCCTTTCTTCGTTGTCTCTTCGCCATAGCCAATTCCGCTGATCAAACATCTCATGCCGAGATCGAAGAAATCCGCCACATTGCCAAGGCACTTGAGCTTCCCCATCAAGAATTCATCAGTGCCAAATTGACGATTCCCCGTGAAGAGAGAGGAGGCTTATAACCTATGCAAAGGCAAACTTTCTGGGCATTTTTCACATTTTGATTGTATTTTTTCTATTTTGAGAAGTTAATGATGCCATGTAGGACATTCAACTTATTCCCATATCTTGCTAGAATCTTGGTGCATGTCTGACTCGCCGCAACCGTCCACATCCGCTAATCAGTTATCCGATGACCATCGCTCCATTGCCGGAGATGCAGGTCTTATAGGCGCAGCGACGTTTAGTAGCCGCGTTCTGGGTTTTATACGAGACATAATTCTCGCTCGCATTCTCGGGGCTTCGGCTTCGGCGGACGCGTTCTTTATCGCCTATCGGGTTCCCAATATGCTACGAGAATTGCTGGCAGAAGGATCCATTTCAGCAGCCTTTATTCCGGTGTTTACCGAATATCACATACTTCGAAGCAAACGAGAAACCTGGGAATTGGCAAGTGCCGTTTTCACGACGCTACTTTCCATTGTCACGATGATTACGCTTATTGGAGTTGTAGTGGCACCAACAATTGTTTGGCTGTTGGCTCCGGGATTTCGCGAAGATCACACGAGACTGAAACTTACGACGCT
>CAZGFV010000083.1:4365-5004 GCA_964524575.1 uncultured Nitrospiraceae bacterium
GTATCTGATTTTTATTAGCTTGGCAGCCTTGACTATGGGTATACTCAATTCGCTTCGGGCATTTGCCGCTCCCGCGCTCGCGCCGGTTTTTTTTAATATTTGTGTCATTGTCTCAGCCTTGCTTCTTTCACCTTTATTGGATGAGCCTGTATTTGGCGTTGCAATTGGTGTGGTGATTGGTGGCCTGGCTCAGCTGGTCATCCAGCTGCCTGGGGTACAGAAGCGGGGGCTATTGTTTCAATGGCGATTTGAGCCAGGTCACCCCGGTATCAAAAAGATTGGGTGGCTGCTTGTGCCTTCGTTATTAGGTACTTCAGTGACACAAATCAACATTACGGTAAGTACAATTCTGGCCTCCTATTTTGAAGGGGGACCAACATATTTATTTTATGGCATGCGTCTTATTCAATTTCCTCTTGGGATATTTGGAGTAGCTTTGGCTACCGCCATACTTCCAACACTTTCTATGCATGCGGCCAAAGGTTCTTTGGATGAACTGAGGGAAACCGTGGGCTTTGGGTTACGGATGATCGCGTTTATCATTTTGCCGGCTATGGCTGGGCTCATTTTGCTTCGAGTTCCGATTATTCACCTCTTTTTTGAGCATGGGGCATTTTCCGCTGTCGATACGGCGGGAAC
>CAZGFV010000083.1:5049-5258 GCA_964524575.1 uncultured Nitrospiraceae bacterium
GCGGGTTATGGGCATTTGCAGGGACTCGGATTGTGGTGTCGGTTTTTTATTCGATGCAAGATACCAAAACCCCCGCTATTGCAGCAGTGATCGCCATGTTCCTTAACATTCTGCTGGCACTGTCTCTGATGGGTCCGTTAGGACACGCTGGGCTTGCCTTCGCAACGGCGCTCGCTGCCATGGTGAACATTACTATACTTATCTCAATC
>CAZGFV010000084.1:0-1089 GCA_964524575.1 uncultured Nitrospiraceae bacterium
TCGGCTGTATCTCGAACCATTTCATTTTCATCTTCAAGAAGGGGCACCACGGATTCAATTGCCCGAGTATCACCTAGCCGTGCTAGGGATTCAACGGCATTTCGACGGACTAACCAATCTTCATCAGACAGCGCCTCCACCAGTGGAGCATAACTTTTGGCACCACCAATTTTTCCAAGAGCTTCGGCCGCATGACGACGCACGATCCAATTCGAGCCTTGTAGTCCTTCAATTAAGGCATCAGTGGCTCGCTCATCTCCGATTTTTTTCAACACACGTGCAACATCCTCTTGAAGCATCGCATCCATAAGACAGTCAATCAAAGCAGGAACCGCACGGGCATCCCCAATCCGTTCCAATGCCCAGACCGCGGCTGTCCTCACACCACCATCCTTGTCTTTCAGCGCTTTGGCCAGCGGCTCTACGGCCCTGGGGGTCTTTAGTTTCCCCAATGCTGAAGCGGCTTGTTCTCGAATAGCCCATTCATCTTCCTCAAGTGCCTCAATAAGCGGTTCAATGGCTGGCTCCCCGACTTGGACAATCGCACTGGTTGCCGCTTCCCGTATTACCAAATCGTCATCTTCAAATAGCTCTATGAGCTTCGGAATAGCGGCTTCCCCAATTTGCCCTAGTCCCGTCGCGGCATGATTTCTTAACCCCTCATTATCATCACGAAGTGACGATAAGAGCTGTTCTACCCGATCACTATCAGCCATTGACATTCTCCTTCCCTAACCAAAATTCTTCGTCCATTTGAGCGGAGGCAGCTTCTAATTTATCAATAATTACTCCGGAGTTATAGGAAACCAAACCATCACGATCATTTTTCATTCGCTTAAATACTTCAGCGTGGGGCCGCAAGGCTTCAACATCTTTGATCTTTTCCAAAGCCTCAACCGCGAGTACACGAAGGGGTTTAATGGGAATCATTTCAATAAGCAAATCCACAGGGCGAGCATCACCAATGAGGCCAAGTCCTTTTGCGGCTAATTCTTTTACACCAGTATCTTGATCGTTCTTCAATCGCTCGATCAACGGTTCCACGGCTCGAACGTCTCCGATTTTTCCTAAGACATCGGCAGCAGCTTC
>CAZGFV010000084.1:1189-5227 GCA_964524575.1 uncultured Nitrospiraceae bacterium
ACCAACGCATCCGCCGAACGGGGATCCAGTAAGTGATCAAGAATTTCGGCGGCTTGCACACGCGACTCTTCATCTTGATCTTTTAGCATTGTGGTTAAAGGGCCAATGGATGTAGGGATCACTCCCAGTAACGAAGTAACCATCGAACGAAGTGACTCATTTTTCAAAAGATTCACCAATGCTGTGGCTGTTAGTTCATCCAAAATTCCTGCCATCTGCTCCAAAGAAGCCACAACCGAATCCCGCACACTTTCTTCTTCAACAGCTAATAATTGCACAAGTGGCACGCCAGCCCGAGGGTCGCGAATTCGAGCCAACATTCTCGCAGCCTCGACTTTATAAGAAGGAGAACCATTCTGGATCTCCTTAATGATGAGGTCTACCACCTTGGGTCCACCTTTGAGACAGGTAGCCGTCGCTCGCATTCGACGCCAGTCCTCTTCATGGGCTAACTCAGTAACTATGACTTCGACTGTTTCTCTTGGCATCCCTTTGACCTTGTGGCCTCACGGCTTTCTCAAGCCGTCAAGCCGAACTCGATTGGGGTTCCAACCCAATTTCATTAGTGTTTCTTTAATGTGATACCGAATGTTTTCATCGGACTCTTTCTTAAATAGTTCTACAAGAGGTGGAATGGCAAGCTTGCCAAACACAGTGAGCGCTTCAGCGGCATCCTTACGAACTAACGTACTTCGAAGCGCGTTAATTAAGACGGGAATAGCTTGCTCATCTTTTAAGCGAGCCAGAGCCTTAATGGCTGATTCAACCACCGCCAGGTCTTGCTCATACCGTTCATCTTCGCAAACTGGAGCCCGTCCCTCATACCGAGTAGGATCTAAAAGGGTTACGAATTTCATCAAGGTAGGCAGAGCTCGGCTATCCCCAATTTTTCCCAAAGCTTCTACCGCTTGCACTTGAAGACGAGGCTCATTAAGAACTCCCAATAACTGCTCAACGGCAGACGGGTCACCAATATTCCCCAACGCCTGGATTGCATCCTGCCGAACCGCTGTATCAGGATCACTTTGGACCATTTCGATGAGAGGCTGCACGGCAGTCTTTGATCCTAAGACACCCAAAGCCTCGGTAGCCTTGAGCCGAGTTCTCCAATTTTTATCTTTGAGAGAAGTCACCAAAGGAATAATCGCTTGTTCGCCAATGTTTTTCAAAGCAACCATGGCCTCATCACGTACAGCAGGGACTCGGTCTTGAAGAAGGAGTACTAAGGTACCAACAGCCTGTGGGCTTGCCAGGCGGCCAATAGCTTTGGAGGCATGCATACGAACGACCCAGTCTTCGCTCACCAAAGCAGAAAGCAACACATCAACTACTCGATCATCCGCAATCGAGGATAAAATCGAGGCCGCGGCCTCCTGAACCGATAAATCTGAATCTCGCAAACAATTTCCCAAATCTATTACAGCTGGTTCCCCTATAGAGGTCAGGGCCGATGTCGCAGCCGTTCGAACAGCTCGGTCTGAATCTCGTAAAGCTTCAATCAATGGCTGGACGCCTCGAGGATCACCGGATTCTCCCAATGCCACAGCTGCATCTTCTCTTACACCCCAATCTTCATCCCGCAACGCCGCAATCTGTTCAGCTACATGGTCAGCCATTCACGGGGCCTTTAAACAACCCAGGTATTTTTTTGTTACAAAATTCAAAAATAACTTTCTAACTCTTCGCATTCACCAAGAATTAAGAAACCAAGTAAAAACGCCTAATTGTCCAACTTACCACACGGTTTTTTTAATGGTCAAAGAAGGGAAATTAGCGAAGATGACAGAGAAAAGGAACCACCTCGAACGAGTAATTGAGGGCAATGAAATACTTAGGCAATTAATCTTATTTTTTTGCGGCAGGATCTTCCTTGAATGCCTTAAGGAGAGACCCGACCATGAGAAGAATAATAAAGGCAAAGGGAAAGGCCACAAGGATGGAACCCGTTTGAAGACCTTTGAGGCCACCTGACCACAGCAATACGGCTGCCGCTACCGATTGTACAATTCCCCAGGTAAATTTCACAGAATTCGATGGATTTAAATTCCCACCGGTGGTTAGGGTCCCAAGTACAAAGGTGGCTGAGTCCGCCGAGGTAATAAAAAATGTCCCAATTAAAAAAATCGCAACCAGGGACATGACAGCACCCATAGGGAATTGTTCAAGAAGGGTAAAGAGAGCAACTTCTTTTCCTTGAGACTCAATCACCGTTTTTAACCCTACCTGATGAAACATTTCTAGGGATATGGCAGTTCCTCCAAAAATTGAAAACCAAAAGGCGCAAAATAGGGATGGCACCAACATAACGCCTAGCACAAACTCTCTGACTGTTCGGCCTCGGGAGATCCTGGCAATAAAGGTTCCCACGAACGGCGCCCAAGCAATCCACCAGGCCCAGTAAAACAGGGTCCAATTTTGTATCCAACGGGAGTCATCGAAGGGTGCCAAATATAAACTCATTTTGGGTAAGTTGTGCAGATATTCGCCGAGGGCTGACGTAAAGACCTCCATGATAAATTTCGTCGGCCCCAGGAAAAGTAGAAATGCCATTAGTGATATAGCCAATACCATGTTCAAATTACTTAAATACTTAATGCCTCGTTGCAATCCAGTTTGGGCAGATACCATGTATAAGACTGTAACAATCATAATGAGAATGAGTTGGGTGATGACTGAATTAGGGATACTGAAAAGGTAGGACAGGCCTCCGCTAATCTGCATAGCGCCAAAGCCCAAAGAGGTCGCAACACCGAAAACCGTGGCAAAAACAGCTATAATGTCAATGGTTTGTCCGGCTAAACCTTGAGCTCGATTTTTTAAAAGTGGCCGACAACTTGCGCTGATCAAGCCAGGCTCTTGTTTGCGAAATTGGAAATAGGCCAAGCACATGGCCACCATAGTATAGATCGCCCAAGGATGGAGGCCCCAATGAAAAAAGGAGTACTGGAGAGCCAGACTAGCCGCTTCAGGTGTTTCGGGAGAACCATAGGGGGGATCATAAAAATGAGAACTCGGTTCGGCTACTCCCCAAAATACTAGCCCTATTCCCATCCCATCACAAATCAACTTCGCAAACCATGTGACAAGGAGAAACTCAGGTTTTTCCCCTTCCTGACCCAATGGTATATCCCCATATCGTGAAAAAACTAATATTACAGCCGTAACCAAGAGCCCAACTGCACAAAGGAGGTAGAACCACCCAAAGGCATCTAGTAACCAATTTTGAATTGAACCGGTTGTTTTGGCTAACTGATCCGGAGTTAAAACTCCCCAAAGTAAAAACGCTGAGACTAATCCTAGAGAGAATTTGAAAACCACGGTGGTATTTTTCATTTCTTTTTCACGCCATTCTGCTAAATTTGGCAATGTTAACAGGGATAGGTTGAGTTTCTTGAGATACTATCATTAACATAATTTCATAAAAAACAATAAGTTATGTTTTCACAACAACTCCAGGTATAGTTTGCAGTGAATTGAAACAGAACTCAAGAAGATTTCCATAGCACATGAGCACATTTTGGGGGTTGCCCCTCAGGGGCCGTATCGTTAGACTGGCCTCTCCCCCCCTGCGGACTTATCCCATTTCTCACACGGGGATTTTTCATTTCCAGGTTTGGCCTTGTGAATCTGACCTCTGGGATTTTCATTGGGAAGAGGGTTTCGGGGCTAGAAGACGTTTTGAGGAGGTACAGCCATGGGCAAAGAACAGCTTTACGGGGAAAACCCAATCGCCCAACGAAAAACCGATCTATACAAAAAAGAATATGTTCACAGCTTTGTCAGAAAATGGGATGAATTAATCGACTGGGAGGCTCGTGCCAACAGCGAGGGAGACTTTTTCATCAATTTGATGAAAGAGCGGGGGGTCCGCCAAGTTTTAGATGTGTCCACCGGCACCGGATTCCACTCAATTCGCCTTCTTAAAGCCGGTTTTGACGTCACGTCGGCGGATGGGAGCCCAGAAATGTTGGCTCAAGCGTTCGAAAACGGACGGAAAGCCGGTATTATCATGCAGACCATTCACGCAGACTGGCGGTG
>CAZGFV010000085.1:0-5125 GCA_964524575.1 uncultured Nitrospiraceae bacterium
ACCGTGGGTCTAATCATGCGCATGCTCAAACTTCCTGATGAGCGAATAAAAGTTCTGGTTCAAGGGGTCACCAAAGGCAAAATCACGGATTATGTCCAAACGAACCCATACTACGCTGTTCAGATTGATCAGCTTCCTGCTGTCCAAGCAGGTCCCCCTTCACTTGAAACCGAGGCCGTACTTCGCACAGCCAAGGAAACCCTAGAACGATTAACAAGTCTTGGCAAGGTGCTCATGCCGGATGTGATGGTGGTGATTGAAAACCTTGATGAACCGGGTCGACTCGCGGACATCATCATTTCCAACCTTGGCCTGAAAGTGGAAGTGATTCAGGAAATTTTGGAAACTGCAGATCCCATAGCCCGCTTGAAACAGGTTACCGATCTGTTAACCAAAGAAATCGATGTTATGTCGATGCAGCATAAAATCCAAGCTGAGGCCAAAGGAGAAATTGACAAAACCCAGCGAGAGTATTTCCTACGCGAACAACTCAAGGCCATACAAAAAGAGCTTGGAGAATTGGATGAACGCGCGGAAGAAGCCGCAGAATTTCGGAAACGCATTCAAGAATCCGGCATGACTGAAAAAGTCTTAAAGGAAGCCGAAAAACAGTTGAAACGGCTTGAGAAAATGCACCCAGATACAGCTGAGGCCACAACCGTTCGGACCTATCTTGAATGGATGGTCGAAATCCCTTGGGATAAGGCCTCGGAAGATAACCTTGGTATTAAAGCAGCCCAGAAAGTTCTCAACGAAGACCACTATGATCTGGAAAAAGTCAAAGAGCGTATTTTGGAATATTTGGCTGTTCGAAAATTAAAAAAGAAACTCAAAGGGCCAATCCTCTGCTTTGCAGGTCCCCCAGGTGTCGGAAAAACTTCGCTAGGCAAATCAATCGCACGCTCTTTGGGACGAGAATTTGTCCGAATTAGTTTGGGTGGAGTGCGCGACGAAGCAGAAATCCGCGGACACCGCCGAACCTATGTCGGTGCGCTTCCAGGACGCATTATTCAGAGCATTAAACAAGCAGGCACGAACAATCCAGTGTTCATGCTGGATGAGGTGGATAAGGTTGGCATGGACTTTCGCGGCGATCCCTCGGCTGCATTACTGGAAGTCTTGGACCCTGAACAAAATTGTGCTTTTACTGATCATTACTTGGGGGTTCCTTTTGATCTCAGCAATGTCATGTTCATTACCACGGCAAACTTGACAGATCCCATACTTTCTGCTCTCCGTGATCGCATGGAAATCATTGAAATTCCCGGATACACAGAGGAAGAAAAATTAGGAATTGCCCGTCGCTATTTGATCCCTCGTCAATTGGAAGAACATGGCATTACAGAAAAGTACTTCAAAATTGGGGATGCAGCTATTCAACGAATCATCACACATCACACGCGCGAAGCTGGTGTCAGGAACCTTGAACGAGAAATCGCCAATACTATGCGAAAGGTGGCTAAACAGGTGGCCGAGGGAAAAAATAAGGCACATACTATTACCCTCACGTCACTTCAGAAATATTTGGGTGTTCCTAAGTATCTTCCAGCGACTGAAAAAGAAAAAGATCAAATTGGGGTAACTACTGGTCTCGCGTGGACTGAAACCGGGGGTGAAATTTTACACGTCGAAGCGACGGCCATGAAGGGTAAAGGACAGTTAACCCTCACTGGTCATTTAGGCGATGTCATGAAAGAGTCAGCCCAGGCTGCCCTAAGCTATGTTCGTTCTCAAGCTGAGCGCCTGAGCATTAAAACAGAGACTTTTGCCAATTCGGATATCCATATTCACGTCCCAGCTGGCGCCATTCCCAAGGATGGCCCTTCTGCGGGCATTACCATGGCCACGGCCATTATATCCAGTTTGGCAAGCATCCCCGCTCGCCATGATGTGGCCATGACCGGCGAAGTGACTTTGCGAGGACGAGTTCTTCCTATCGGTGGGCTCAAAGAAAAAATACTCGCTGCCAAACGGGCGACTGTAACCAATATCATTATTCCTAAACGGAACAAAAAAGATTTAGAAGAACTCCCCAAACACTTGTTAAAAGATGTGAGATTTGTTTTTGCAGAAACCATGGCCGATGTAATTCAAGCAGCACTCCAACTGCCAGCACATTTTCGAAGAAAATCACACGTGGTGAAATCCTCTCAAACCAAGCCGAAGATTGCTAAACCTAAGTCTGCAAAGTCTACGCGATCCCAATCGTCAAACGCTAATCGCAAAAAACGAGCAGCCGCAATTCTACATCGCCAGACAGCCAAAATAATCCTCTCCTCCTCCAATCCGTCATGATAAGATACGCATCACAGCCGTCAACGCTTTCAGCCCTTGGAGAATTTGGCCTCATTCGTAAATTGGAAAAACAGTGTCAGACCCTCCATACCGATGTTATTCAGGGGATTGGAGATGATGCTGCCATACTTGAGACTTCACCCAAGGAATCTCTTATTGCCAGCAAAGACCTTGCTATTGAAGGAATCCACTTTGATTTAAGATTTGAAAAGCCCAAGGATATAGGTTACCGAGCAGTTGTTGCGAATATGAGTGATATGGCCGCCATGGGAGCAGTGCCAAAATTCATTCTGGTTGCCCTAGCAGTTCCTCAATCCTGTTCCCTAGATACGTTGCGGACTCTTTATCGAGGTTTCAAGGAAGCCTGCCGCGAATACCACATTTCTCTGGTAGGCGGCGACACATCAGCATCACAATCAGGATTATTTCTTTCCTTAACTATCCTAGGCCAAGTCAAAAAAAATATGGCTTTACGACGCCAAGGCGCGAAGGTGGGAGATCTGATCTGTGTAACAGGCACTTTGGGGGATTCCAGAGCTGGGCTCCACGTTTTGCAGCGTCAAGTCCAACAGAAAAAAACCTCGGCACCTCGGCCCTATGAATCGTTTTTAAAAAAAAGGCATTTACGGCCAACTGCACGAGTAGTTCAGGGTCAATACCTATCCCAACACCGACTCGCTCATGCAGCCATTGATATTTCAGATGGACTTTCTGGAGACCTCTCTCATCTCTGTCAAGCCAGTCAAGTTGGTGCAGAATTGCAGGCAAAAGACCTCCCAATTTCTCGTCAATGTCATGTTTACGCTATTGCTAATGACCTAGATCCCTTTGACTTTGCGCTGCTTGGTGGAGAGGATTATGAGTTATTATTCACCATGCATCATCAACATCAGTCGAAATTGGCTAACCTTTCAAGACGTTTCAAAACACCAATTACCTGCATCGGTACCGTTAAACCCAAGTCCTTTGGGCTTAAACTGACGTTAGAGGATGGAACCAACAAAAATATTTTAAGCAGGAGTTACAATCACTTCTCTTGACATCGCCAAAAAATTAAATCTTCATTCACTATGTTTTCTCTGACCTCTATCCGCACCCAACTGACAAAGGTTTTACAACTTCAAGAATCCCCACACCGGATTGCGCTGGCCTTTGCCATTGGAGTATTCATTGCCTTTAGCCCAACGTATGGGCTGCACACCCTATCATCGGTCTTTTTGGCTTGGGCCATTCGACTAAATTATGCTGCCATTCTTTTGGGAAACTTTGTGAATAACCCATGGACCACTATCCCAATTCTTGGCGCCACGATGTGGACAGGATGTTTTATTCTAGGCATACCGGATACTCCCACATTCTCTTGGGGCAACTTATCTCCAGAAACCATCATGAAGGTCGCCATGCCGTATGTTCTTCCTTTTACTCTTGGAGCCTGTACTCTTGGTCTTTTGTGCTCATTACTTGCCTATCCCTTAGCTCTCTTTATGATTACCCGGTATAAAAAACAACGCCATATTTCCAATGATTCTACTAGTTGTTCAAAAAAGCCAGCCTGAGTTAAGATTCGTTTTGTACCTTATCGTCGATAATTTTTTTTAGCCCTTGCTTCTTATGCCACATTCCCCGTTCAACCACATTTCACTGATTGCTGATCCAATTCATGAATATATTCAATTCACCGTTCCATCTGAGAAAACTTCGTCGGCCGAGAGCACGGAAAAGGACCTAATCGATTCACCTTGGGTCCAGCGTCTTCGCTACATTTATCAATTACAAAGCGCGCGATGGGTCTATCCTTCAGCGGAACATAGCCGTTTCCAACATTCACTAGGAGCCATGCATTTAGCAGGCCGCTATGCCAAGCATGTGTATGCCTCACTGGCAAATACCGTTCGCAAAGTTCCCTCACTTCCGTATGTTGAGGAATTGTTAAGAGTCGCGGCCCTTCTTCACGATATTGGACACGGTCCATTTTGCCATTTTTTTGACCATCATGTCCTCAAACCATTCGATATTTCTCATGAGCAGATTGGACAAACCATCATCCGCCAAGAACTCGGGGACCTGATCCAGAAACTGAAGCGGAGTCCATCAGGAAAGTTTGCCACGGACGAGACATTAGATCCAGACTATATTGCCTTTCTGATTCTGAAAGATCCTCACAAAAAAAGCCATCGATATCCTCGTTGGCTTCAACTCCTTCAGCCTTTAATCGGAGGACTCTTTACTGCTGATAATTTTGATTATGTACTGCGAGATTCTTATATGTGTGGCATTGCTGTCGGACCTGTTGATATCACTCGGCTCATTCATTACACCTTGATAACACCCAAAGGACTAACGCTTCACAAAAATGGACTTTCTGCCCTTCAAATATTTCTCAACGCCAGATTTTACCTGTATTCTAATGTTTACTTTCATCGAACTACACGAGCCATAGACCTCCATCTTTTAGAAATTTTTCCTGAGACCATGGAATGCATTTTCCCACATAATCCCCTTGATCGACTAAACGATTACTTGGACCTGACTGATTGGTCTCTAATAGAAACCGTGCGGAATTGGTCTCGATCAACTAATCGGAAACGTCAACGGCTCTCAAAAGAATGGGTTTAAATCTTGGGTCGCCAACAGAAAATGAAAACAGCTTATAGCCAATTAATGACCACTCAAGATTACCAATCTCGAGGCTCAGGAACGACATCTACCAAACTTGAAACGCGTATCCGTCAACAATTGCCTCAAAATCTGAAGCACCTCACCTTTCGCGTCGATATTGCCAGCAAAGACACTCGACCTTTTAATGTTCTTAACATGGGACAATTTCAAT
>CAZGFV010000086.1:0-4954 GCA_964524575.1 uncultured Nitrospiraceae bacterium
TTTTGTCACGTGGAGAAAAATATCGTTCCTTGGCTCGAGTTCCTTCTTCATCCGCACGGACTCCGAGAATAATGCCCGTGTAGCCTTTTTCTTCTAATAACAATTTTAGGCCATTCGTTTTGAGCGCCGTGCAACATTCTACGCGGCCCCGCTCATGGTTCATACCTTCAGCCAATGCTTTCTTGTTTTGCCCGACCACTAAATCAAGTCGCCATTCCCGTGCCAATCGATCACGATACTCAATCATTGCCGGAATTTTATAACTGGTATCCACATGCAAAAGCGGAAAGGGGACATGCCCTAAAAACGCTTTGCGTGCGAGCCAGAGCAACACTGTGGAGTCCTTACCCATAGACCACAGCATACCCAGGTTATCAAAATGCTTATATGCCTCTCGAAGGATATATACACTTTGATCCTCAAGTTGACGGAGATGCTTCATGCATGGACAACCTTTTTTACGGGAGAAACATTCGTTGGAGCGGAGGCCATCTTCGCTAGCTCATTGAGCTTTTGAGCCGCGACACCTGACTCAAGGGTTTGTTTGACCAAAGGGACAGCTGCGGCAATGGATTGGGTTTGTCCCGCAGCATAGATAAACATCGCGGCATTATAAACAGCCCAATCCCGAAGACGGTCTTTGATCTGGTTATGCAAAATCTTCGTAATGAGGGACGCTTCCTGTTCAGGAAGTGAGACGGTAGAAGACGGTTTGGGAATCGCCATACTTTGGAAAGAGCCCAACGGTAATCTAAGGTCCTGCGGTTTCAAATGCACCGGCATCACACGATCATCTCTGAGCTCTCGCATGAGAGCTGGTGTGGAAATGGAAAGTTCTGGGAAACCTTCCACTCCCTGAAAGACCAACAGGCGATGGCCGCCTAACATGGAAACCGCTTCCGGGATTTTTTCTAAATAAGGAGGATGGGCGACTCCAATGACTTGGGAGCGCGCGCGCGTCGGGTTCAGCAAACGTGCCACTTGATGAAAAAGATTTTGCGCGCCCAGTTCGTCACGCAATTCTAAAAAACGTACCAACGGCGCATGATAAAGCGCCAGATCTAAGTAAACAAAACCGAGATCCTGAAGAGCCTCAGTCAAGTCTCGCCCTTCGAAAGTCGTGGGGATACCTAATGACCTGAGGATTCGGGAAAGGTCAGAGGCCGATGAGGGATGCTCTATACTATGCAAACAAATTTTCGCTCCTGCTGCTGCGGCCAATATGGCCGCCGCGAGGCACATATGTATAGTGTTGTGCTTCTCTCCATAAGCCGGGACATCCACCACATTCCAGTCCCCTGGCGTGCTAAGGGGTGCAACATAATTCCGAGTAGCAGAAGTAAATGCTGCTAATTCAGGGACCGCTTCCAGTTTAATACGCATAGCCATAAGAAAGGCGCCGACCTGATGACCAGTAACTTTTTCTTCCATCATAAGTTGAAGCGCTTCCTTAGCCTCATCCCAAGTGAGATCTCGAACACCTCGTTGCCCCTTGCCGATTTTCGTAATTAAGTGATGCATGTTCTGTCGCCGTTTTTTTATTTAATCTAAAACCCGAATGTCGATATCTGAAACAAGGGGAGAAAAACCAAATGTGGAAATTCGATTTTTTTATTAGTTTCAATATTTCGGATTTATAGCTTTTCTATTTATGTAATCCGCATTCTGTCTTTTCAAAATTTTTCCAGCGTCCAGAACGAGGGTCCTGGCCCAGCAGAACAGGTGCCGTGCAATGTGTGCATCCAATACTTGGGTAGTTTTGATCATGCAACACGTTGTATGGCACATTATTTGCCTTGATGTATGACCAGACCGCATCATTTGTCCACGCTGCCAAAGGATTGATTTTCACGAGCTGAAAATTTTCATCCCACTCCAAAACCTTAGCATTAGCACGCGTAGGAACTTGGTCACGTCGAATTCCAGTTACCCATGCGGAATAACTTTTCAAGATACGAGTGAGTGGATCGACTTTCCGAATTTTGCAGCACTGGTCAGGTTGCCGAATCCATAATCGATCCCCAAACTTTTCAGCCTGTTGCTCTGGGGTGAAGTCAGACTTCACTTCGATCATTTGCTCAGGCCCAAGGTTGTACTTAATCTTGATACGCTCACGGACATCGTAGGTTTCTTTAAAAAGAAAATCCGTGTCTAAATAAAAAAGCGAAGCCTTGGGATTAATTTGATACATCATGTCCCAAATAACGACATCCTCCGGACCAAAACTACAAGCTAACGCGATACTGGGGAAATATTGGCCCAATCCATAAGCCAACACCTCTTGGGGTGCTTGACCTTCGAACCGCTGATTGACGACTTTTAATTCCTCAATCGATGGTTGGGGCTGGGGTGCATTCATAGGGTATTTTCTTTTTCACTCTGCATTACCTGACTATTGATTTAGGTTTCTACCTTTTCCACTAATACCTTAAAATGTTGTTCATCCGCCCCTAGAGGATCTTCCGCGAGTACCTTATGCCCATCATTCCGCAAACTCATGGGAACGTTTTTAATCGGATCACCGGCGTCGAGCCACACTTCAAGGCGTTCGCCATCATCCATCATTTCAAGTTTTAATTTAGTTTTCACATAATTCAGTGGGCACATGACGCCGCGTAGGTCGAGCACCGTCACATCGTCAACTATCTCACTTGTAGTCACGGGTTCTACCCCGGCTGCGGATTGGCTCTCTTCAGATACTTCACCCAATCCAAGTTTCAGGTCTTGCCCAATTTGCTCAGTTAATCGACGGCATATATCCACGAACCCCTTGGCAAAAGCCATCTTCTCTTGGGTGAATTTCGCGGTGTTATCTTTAGTGCCGAGATCACCAGTTTTGCTGGAAATATTGCGATAGGATTCGGGAATGAGTCCATCTTTAAGAGCTGTAAATTTATCAAATTCCGCTAGGGTATCGGCATCCGTATTAGGATCGATACCTTCAGTCACCAACAAAGCTTTTGCCCCTGCTACGACTGCACGATATGCTTTATTAATGGCCATGGCGAACTGATGTTTCTCAGCCAAGATCCGCGCCTGGTACAGTTCCTGCTCCGCTTCTAAGATCCGGTTATCTATCATTTCCACCGCACCACCGGCACATTCACCTGGGCCAAGATCTTCCACGGAAAATTCTTCCTTTGCTTCCCAATCGAAATAGTAAGAGGGATCTTCTGCAAATGGGGGCAAAATAGAGTGCGGGATCAATTCTTCTTTTAACTTAGCCTTACCAGTACGTTTAATAAACGTGAACATACTTTCACCCTCCTGTCGGTCACGCCGATAAAGGTCCACCACATGTGACACGGCAGCAGGAACATTCTTGGCCGGAAGCTTAACGGTCATTTTTCCGACTTCCGCTGTTCCATTAATTTGCCCGCCAAGATGAAGTTCGTACACCGGGGCAATATGTTCACCTATACGCTTACCCACTCCATGCAAGCCGATGGTAGCTGTGTGATGTTGGGCGCAGGAGTTATGGCAGCCACTAATATGAATCGTGGTGCCTTTCATATCCTCAGGAACTTTTCCTGGCGGAAATACATCGGCCAGAGCCCGGGCCATACCTTTAGAGGAGGTAATCCCTAACCCACAGGTGTCCGTACCGGGGCAAGCGACAATATCCTCAGTTTTGTTTGCTCCAGGTTGTCCCAATCCGTGAGCTTCGAGCTCTTGATAGAACGTTTCTAATTGACCTTCAGAGATCCAACGAACAATCAGATTTTGCCCAATGGTTGTACGGATGTTGCCATTCGAATATTTCTCCGCAAGATCGGCAACCACTAGCATTTGCTCAGTAGTAATGTCCCCAGTCGGCAATCGAAGAACAGTGGCCGTAAAGCCTTCCTGTCGTTGTTTAACCACATTCGTCCGTTTCCACATTTCAAATGGCGTTCCCGAGCCAGAATTCTGCCCGTTGCTTCCATTACCGTTTCCACCGTTTTTCGTCGGCATGATGAGTGGCGCGGCATCGGCGTGTGCCAAAAGTTTAATGGGTTGATGCAAAGGAACTTTACCAAACATGCTTTTATAAGCTTCCTCCCATCGGTAGCGAAATTCCTCGAAACCCAGTTTCTCGATCACAAATTTCATCCTGGCCTTGCTGCGATTTTTCCGGTTCCCAAGATTATCAAACACTTTGATTACAGCTTCAATCGAAGGAATAAGATCATCCATAGGAACGAATTCACGCAGTAAATGTGCAAGGCGAGGAGCAGAGCCCAAGCCACCACCTACAACCATCCTAAACCCAATCGTCCCATCGTCTGCTTTGGCAGCTAATAAGCCAACGTCATGGATTGGAGTCATGGCACAATCATGTTTGCACCCTGATAAAGCAATTTTGAATTTCCTCGGAAGGGTTTGAGTTAAGGGATTGCGAAGCAAATGATACGCAATAGTCTTCGCATACGGAGTGACATCGAACACTTCGCCTTGGCAGACCCCTGCTAAATGACACGCGGTAACATTTCGCACGGTATTTGCGCAGGCCTCTCTTGTCGTAACATCAACTTCCGCTAACTTTCGCATGACCGTGCCAACTTGGCTTAGCGGAACAAAGTGAATTTGAATATCTTGACGGGTGGTCACATGCCCCACGCCTGTTCCATAAATATCCGTCAGCTCCGCAATACGCCGAAGTTGATTGGCACTCAACCCACCAAAGGGAATTTTGATGCGAACCATCTGTACATCTGGCTGACGTTGGCCATAGATGCCATATTGCAAGCGAAACGGTTTGAACAGGTCCATCGGAGTCTCACCTGACTGTAAACGTGAGACTTCATCTTCAAATGTTTCAATCTCCTCGAGGATTTCTTGAGGGATCGGAATGGTTTGAATCTCGGGAATCGCTGCTGAACGGCCCGTACTCATGGTGCGCCTCCGACAATAGTCAATAATGAAATAGAAATGGTAAGTTTTTTACTGGCCTCTGAATCAAATAGTGGTTCTT
>CAZGFV010000087.1:0-4774 GCA_964524575.1 uncultured Nitrospiraceae bacterium
GTCATCATGCCCACGACGCCCACGGCTAAGAGACCTCCTAGCATATCCTTGGCTTTGGATGCGATGTCTAGGCCAAGGAGAAACAATGTCAAAAATAACATAATCAAGCCTATAGCACCTAAAAATCCCCATTCTTCTGCAAGTACAGCGAACACAAAATCTGTATGCCCTTCCGGAAGAAATTTAAATTGACTTTGGGTGCCTCCACGGAGGCCTTTTCCCAGAAGTTCTCCAGAACCTACAGCAATACGTGATTGTAATCCTTGGTACCCTTTTCCTTCTGGATCATAAGCTGGGTCAACAATACTAATAATTCGCTCTTTTTGATAATCATGCAGCGAACCCCATAACTCGCCCCAAGCAAATGGAAAAATCATGAGGGTCGTAAGCAAGACCAGTCCAAAGGCTTTGGACTTCACTCCCACAGCTAATAATAGGGTAATATAAATCGCAAGAAAACTCAGACTGCTGCCCAAGTCCGGCTGCTTGAGAATTAACAGGAAGCCAGGCAGGGCTAAGAGTCCTGGGACAATTACTCGATAGAGCCATCCCTCGCGGGTTTGGGTAGCATAATATGCGGACAGCATAAGCAATAAAGCGATTTTAATAAATTCTGATGGTTGGATGACCAGAGGGCCTAATGAAATCCAACGTTGCGCGCCTCGGCTTGTTTTTCCGTTAATCATGACAAGGATCAACAAGATTAGGCCAAGTCCATAAAGAATGTAGGATAGTCTTGCCAGTTTGTGGTAATCCGTGTTGGCCACAGCAACAAAAGCCAGTGCACCGATACCAATCCAAATACCTTGTTTGGCAAAAATAGGAAATCGTCCTTCTAGCCCGTTAGAGGTCACGCTATAGATGGTGACCACTCCAATAAACAGAAGGGATACGATTACCCCGAGCAAAGACCAATCGCTTCCATCTAGTATGCGATTTCGTTTCACGTGGGGCTCCTTCTATTTTTTCTCGGGGTGGACAATTCACTAACCTGGACCTCATTGCTAGTCTTTTTGATAAAAGCCTCAATTAATTTTCTGGCTAGGGGTGCAGCGGCAGAACCGCCATGTCCGCTATGCTCGGCAAGAACGGCAACGGCTATTTTTGGATTTTCAAAAGGGGCATATGAGACAAACCAGGCGTGGTCACGAAATTCCTTGGGAGTTTCTTTTTCTTTATCAGATCGAAGTGCGACGACTTGGGATGTTCCGGTTTTCCCGGCGATGGTTACTAGTGGGGAATTAGCTCGTCGAGCAGTTCCATTTGATACAACAGAAGCCAATGAGTTTTGAATGTTCTTCACAAAGTTAGGCTGTAATCCTAACGACATGGGTTTGGATACGGGCAAGGTTTCAATTACTCCTGTATTCCGACGACGGATTCCCCGAACTAGCTGAGGTTGGTGTGCCACTCCATTATTACTAATAGTCGCGATGACTTTGGCCATCTGGATGGGGGTAACGGTGACATAACCTTGCCCGATGGCAACTGAAATCGTTTCACCGGGATACCAAGGCTCTCCCCGTGTTTGTTCTTTCCATTTCGGAGAGGGAACGATCCCACTTTTTTCAGATGGTAAATCTATCCCTGTCTTCTCACCTAATCCAAACAACGAGGCATACTTAGCTATGTTCTCAATGCCCAGACGATTTCCTATTTTATAAAAATATATATCGCAGGAATGGGTTATGGCACTATGTAAATTCATCGAACCATGGCCGTTGACTTTCCAATCACGAAAGGTTCGATTGCCGAATCGAAAGCGTCCTATGCATTGAATGGTATCGGTCATATCGATCCCGTTCGTTTCTAAGGCTGCGGTAGCCATAATGATTTTAAACGTTGATCCCGGAGGATAGAGACCTTGTATGGCTCGGTTTGTGAGTGGGTGGCGTTTGTCTTGAAGGATGCCTCGCCATTCCTTAGAACTTAATCCTCTAGAAAGGCTATTAGGATCAAAACTGGGTCGGCTTGCCAAGGCCAGGGTTTCCCCGGTTTTGGGGTCTAGGGCGATGATCGCACCCGCTTCTTTGCCCAAAAGGTCTTCTGCGAGCCGTTGTAGATCGAAATCAATGGTCAAATAGAGATCATGGCCAGCTTGTGGTTTATCCACAGATATAGTTCGTTTTTCATGGCCTAATGCATCTACTTCGATGAGCTTGCGTCCGGCTTGACCGCGCAGCAGTTTATCGTACTTCCGTTCCACGCCATATTGTCCAACGATACTTCCCTGATGAAGGCCTTGAAAATCTTCTTTGGTGAGTTGCTGCTCTGACACTTCACCGACATATCCAATCACATGAGCCGCATAGGGACCCCGGGGATTATTTCGTTGAAACTCTGGATGAACCACTACCCCAGGTAAGTCCAGACGATGCGATTCTATTAAGGCGGCCTCGCGAAGCGTCAATCCACCTTTCAATTTCACTCGAGTTCGACTGCTACGGGTTTGAACTTTTTTATCTAATTCGGTTTCGTCAAAATCAAGATATTCAACGAGTTTCACAATCAGGGCTTCTCGGTCCTTTACATCTTTCAGCTCAACGTAGAGATTAAAACTCGGAACGTTATTCGCCAAGAGTTTGCCGTTTCGATCATAAATGAGTCCGCGGGCAGGATGTAAAAGGATTGATCGGGTTCGATTGTCTTGAGAAAGTTCTCGATAGTATGGACCGTCACGAATCTGCAATTGCCATAATCGCAAGGCAAGAAGTCCAATCACCACCAACACGCCGATTTTTAAGAGAACCAACCGTTGTTGGAGTTCGGGTAACCCGTTTTCCTGAAGTCCTGTATCACTCATTGTTTATCTGATTGAAGGTAGCTAATCCGCAGATACATGTTGTTACCCCATGACATTTTCGTAAAGCGGGAGAGAAAAAAGGACCCTAAAGTCCTACGGTTTCCGTTTTACGAACGACATTGCACGAATTTGTTTCCTTTTTATGAGTTTGAGGGTTCAGGCGTCCAACGAGTGATAGCCCAATGTACGCCAACTGCTACCAAGCCATCGAACAGGGCTTGAGGTAGGAGTATTGTGGGAAACCCATGTAAGATTTCTAAAATGTCCATTCCCACTCTAGACGACACTAAAAAAACAACCCCGGAAAACAGGGAAAAAAGAATCATGAGCACAAAGGCTGAACGCGAGGCAGTATTGGCTAAGTTTTTTGCAATCAGGCCCGAGAAAAATCCCACTCCGGCTTTGGTAATGGTATTGAGCCAAAGGTCACTGGCGGAAAACAGGTCTTGGACAAACCCGAGAAAGAATCCTAAGACAAAACCGTGAACTTGTCCGGTTAAAAATCCCATCAAGCAGGCAGCGACAAGGCAGAGATCAGGGCGAATTCCAAATGGACTAATTGAACTTAATACTGTTGTCTGAAGTGGGACGAGCAAGAAAATTAAGCTAATGAATAGTAAAGTTTTCATGGAATTTGAGAAATCTCAGTTTCAGGAGTTAGGGAACCGACAATCAACTCAGGGGTTTTCGTGGATCGCGGGGATAGTATGATTAACACTTCTTCTAACTTTCCAAAATCAACGATAGGCGAGACCTGAGCTGTTTGAAAGAGATTCCCTTCGAGTTCGCCAACCTGCAAAACCTGACCAATGAGGATGCCACGAGGGAAGCCTCCCATTAACCCAGAGGTGACGACAGCATCTCCTTCTTTTACCTCGGCTAGCGGGGGAATATATTTCATGCGGATGTATCCCTCAGCCGTTCCCTGAATGATCCCTTCATCCCGCGTACGTTGAACTAATCCGGTCACGGCGACGTTCGGGTCGGTGATCAATAGGGCAATGCTCGTTGAACTTGCCACTTTCACAATGAGGCCAACCACGCCAGCAGGAGTGAGAACGCCCATCTCGGCGGAGACGCCATCATCCTCTCCTTTGTCTAGCACGACGCCTCGATACCAATTAGAAGCGCTTCGACCAATCACGCGCGCACCTAGCGTTGCCATGGCACTTTCTTCCTGAAAGTCGAGCATCGCGGCTAATCGTTGAGAGGCCAAAGCTTGTTCTCGTAGTTGATTTAATTCCCCCTCCAATTCCTGAATTTTGGTTTTCAGTTCGCGGTTTTGTCTATCGATACCCTGGAGAGCAACATATTGGTTCCACCAATCGCGGACCCCCTGATCAACATCGGCCATCAATGTTAGGGGGATGCCGATCAGATCTGACACGGGTTTTCCTAAATGCTTGAGGAGAAACTGCGTCTGCCGAGGAAGGAGAAATAGCAAGACCAGGGCGACGACGACCAACACCACAACCAGTCGCCTGGTACCGGAACTCCACAGGACTAAAGGCCGAACCCGGCCAATCATATACGCGTGTCCTTTATGAACTGATAGTTGACATGGAGGCCACGCTTCGTAGTAAGGAAAGTTCTTCGAGAGTCTTTCCTACACCTAAAACCACGGATGTGAGCGGGTCATCGACAGTAACGATTGGCAGTGCGGTTTCATCACGTAACCGGGCATCCAATCCTCTGAGTAACGACCCACCTCCTGTCAACACAATTCCTCGATCAATGATGTCTCCGGCCAACTCAGGCGGAGTATTTTCTAATGCCACTTTGATTGCTGTCACAATAGTCGAAACAGACTCCTGTAAGGCCTCTCGAATTTCGGTATCTTCCACTGCAATGGTTCGTGGGATACCGGAAATAAGGTCCCGGCCCTTGACCATCATTTGGGCTTTTTCCGGAAGAGTATAGGCGGAACCAATTTCCAGTTTCACACGTTCAGCCATATGTTCTCCAATGAGA
>CAZGFV010000088.1:0-1017 GCA_964524575.1 uncultured Nitrospiraceae bacterium
CCACGCCCACGGCTCCTTCTTCCCCGGCAACTCGCATCCTCGTTGCTGAAGTTTTATGATTATCCACATCCAATAGATCGACACAAGGTTATCAAAGGATATGACAAGGCCCATGCCTTGCGTACGGCAAAAATGTGTGTAGCTGTGGCCTTATTCTTGGGACATGCTGTTGATCGTGTTCGGCAATATCAAATTGCATGCTTGCTTCATGATTTGGGGAGGGCTGGGTTGGATCAACGTTTATTTGGAAAAATTTGGTCTTGGGCCAAAATTCATGGCGTGCCAACTCGGCCCGCGGAATGGCGAACTCGATATACCTGTACGCCGTACGGGAAAGAAACCGAAGCCTTCATACAAAAATATCAGGTGCAACTTGAAAGCGAGGGCATGCCCCTTGATGGTTGGGCCTGCGAACAAATTGAGATGAGATTAGGCTATGCCAGGAGAATGAGAAGAATGCTTCGAAAAGTTAAACCAAAACTTCGCAACCTGAATATTACCTGGCATCGGTGGATGGAAAAAGTCGTTTTATATTATTATTATCCTGAACTCATGACACATGAACCCCCATGGGTTCACGAACTCGGAGAAATTTTGGTAGCGTGCGAACAACTCGAAGCCTATAGCAACCGAAAACGTGGACAGGATTATTATTCCCGATCACAGGAAAGTCTTGCAAAGGCCTTTCAATATCTAAATTCCTTAAAACGAAAAAAACATCTCAGCGGAAAAGTCGTAAGGGCTGTAAGAATTTTGTCTAGTAGCGGCCAGTTTGACTCAATCCTGCAAGCCGCTAAAGGGGGCGTATTGACAGAGGAAGACATCCAATATCTTCGATCATTACCAGTCTAGCCAACACCATGCCTGTACAATCTCATCAATTTTCTCTTCAGATGCAGGGCAATTGCCATATTGCAAACATAACTGCCCAAATCCGTGGTATTCTTGAAAAAAGTGGCCTCCTCTCGGGTATTGTCACCATTTTTCTCAAACATACAACAGCTTCGGTTTTAATTA
>CAZGFV010000088.1:1027-4584 GCA_964524575.1 uncultured Nitrospiraceae bacterium
ATGGTACCAGCAGATCCAACCTGGCTACATAACACCAGAATCCCTGGAGAAGATAATGGACACAGTCATCTTCGAGGACAAATTCAGGGACAGTCTCTTACTATCCCGTTCGTGGAACGAAAGCTAACTCTTGGTACTTGGCAAGAAATCGTGCTTCTTGACTTTGATACCCGTGCACGCCAACGAGACCTTATTGTTCAAATTATTGGAGAATAGAGATAATGAGGACAACTACATTTAGTGCCCCTCGAAAGTCCCTCAGTACATCTCATTTTTCCTTCATGCTTCTCCCGCTACTCATCCTAATAATTTTACCAATCATAATTTTTACTCAAACGGCTTTTTCCTGGGAAAATAGGAAACTTCTACCACCGTTGAATTCCACCATCGTAAAGCTGGGTTCACCTTTTACCGCACCGATTTCACTTGGGATCGATGAACAGGAAAATATTCGTGTATTTGAACTTGCAACAAAATCTGTCGTATTTATTACGAATACAGCCTTGCGGCGCGATTTTTGGTCACTCAACACTTTTGAGGTTCCACAAGGTTCGGGCTCCGGAATTATATGGGATCTCCAAGGACATATTGTCACCAATTTTCATGTAGTATATGGAGCCAATTCCATCCAAGTTGTCTTGTCAGATCAATCCTCTCATCAAGCACAAATCATTGGGCTGGACCCTGACCACGATTTAGCCGTGCTACAAATTCGTGCCACAGACAAAAGTTTACCACCTATTCAAGTAGGAAATTCACAGGACCTTCACGTAGGACAAAAGGTTCTAGCTATTGGGAACCCATTTGGATTAGATCATACCTTAACCACTGGGGTAGTCAGTGCTTTGGGCCGAACCATCAAATCCATAAACGAGCGAACCATAGAAGGAGTTATTCAAACCGATGCTGCTATAAATCCAGGAAATTCCGGAGGGCCTTTGCTCAATAGTTCTGGGAAGTTAATTGGAATCAATACTCAAATTGTCAGCCCAAATGGTGCTTATGCCGGCAGTGGTTTCGCCGTTCCTGTAAATACAATTACGCGCGTCATTCCTCAACTCATTAAATTTGGAAAATTGATTAGACCAGGAATGGGGGTATCTCTTATCCCCGACTCTATTGCGACACGATGGGGCATTCAGGGACTGGCAATTGCAAAAATTGAACCTGGCAGTCCTGCAGAACGAGCCGGGTTACAAAGTGCCAGGGAGACTCGACTCGGACGCATTCGCCTGGGCGACATTATCACAAAAATTGACAACAAGCCTGTAAAAATCTTTGATGACCTAGCCAGAATTCTTGACCGGCACAAAGTGGGGGATCAGGTGATTGTAGAAGTTTATCACAATGGTCAATCTAGAAATGTGAAGATCAGGTTAAAAGCTATAAATTAACGCCTACTCTTTACCATTCATTTTGCACACTCTTCCTCCGTCATGTTTCAAAAGTTTTGGAGAGTCCACGCTATTCTGCCTAAAATTAATTTGCCGTAATCTAGAAAAAACTATATTTTGCATTGTTATTTTATTCCTGAACACAGGAGAACTCATATGAAAGCCTTTCATTTAAAATTAAAATATTGTCGCTCCCACAGTACGATATATTTCGCCACCTTTGCTCTAGTCTTTTTGCTAATCACTTCAAATTCAGTAGTATTGGCGAACTCCAATGATGAAAAACAACTTGTGGAAAGTGCAAGACACACCCTTGAAAAATTCATGGAAGACCCGCGTTTAAAGTGGTTTAAAAATAATGTTAAAACATCTAAGGCTTTGCTAATTGTCCCTCAAATGTTAAAAGGGGCATTTTTTTTGGGTGCTGAGGGTGGAAGCGGGGTACTCATTGTCCGAAATGAGGACACAAATGATTGGAGTGAACCAGCGTTTTATACAGAGGGGGGGAACAGCTTAGGATTTCAATGGGGCGGACAGGCTTCAGAAGTTATTGTTATGGCCAGAACTCATGTCGCTGTTGAAGAATTTATGTCCTCATCATTTAAATTAGGCGGAGATGTCTCCATTGCAGTTGGACCCTATGGTTTAGGCATTGAAGGGGCGACCTCCCCCAATCTTAGCGCAGACTTTCTTTCTTTCTCTCGATCTAAGGGTGCCTTTGCTGGAATTTCATTCGAAGGGTCAATATTACGTATAAGCGATGACTCCAATAGGGCTTATTACGGAAAGGAAGTCCGTCCAATTGAGATTTTACTCGAGAAAGCAGTGAGCAATCCTCATTCGGCTGGTTTGCGTAAGGCTGCGGTGAAAGCTATCCAGTAAACTATCGCGTTACTCGTCTGCATTATAGCTAAAAAAAATACCCTGAGTTGGGTCTTCCGTTTCAAGGTTATTTTTCCTTACTTCTTCGCTAAATTGATTCAAATTCAAACGGTCGGAACAAGCACGATTTTCTCATCCTTATAATCTACAACCACTTCGTCCCCATCTTTAACTTCACCTTTGATCAGTAATTTGGATAATGGTGTTTCTACATCGTGCTGAATTAGCCGCTTTAAGGGTCGGGCACCATACATTGGATCATAGCCTCGCGCCCCTAAATCCATTAATGCTTCTGAGGTGATATGTAAGGTGATGGATCGTTCTTCGAGTCTTGCTTTTAGCCGACCAAGTTGCATCTCCACAATCCGACCGAGTTCATTCTCGGCCAACGTATGGAAGACCACGGTTTCATCTACCCGATTCAAAAACTCCGGCCGAAAATGTTGTCTGACTTCATTAGACACAATTGCCTGCAATTCCTCACAGGCTTGACCATGCTGCTGGGCTTCAAGAATTTCCTGACTCCCAATATTGGAAGTCATAATGAGAACCGTATTCTTGAAATCGACAGTCCTTCCATGGGAATCCGTTAACCGACCATCATCAAGAACTTGAAGTAGGATGTTAAAAACATCATGGTGAGCCTTTTCAATTTCATCTAGTAGGATAACGGCAAACGGTCGTCGACGAATCACCTCGGTTAATTGTCCACCTTCCTCATACCCAATATATCCTGGAGGGGCCCCAATTAGTCGAGCCACCGTATGTTTTTCCATGTATTCTGACATATCAATTCTGACTAAGTTACCTTCGTCATCAAAGAGAACTTCCGCTAAGGCGAGAGCTAGATCAGTTTTCCCTAAGCCGGTGGGACCAAGAAACAAAAATGATCCAATAGGCCGATTGGGATCTTTAATGCCCGATCGTGCCCGCAACACCGCATCCGCAACCGCATGAACACCTTCTTCTTGTCCAACTACCCGCCTGTGAATCAAATCCTCGAGCTTCAAGAGTTTTTCCATTTCCCCTTGTAGCAACCGGCTTATAGGAATACCTGTCCATCGACTGACTACTTCTGCAATATCCTCCTCATCCACTTCTTCTTTCAATAAGCATGCATCTCCTTTTTTTTGATCTAGATGTTCTTCTTCTGCCTTCAGTTCCTTTTCAAGCCTCGGAAGAATTCCATAGCGCAATTCCGCAACTCGATTAAGATCATATTCCCGTTCAGCCTTCTCAATTTGATGTCGAAAATCTTCGATCTGTTGTCGAATTTGTTGC
>CAZGFV010000089.1:0-4480 GCA_964524575.1 uncultured Nitrospiraceae bacterium
ACATGAGATAAATCCACGATCTCAACGATCTGACCGCCTTCCTCAACCCACTGACCAATTTCGGTAAATTCCTTGGTAACCCAACCGTCAAAAGGCGCAACTACCTTAGATTTTTTAACCTGATCTTTGACGCGCCGGATTTCTGCATCCAATTGAGAAAGGCGTTCGCGTAACGCATCTTCTTCCACTTGGGCATCGTCAAATTCCTTTTGGGTGACGAGTTCTTTGTCAAAGAGGACTCGCACACGCTTGAGATCTTGTTTGGCTTGACGATATCGGGTACGCGCTTCGCGATGCGAAGCCATGGCGGAATCCAGTTGGATATTCAAAGTCTCGGTACGTAAACGTGCTAATAGTTGCCCTTGTTTCACATACATGCCTTCTTCCACTAAAAAAGCTGCAACTAATCCTTTGATTTCACTAGCCACGACGCTCCGCTTCCATGGCTCAACCGTACCAACGAGGTTCGCTGATTGTTGAATGAGTTGCTTCAAAACAAGCGCCACACGTACCGGTGCTAAGGGCCTTCCAGGTGACGACGAAGCGGTTTGCTGTTCACTACAGGAAACGTTAAACAAAAGGAGCACCGCGCCCAAAGTTAAAAATATTTTTTGTTGAAAGGGCTTATTAAATATTTCTCGCCCATAGCTCACAAAAACCTTCGATCTTCCAGGTCGCATTTGTGAGAGAGGATGTTCAAAAAAGTTATTCTCAGTACCAGCTTTGTTAAACATTCTCTGAAATTGAAAGACTTTCATGGTTTGAACCATCTCCAAGTTATTTTACACAACATGCCGGATCACCCCTGCGTTACGCTCCTTTTCAATCCCGCTCAAGAATAAGTTGCTGATTAGCTCACGCTTATCGACCAAAGACCCACTCGGTCTTGCTTGTAAAATTCCCACATACATCGTGGAGTTCAACATGCCATGTAAAGCGAAGGCACCGTCCTTAGGATCGATTTTTCGAAATTCCTTGCGGCGTATTCCCTGACGGATCAAGTCGGCCACCAAGTCCACTTGGGCCATATAGAGTTTCCAGACACGTTCCCCAAATGCGCTTTTGATAGTCCATTCAAATCCGCCCCATTCTGATACATAAATACGGAAAAAATCTCGGTTGCGATCAGCGTATGCGAGTTTAACTTGAATAAATGCATTGAGCTTATCACTAGAAGATTTTTCCTTGGCGATCGCTTTATCAAGCAACTCTGCTAATTCTTCTACTTTGGCCTCAACAATTGAAATATAGATTTCTTCCTTGCTTTTAAAAATTTATACACAGTGCCCATCGCAAATTGGGCAGCCGTGGCAATCTCCGCCATACTAGTTTTAAAAAATCCATTCTTTGAGAATAGGCACTCAGCCGCCGCAAGAATTTCTTGCCGTCGAGCTTCGTATTCCCGTTTCTTGCGTTTCGTCCGAGGGTCCATGATTTCTGAATAGCATGAATAGTTAGTGAAAAGTGATTCTAAATATTGATAGAAAATTTCACAAGGTAGAATGATTATTCAATATTTACGTATTTTAACCCATATTATGTATTTCTTGAACTCGTGGGGAAAAACGAATGGAGCTACTAGGCAGAGTCTTGGGAATCGTGAGGTGGCGGGAGTGCGGCAGGGGCAGTTAGAACATGGTCCTCATCTTCAGTGCCATTGCTCGTGCCGCCAGATACACCGCCAGACACGATAAAGGCCATGACTTCTGAACTCTCGGCATCAAGAGCCTGAACCTGGTCTTTTGGAAAGACCAATAAATTCCCTGCGAAATTATAGGACTGGGGAAAATACACGGCCACGTGATCTTGCCGCCCAAACATATCCATACTTTTTCTTGTTACAAAGCCAATGGCTTCGGCATGCCCACCTGGCACAAGAGCTACCATAACCGGTTGGTCAAACCGCTTTTTTTCACCCATAAAGGCTTCAATCAGGTCTTTCAGCGAAGTATAGACCAATTTAATAAACGGGGTTCGGGTAAGGACTTTTTCCAAGGATCCGAGCGCTCCCTTAAAAAAAACATTTGACGCCAGGCGACCAGCAAGAGAGATCAGGATGATAGTAGTCAGAAAGCCAAGCCCTGGAATTGGGATATTTAACCACCCATCAATCACCTCAAAAACCGTTAAGACCACCACGATCGTTACAACAACCGGAACAAGGATAAATAGCCCCTCAAAAAAATTACGGGTCAATTCATTCATGTCAAACCGTTTTGGAACTGCTTCGTTTTTAAGGGACGTAAGAACTTCTTTCCAATCAACTGGCATTGGTATCGGCTTTCTTTAAGAGATTCATTCTACAAAGAGCTCTCAATATTTATCGAAATAATTCAGCTCATTCTTGACTCTACCTGCAAAGTAGGATTGAGACAAGTGTAGGTTGTGGATGAATTGGCAAATGAGTCTGTTTAATAGAACATGCCAGGCATCGGCAACTGCGTCAGTGCATACACCTATCATCAGTAGGAGGGCATATTCAAAAAAGTCCGTCCAACAAGACCGCGACCTTTTAACTCACGGATCCTATATGTCGCACGTGAGTGAGAATACTACTGTTGAGTTTTTGCAATATTCCGTGAATTTGACACGAAAGACCTAAAGCCGTCACATTAAGGCTGAGAAAAATAGGACCAAAGAAGGAGATATGTAATGGCAAAAGAACAACCTCAAGGAAAACAGGCAAATACACCGTCCACGGGAAAGGCTCCTATTGAAACAGAAATCCTTAATGTCAACATCGAACGCGAAGGGCAGGAAGTCAGCGCAAAGTGGGGATTGCACCCAAGGTTGAAGGAAGAATTAACGCCAGAGGAATGGAAAGAACTTACGGGTGTGATGGGGAAAGTCACAGATATTGTTGGCAAACGTTTCGCTGAAATCTTAGCCAGAGGTCAGAAAGAAGTCGGTGGGACAGCATAAATCAAAAGGCTGTTTGCGTATAAATACTCGCTGTACATACCAATTCTTCCAAAACCAACCCAGCTAATCCCGAGTAGCCCTCATGGAACTTTGCGGATAGTCTAATTCTCTCAATCCTTTAAAACAATCATAGCAAGGAAAGATTTCCTAAAGGTTCAGCTTGACCGGAAGCGCGAGGTTAAAATAACGGCCTCTGCCTTCAACCAAGAGTCGCTTGGACACAAGAGCAGAGACTGCCGATTCAATGAACGGGTATGACTCTGAAGAGTGTGGTATGCAGAAGCCACGCGGCTGATTTAGTCTAGTGAATCAGCATTAAAAGAGTTTTATCATAAAACCTATTTTAGGACAGTCCTAGAATATCCAAATCACGTCAAACTTCACGATACCCATCATGTATAAAGCTTAAATAAGCGCGATCGGCTTTGGCGGCAAAAAAGAAATCGCTTTCCGTCAATCCTTGAATTTTGTGGGTCCAAATTTCTACCTTGCATTTTCCCCAAGCTAAATACAGATCAGGATGATGGCCCTGCTCTTCGGCAATGGCTCCGACTTTGTTCACAAAGTCTAATGCCCCGGCAAAATTTTTAAAGGAATATTCACGCTCAAGATGCCCCTCAGAATTAAACGCCCAACCCTGGCCCAATTGTTCAAGGAATGCCTGCGCCTTCTCTGATTCAACAGGTGGCACCCCACCCCGACACGGTATGCATTCATTATCAGCCAGACTCATACATTCCTCCTTGTCGAATTGAAGAGCGTTAAAAATTCCCCTTCTTAAGTAATGAGGTGCCCAGAGCTGATGTGTATATTGTTGTAAGTTATCGGACTTGCTCGGGCAATAAATTGGTGGAGGTGGCGGGATATGCACCCGCGTCCGAAGACATTCAGAACAACGGTCCTACGTGCGTAGTCAGTGTTTTAAGATTCGCGTACGTCCACGCCCACTAACCGGCTTAGAACGTCCACTAGCCCAGTAAGGTCTCATCCGCAGCCGCTAGAGCACCAGCCTTGGACCAGCCTGCTAAGTTTGCGCCTTTTCCACGCTCGCAGACAAAGAATGGAAAGACGTCGCAGTCAATTAAGCTGCGAGAGCCAATGGTTCGTTGGCAATTGTGTTTTTCCCGAAGGTTTAACGAGACTCCGAGAGCTCGACACGCACCGTTGACCTCTTGTTCCCCGTCGAAGCCAGTCACCCCCTTATTTTGGATTATCTGTTTCAACACTGTCCTGTCCTTACTATATCCTAGCCCTTGCATTCAAATCGAAAATTGAAAAGCGGGCTGATTGCCGATAGTTTCAGCGAGTATGCCTTTTCGTTTGAGTGTTTCAAGAATTTCATGGGCTGAAGCTGTAAAATCATCTGGGCCAGTAAAAGATAGGTCGGATTCCGCCAAAAGATCGTCCTCATTTTTGCTCATATGTACAGTCAATACAGTTGCGGGATGCACTAAGGTGCGTATGGCTTCAATTGACTGGTCAGCCGGAAGATTAAACGAATTGGTAGTTGAAATAACCAGTAAGCCTGTATCCACAAGTAGCCTCGCAACTTCCCCAT
>CAZGFV010000090.1:0-1843 GCA_964524575.1 uncultured Nitrospiraceae bacterium
CCGAAGAATTCAACGCATTAAAAAAAGAGGGGGTATCTCTTGGATGCCAACACGTAGAATCCGGACCAATGGGCAGAAGTTCGTATCATGCTGAGCAACAAACTGAAAAACAAAAAATCACTGCATCCATGGTATGAGGAGCTAGTCACACTCAAAGCCCCTCCTTTCGGGCATTTTTCTCCACAACAATCATCCCCTCCTACCCTGCATTTCTTCTATCTCTCTCACCACTTTTTCAAATTTAACCTCACCTTTAAACCCTCGTAACACTCTCGTAATCATCAAAAACTATCTTACGCAGTAGATGTTTAAAACGTACATGAATCAAAGCACAACGATATTATTGTTTCATAATTAGAGAAGAGAAAAACCATGCACAGACAACGTCACTGGATTGGGGTTATGGCCTTGTTTAGTTTTCTTACATCAAGCGCCATATCGCTTCCGGCATTGGGGGGAGATGTTCTTACGGAGGTCCTTCGGGAGAAAGGCGTAATCAACAAAGAAGACTGGATCCGAATCGAAGCCGACCGAGAAAAAAAGACGGCGGCTCAAAGTACGAAAAGTAAGAAAGGTAAAGATAGGCCCGCAATCCCAATTTGGACCAAAAAAGGATTTGGATTTAAAACCGAAGATGGAAATTGGGCAACAAGATTACAGTGGCGATCCCAGCTCCGATTCACCACTCCCGAACGTGGTGATCCTGATACCTCAAGCGATTTTACTGACAAGGCAGAGCATACATTTGAGCTCCGTCGGGTACGTGTGAAAGTCGGTGGCCATGGGTTCAAACCATGGGTCACGTATTATATGGAAATGGATTGGCAAGGAATCTCAAATTCAGGGACAGCTGCCGGCAGCCTCCGAGTCCTTGATTGGAGAATTACCCTTGAGAAATACAAAGCATTCCAGGTTCGCTTAGGACAATGGAAAATCAACTACAATCGTGAGCGTGTCGATTCTTCAGGAAAACAAACCATGGTTGAGCGATCAATTTCCAACAGCGTCTTCACCATTGATCGCCAGATGGGTATCCTGGTGATGGGACGCCTTTTTCCCGGTAAGGCATATGATATCAATTATTACGCGGGAGTATTTAATGGATCAGGGCGTGGAGAAGCCAATGATGATGACCAGATGATGTACATGGCTAGATTGCAATGGAATATCTTTGGTCGGAAGTTAAAATGGAAACAAATCGACATCAAATATCATAAAAAACCTGCAGCAACATTGGCCATTGGAGGATATACCACCGTTGGAAAATGTACCAGGTGGTCTTCGAGTGGCTGCGGTACGTTGGTCCAAAATTCTTCATTGGGCAACGCATTCACCTCTGATAGCAGTGCAACTGATGGACAATTCAGAGTTGACGGCATGATGCAGGAATTCGCCTTAAAATATCGAGGCTTGAATATTCAGGAAGAGATACACTGGAAACAAATTAAGGACAATGGGCCAACCAATGTAGGGCAATCAAAAACCAACCTCATGGGTGGCTATGCGGTAATTTCGTATTTCCCACATTACCTTATTCCGGCCATTCCCAAACCACTCAACATCGCATATCGCTACTCCATGGTTGACCCAAACGTGTTTGATGGTTCTGACAAACTCCACGAACATACAGTGGGTATGAACTGGCTCTTTGCAGGACATCTCAACAAAATCACTGCCGATATTACGCACATGATGCTTGAGCAAGACGCTGGGAGCCCTCTAACAGAACAGCGTGTACGGCTGCAGTGGGACGTATCGTTCTAATCTAAGGGGAGTTTGCTCCTCCTGTAGGAACTACCTCGGTCATGGGTGGCTTCACCCCCTCTCTCATCATCTGAACAGA
>CAZGFV010000090.1:1853-4467 GCA_964524575.1 uncultured Nitrospiraceae bacterium
ATCAAGGATCTTAGTTGTCTTGTGGTAGGTATGTATTAAGCAAAAAAATTATCTGAGTTCTTTCCATCTCACCCCAACCTCAAAAGGTTTCGCAGTAAACCCGATACTAAACCACCTCGGCTTGCTCTCTACCATGAGATGCGGCGGGTCGAAAAAGAGACGGCCTGGTTCTGGATCTATAGGTTCCATCGGCCGTAAGTGATAGGGAGCCTTATACTGCTCGTTATCCTCCCAAATCTGTGTTTGCACATTAAAGTTGCTGATCAAAAAATGAATTTCGTCTCCTTTAACATAGACCCCGCCTGAGGTTGTAAGTTCATAGAAATCTGAAACTTCCACATTTTCGTAAAATGTGATTAGTTCTTCTGGCGTAGCCTGTGCCAATCCCTTCACGAATTGGGGAGCAAAAAATTTTATCTCCGCCTCATTAAAGACTCGTCTACGTCCAACCTCTCTGGACCGGCCAAGAAAGGGAATCACGAAAGGAGAGTTCTGGATCTCTATCTGTAAACCCCGCATAACCGCTTCCAGTTTTTCTTCAGGAATGTCAGCTGGATGAGAAAACCCTTTCGCATCATTGGCGCCTGGTACGGCTTGTAACTTCACCACTCGATTCTGACTTTCGTAAATCGTAACAGTAAAAAAATGAGGCGCAGCACAACCGGCAACCAGAACCACCATCCCGCACGCTACAAGAACCTTTTCTAACCTTCGATTTCTCATATCGTTCCTTATTCGATATCAATCCTTATGTCCCGTTCTCCAATTTTACATCATTCGCTCAACACCAAATAGATACTTATCCTTGATAAAGCGGCAATAGAAGATCATATTTTTGACCCAATTCTAACAAAGTCGTGACCTCCTCTACGAGTTGGCCCTCCAACTGCCTTTCTCTAACTTCATGCCTTTGTTACAATCCGTTCTCATTTAGTTTTGTGCGTGGGAGCATATGCGCTGTATTCTATTTCGACATGGAATTGCGGTTGAGTGGCACGATTGGAATGGGGAAGACAAAGATCGCCCTTTAACTGAAGAAGGACTGAAGAAAACCCAAAAGATTGCCCGAGGGCTTTTGCAACTCCAGGTTCACCCCACCCAACTCTTATGCAGCCCATTCACAAGAACCCAACAGACGGCGACTATCTTGCAACAGGCCTTAGCATTTCCCGGCGATCTTCAATTATGTCCAGAACTTTTGTCAGAAGCTTCGCCTGAAAATTTTGTGGCACTTCTTTCTTCGTTTTCCCGCAACGACACCATTTTATGTGTGGGACACCAGCCTCATCTTGGCTATGCCGCTGGTATCATGATCTGTGGGCAACCCGTTCCAAGCTTGTCATTGAAAAGAGCTGGGGCCTGTTCTTTGTTCTTTGAAGGAACACCCCGTGCTGGAGGCGGGATACTGGAGTGGTGGGTACCACCATCCCACTTACAGAGATTGAGCGATCAAGCAGAGAAGGATGAATAGAAACAATCGCCGGCTAAGAATACGAATTATCCAAAATCTACGAGCTTTGCTAATTCCTTAACGGTTTCTGAAGAACCGAAGAGAATATCAACTTTATTCGTGATTGTGGAAGGACGGATCAGCATTGAGCCACCCGCCTCCTCAACCAGAACCTTGGAGGCCAAAGAGTCCCATAGATTAAGGGCCGGATCGAGCATCGCAGAGATCGCACCACTCACCACGAGTGCATGACCAAAGCAGTCGGTGTAGGTTCGCAAATACGGACAATGCTCACTTAACTTTTGATAGGTATCAGTTCGATCGACACTGATAAATTGTGCGATGTCTCCTGTTGCAATTATCGCCTCCTTTATAGGTTTTTGAGGAGCAACAGAAAGACCCACTCCATTTGAGTACGCTCCTAATCCTCGAGCTGCAGCATAGGTACGTTGCAATACAGGAAGATGAATCACCCCAATCAATACTTCTTTTTCTATCGTGTCTTCCAAAGCCAGGATGGTTCCGAACAAGGGAATGTGATTGACGAATGACCGCGTGCCATCAATTGGATCAATCAACCATCGGTATCGTGACCCCGATTTTTCTTGGCCAAATTCCTCGCCGAGAATGTCAAAAGTGCTAGCTAAGTCATGTCCAGATAAGACATCTCGAATCGCTGTTTCCGCTTCGCGATCAGCAATGGTAACCGGAGATCCATCTCGCTTTTGTTCCACTGATAACCGGTCAGTTTCGAACCACCGCACAATTCCCAAACCAGGAGTTTGGGCTGCCTGAATGGAAAGCTCAAGCAGATCTTCTAAGTCATTTTTATCCATGTACCGGAATATTCCTTTTCTTGCATTTAACTCGAACTATCTTAAAATAACTAAATTTTCTTATCTGTGGATCTAAGAATTTAAATAGGTTGAAACCAGTAGAGGGTTACTCCATTTGCGATGGAATAGTATGGCGGATAATTCGGCCTTCGACCATATAGACAACCAACTCACCAATGTTCGTCGCATGATCGGCAATTCGCTCAATGTACTTGGCAATAAAGGAGAGCCGCATGGCGCGGGGAATGGTTTGAGGATTTTCAATCATAAACGACAAAAGCTCGCGGAATATCTGCTCGGTAAATTCATCCACCTCATCATCATCGTC
>CAZGFV010000091.1:0-844 GCA_964524575.1 uncultured Nitrospiraceae bacterium
AACTTATTCTACATCAGCATAAATTTTCAGTCCATTACAATTGGCCTCGCAATGCCCCCCAGGCCAATCCCAAATATTCATAAAAGGCGCGTTCTGCGATTTGCAGAGACCCCGAATTAGGAAAGAAAGCCCAGAGTTCTGTTTTCTCATCTGGCAAAATCGAATGGCCAACCGGAGCCGCAAGAGGAAAAAGACCTTGTTTATGAAACAGAGCCATCGACCGTGGCATATGTGAGGCTTCAGTTACAAGTACCAACGCTTCTTCGCCAACGATTTCCGCAGCAACAATCGCCTGCTCTTTCGTATCACGTGACCCTGTTTTTACCACAACTTCTTCTTCCGGCACCCCCATGGTTGATACAAACTGATGCATCAGCCTCGCCTCTACTTCCGAGCCGGATAGCAATAATTTGACATGTGGAATCTGCTTGTACAGGGTCACCCCTTCCACTAATCGCAGTAAAGACGATCTTGAAAGTTGACTCGCCAATGGAAAACTTGGCGCGTTTCGCGCTCCACCCGATAACACAACGATCCATTTAATCTGTTCTGTTTTGGCTAAGGCTTGAGCCTCAACTTTGGATCGAATTAATAAGGGTGGATATTGGGACTCCAAGGGGTCAAGGAGAATTTTCGATATCGGATGAAAGCTCAAGAGTGTAAAGATCATCACGCCGCTTGTAAGGACCCATTTCCCAATTTTCCGATGTGGGCGAATCCACATTAGAAATAACCCAACCCAAATTAGTTCAAGACTCAGTGGAACTGGAAATAATATTCGTGAACATAATTTTTTAAAAATAAACATGTGTACCTCTCTTTACGGCTCTCTATAATCCTATTT
>CAZGFV010000091.1:854-4387 GCA_964524575.1 uncultured Nitrospiraceae bacterium
CATCAACCACTTTAGCTTGTTGCATTTCCCAAGAACTTAGGCCATGACCCACTATCCTTCGTGTTAAGACGATTATAGAAATTTCACTTTCGAAGATCTCCCGAGCTATTCCTCAACAGTCAAGACTGGGAAATAACAAAAATGATCAAAGAAAGCGATAACGACAAACTTTGTTCGACGAACAAGGAAAAATCACAAGGAAAAGTATACCGAGCAAACTTACCAACAGTCAGACAGAAAGGGAATTAAAAAAAAGAAGGCCCCCCTAAAGACAGACAGAGATGGAAGAATTCAAGGGATTGCGACAATGCAAACTGTTTGGTCTTTTGGCCGATCATTCTTAGGAACAGAGTAGTGCTGGGGTCTCAGCAGAGGTTCAACCACCGAAAAATAGAGGCGTGTAAGCCAACCATACGTGAGACTTTATTTGTGAATTGGATTTGTCAAAATGACGCATCGCGGTGAGAACCTCAATCCTACGTTAAAAAGCATCCAACCTAGTTTACATTCAAAGGAAAACAAAATTTAGCCTTCATCGCCCACTCTACATTCATAGGTCATAACGATAGGTAACATTATCGCCTCCCCACTTTTTGGTTTTGGCTTCGATGACCTGGTCTTTTTCGCAATACACACGAGCAGTGACATCCTCCAAGCCGGTAAGATCTTTCATTTGTTGCATTAAGACTAGCATGATTTTTCTTCCCCGCTCACGATCAACCGCCAGCCGTTCATAAAATTGTTTAGTGACATGCATTTGCAGCAAGTCCCCTTTAACCACGAGGTTCTCCACGTCTGCGGCATTCCTGATTTTGGCACGGATTTGTTCTGATACGTGCGCATCCTTCTCATCAGTGTTCATAACGAACCTCACCTCCTTTTTAACCGCATAAAAATTCGTTCTTCAGCTAAAGGGATTGTGTCATATTGATAGGGGGACGACGCAAGGATAAAGGATAGTAGAGAAGGCGGACCTTACCTTAGCGACAAAGGTTTAGTAGCCAATTGCAGCCAGTTGTACGCAGCGGAATTGACCAAGGGACTAATTGTTTCCCAGATGCGTTCATGGTAAGCGTTGACCCATTCAATTTCTTTCTCTGTAAGGAGGGCCCGATCCATCAAACTTTGATCAAAGGGCACCACCGTCAGTGTTTCAAACCCGAACCACTCGGGACCTGGAAAACCATGAGTATTTGCCACCACAACCAAAACCAAATTTTCCAAACGAATCCCAAAATCCCCGGCTTTATAGTAGCCAGGCTCGTTGGAAATGATCATACCTTTCGTCAAGGCTACCGAACTAGGTGATTTGGAAATACGTTGCGGCCCTTCGTGGACTCCCAGATACGCTCCTACACCGTGACCGGTTCCATGATCATAATCTAGCCCCGCTTCCCATAAGGGCCCGCGAGCTAGCGTATCCAGTTGAGTACCTGTCGTCCCCTGCGGAAAGGTTGCCGTGGCTAAGGCAATGTGCCCTTTCAAGACTCTGGTATAACAGGCACGTTGTTCCGTAGTGGAGTCACCAATAGCAACGGTCCGAGTAATATCCGTAGTTCCATCTAAATACTGGCCACCAGAATCCACCAAATACAGGCAATTAGGGCTAATGAGCCGATTTGATTGCTCCGTAGCGCGATAGTGCACAATAGCGCCATTTGAGCCAACAGCAGAAATCGTGGGGAAACTCTGATCTTTCCATAAGGCTCGTTGCTGCCGACACCAGTCTAAATAATTTTGGGCATCGATTTCTGTCACATTGCCACTAAGAAATTCCTTCTCCAACCAAGCGAGAAATTCGCAAACCGCAGCGCCATCTCGTTTGTGAGCTTCACGAATTCCTTCTATTTCAACCTCATTCTTGCAAGCTTTCGGCAACGTACATGGATCTTCTCCCTTAATGATCTCGGCCCCTTCCGCAGTGAGTGTCTCGACGATCCAACTGGCCGTTCGTTGAGGGTCACATAATACTCGTCCACCATTTTTACCAATGTCTTTCAATGAAAGGACAAATTCGGTCAATGGCGCAATAGATACAAGTGGCCCAAGATGCTCTCTCAGTTCAGGAGAAACTTTTTTTTGATCTATAAACAATATGGCAGATTCATCATTTCTCAAAAAGGCAAAACCAAGCGCCAAGGGGGTATGAGAGACGTCGCCCCCTCGAATATTGAATAACCAGGCAATAGAGTCAGGCGCGGTGAGCACAGCTATATCTACACGGGTATCTTTGAGCTTACCAGCCAAGTTCTTTCGCTTGTCCTCTGACGATTGCCCTGCATACTGAATAGCATGTGGGACTGCCAGGGTAGTCGACGCTTGGGGCCGATCAGTCCAGATACAATCCAGGGGATTCTTTTCGCAAGGAATAAATTTTACCTTAAAGTGCCTAGATACCTCTCGAAGAGGCTTTAGGTCTTGTGGTGTATGCAACCATGGATCATAGCCCAGGACATCGCCAGATTTGACAACAGACAACAACCATTCCGAGATGGATGTCTCTGAAAGGTGTTGCGGGGTAAAAACATCCAAATCAACTTGATCCCGAACCTGAAGCACATACCGGCCATCGACAAAAACCGCAGCATGATCTTGTAACACAACCGCGGTTCCTGCCGATCCGGTAAAACCCGTTAGCCACGCAAGCCGCTCAGCACAAGCGGGCAAATACTCATTCTGAAATTCATCAGTATGCGGGACAATAAACCCCGTCAACCCTTCACGACTCAACTGAGCACGCAAGGCATGAACACGACGTTTTGATTCAGAATAATCTGTCACGATGATGTTTCTTTCCTCTCTATATTCACCTTTTCTTCATCATATCATGATTTTTTCATAGCAAGAGACTTGACTATCTAGTGAAAATGAAATTAGAAAATCGTCCTGCTTCTTTTAAGAATGCATGAAAAATGAATAGTGACAGACTTACAATAGACCACTTCAGGGCTCTGCAAAGAGTCTAGACCTCTAGAAATATGTGAGCAACCCAGTTTAGGTGAGTGTCGAAGAAAGATAGGACTCTCAAGCCCTGCAAAACAGAAATGCACAGGGCTCAGTATTAATAAGGGGAGAAGAAATCAGTTCCTTTAAGATCAGACTCATCTACCCAAAGCGAATTGCACCGTCTCTCAAATTTCTGCTAGATTTTGGACTACTTTGACTCCAGCAGCTTCAAGGGCGGCCATTTTTTCTTTGGCTGTGCCCTTACCGCCAGTGATGATGGCTCCTGCATGGCCCATGCGTCGGCCTGGAGGTGCGGTAATGCCTGCGATAAACCCTATGACGGGTTTGTTCATTTCCCTTTTAATGAAAGTTGCAGCTTTTTCTTCAGCATCTCCGCCAATTTCACCAATCATGACCACAGCTTCGGTCTCATTGTCTTGTTCAAACATTTGGAGCAGGTCGATATAACCAGTTCCAATAATGGGATCACCGCCAATGCCTACACAAGTGGTTTCTCCAAGGCCAAGAGTGGTCAATTGATTGACGGCTTCATATGTGAGAGTTCCGCTACGAGAGATAACCCCGAC
>CAZGFV010000092.1:0-4151 GCA_964524575.1 uncultured Nitrospiraceae bacterium
CATGAGGATGTGGAGACTGAGACATTTGATCCCAGTGCTGTCTTAGAGGCTATGGAAAAAAAGTTATGGGAGGAAGGGCGGCTCGAAATATTTCGAATATTGATGAAGGACATTCCACGAGTAAAGTCTGAGTTAGCTATCATTCGTGAGGCAACAGTAGCAAAGCTTGGCTATGATAAATTTCTTGAAAATATTGTGAAACAGCAAGCAAATTCAGTTGTTACGGAACTCGTATCCGCAGAAATGAATGAACGGAGTGAGCGATTGATTGAAGTGGGTTTCCAAATGATGTTGTCTCAAGGTGTTGAGGGGGGCGGTGGCCAACAGGGGCAGGATTGGGTAAAAAAGCAATTGGGGAAAGCTTTCGGGCGAGGTCGAGTCGATGGGTATTGTGAAGCGTGCGAATTATTTTATGTAAGGAGTTGATTGGTTTTCCTTCCTGGTCACTTCCCACATCATGTCCCTTTTTGGTCCCCCCAAAGTGCTAGAGATATTTTAAACTTCTGCTTTAGTCTTCTTTTTTAGTAATTGTTTAGGTCCCATTCATCAATTTCTTTCAATCTTAATCCAAAGTTTCTCTACATATTTTTTGCGTAGTTTGGCGGAGGGGGTGGGATTCGAACCCACGGTGGCTCGCACCACTCCGGTTTTCAAGACCGGCGCCTTCGTCCACTCGACCACCCCTCCTTGTTAAAATATTTTCAAATGGAAATCCAATCGAGTTATTGCACGGTTTCTTCGATGAGAAACCAACCTTTGCGTTTCATGCATACTTCAAAGCTGGCGTCATCGCCCAGTCCTGTTAATCCTGGATCTTGCGTGCATTTGACTTTCTCGCGTTCAAATTCTCCAGGTTGCGCTCCCGGTTTTGACCAAGAAAGTTTTACGGTTTGGAGAGAACAGGCGGTGGATAATAGGATTACTATAGCAATAAGGTATATTCTATTTTTCATGTTTTCACCTTAGGTTTGGGTAAGTTTATCTTAGGTCGGGTTAGTTTGGGAGATACGATCGTGAAGTTTTAACGCGACTTAGGTGGTGTGATGTATTCAGCATCATGCATATATGGTTGAAGGGCTCCGGGAACTTTTATAGACCCATCTTTTTGCTGATAATTTTCTAATATGGCAACCACTGTTCGGCCAATCGCTACGCCCGAACCGTTTAATGTGTGGACGGTTTCTGGTTTTCCCCCCTTCGGCCGAAAGCGAATATTGGCGCGGCGTGCTTGAAAGGCTTCAAAGTTACTACAGGAAGAAATTTCCCGATATCGTTCTTGTGAGGGGAGCCAAACCTCTAGATCATACGTCTTAGCCGCAGAAAAGCCCATATCTCCACTACAGAGGGTCATGACCCGATAGGGCAATTCGAGGGATTGGAGAATCGATTCGGCCGAATTCGTGATCCGTTCAAGTTCCATATAGGAGTTATCTGGATGGCTAAAGGCCACGAGTTCGACTTTATGAAATTGATGCATGCGAAGCAGACCACGTGCGTCTTGCCCGTACGATCCAGCTTCTCGACGAAAACAGGGTGTATGGGCTACATGACGAATAGGCAGGGCGGATTCAGGAAGAATCTCATCACGATACATATTGGTTATGGGTACTTCGGCGGTGGGAATCAATAGAAACTCATCGTCACGCAGTTGAAAAAGGTCGTGTTCAAATTTAGGAAGTTGTCCGGTCCCTGTCATAGACGCCCGATTGACCAGGTAAGGAGGCAATACTTCGGTATAGCCATAGTTTTGAATATGTGCATCCAACATAAAAGAGGCTAAGGCTCGCTCAAGCTGTGCTCCGAGACCCAAGGAAATAGAAAAGCGGGTACCGGCTATTTTCGTGGCCCGTTCAAAATCTAAGATGCCTAGTGATTCTCCCAGTTCCCAATGGGGTTTAGGTTTGAATGAAAACGTGGGAATTTCCCCCCAACGCCGTGCTTCTACATTGTCTGTTTCCTGAGTCCCTTCAGGGACAGTGAAATGTGGTATGTTGGGTATGCGGAGGGTGATGTCTTCAAGCTCTCCCTCAATAGTTCTTAGCTGTTCCTCATGTTTTCTGACAGTATCCCCAACTGCACGCATGGAGTCCATGCTTTCGTTAGCTGGTTGTTTATGTCGTTTGAGTTGGGCGACTTCTTCGGAGCCTTTTTTGAGTTGATGTCGAAGAGCTTCGACCTGGGCAATTATCTCGCTACGGAAGTGGAGTAACTTTTCCAAATCGGCCCCGGCCACATCCTGGGCCCGATTCCTGAGTTGGTCGCGAATGGAATCAAATTGGTCTCGGAGTGTTCGAAGTTCATACATGGAGGGTTGCTCAACCTATTGAAAACGCTTTTGAAATTTAACACTTGTCTTCGGGGCAGTCAATGCACACTTGGCGTTCCTAGACTTGCCAGTATTGGGTGATTTCGTTACGCTACTCTCATGCCGTATGTGTTTCCACATGAAAACCTCTTTATCAGTGGAGTTGCCCTCTTAATAATCGGGCTGTTAATTTTTCGTGTGCGAGTGGCACTGCAACGCCGTTCTTCGACAAGTATGGATGCACAGGTGGAAACCTCCGCTGGTAATCAAAAAGGCATCCCGCCTTTGGTTTGATCTTTTTTCCCTCCAGCCCCTATAATCGCCTTCTTTTTTACCATGGAGAATGATGCATGAATGGTGGTGCTAGGCTACTACAGCGAACCGATGGTCGCCGACGCGATGAGATTCGCCCCGTCAGTGTGACGCGTCCCTTTATTAAGCATGCCGATGGTTCGGTTCTCCTTGAAATGGGGGACACGAAAGTCATCTGTACGGCCTCGATCGAAGAAAAAATTCCTGCGTTTTTAAGGGAAAAAGGGCAGGGATGGGTTACGGCCGAATACGCCATGTTGCCTCGTGCGACGCATGAGCGGACTCCTCGTGAGGCCTCCCGAGGTAAGCAGAGCGGTCGGACTTTAGAAATTCAGCGATTAATTGGGCGGGCGCTTCGTGCGGTTACGGATATGAGTGTAATGGGAGAACGAACGATTTGGATCGATTGTGATGTGATTCAGGCCGATGGTGGCACTCGGACGGCTTCGATAACTGGGGCGTTTATTGCTCTGGTTGATGCGTTTGTTAAGCTTCAGGAGAAAAAACTGTTAGAGAAAATTCCCTTAACTGATTATTTGGCTGCGGAAAGTGTGGGAAAGGTTGGCGGAGAATTGTTTGTGGATCTGTGTTATGAAGAAGATTCCATGGCAGAAGTGGATATGAATTTGGTGATGACCGGACAAGGCCGTTTGGTTGAGGTCCAAGGTACTGCCGAGCGTGGTACGTTTGGAAAAAATGAGCTTGATGATTTCCTGTCCTTGGGGTGGGATGGCATTCAACAGTTGATCAAATTGCAAAAAGGACTGGTGGTATTATAGGCAGGTATGGGTGTGGAATTGGTTCTTGCGACAGGTAATCTCAATAAACAAAAAGAAATTATGGCCGTGCTTAGTGACTTGCCGATCACGATTCGAAGTCAGAGTGAATTCGTGGCTGTACCCGAGGTCATCGAAGATGGAGAAACGTGCGAAGCGAACGCTGTTAAAAAAGCGACCATTATTGCCAAGCATACTGGCAGATTGACCTTGGCAGATGACACTGGGCTTGAAGTTGCAGCTTTAGAAGGGGCGCCTGGGGTCTATGCCGCGCGATATGCAGGGGAAAATGCCACGTACAATGATAATTGCCAGAAACTATTGAAGGAACTACAAGGGGTTCCACTTGATAGTAGAAATGCAAGGTTTGTGACAGTGATGGCAATCGCCGAACCCTCAGGGCTCGTTGAGGTTGTGGAAGGCGGGTTGGAGGGAAAGATTAGCGAAACACTATCCGGAACTGATGGATTTGGTTATGACCCGATATTTATCGTTCCGGAACTGGGAAAGACGCTCGCTCAGATAACACTTGAAGAAAAGAACCAAATAAGTCATCGTGGGTGCGCATTAGCCAAGGTTAAAGATCTGCTAAAAAAGAAACTCCAATAAACTTTAATAACGGGGCGTAGCGCAGCCCGGTAGCGCGCCTGCTTTGGGAGCAGGATGTCGGAGGTTCAAATCCTCTCGCCCCGACCATTTAAATCAATGGGTTACGGTTTAGGCCGTAGCCCATTTTTTGTTTGGGGTGGCATCTGGGG
>CAZGFV010000093.1:0-4110 GCA_964524575.1 uncultured Nitrospiraceae bacterium
CACCAGGTCCGCTATATCCACCCACCAACCCCTGCACTTCAAAAGTCGGTGCAGCCCAAATCCGTTTTATGAGTTGAGCCCTATCTTCAGTTCGAATAACTCGAAGCCCAAACGCCTTTTTAAATTGATTCACATCAAAACCAGACGATAAAAATTCTTTCATGGCTTGTGAGGAAGGTTGAATCACCTCATCGTAAAATCCTGGAATTTTGACCCGTCCTGTTTGTGCATCAACGCAGGCATGGACTGCCTCACACAATTCAGCCAATGGATTGCGGGCCCCTCCTCCAGAAAGTCCTGAGTGGACGTCCGTCGTACCAGTCCGTAATGATAGCTGTGCTGAAAGTAATCCTCGAAGTCCTGTCGGAATGGCTGGCTTTTGCCTCGACACCCATATTGTATCTGAAATCAAAACAGAATCGGGCCGCGCAACCAATTTTTTCTGATTCAATGCATCTTGAAAATTCGGACTTCCAATTTCTTCTTCTAGCTCCCATAAAAACTGAATGTTCAATGGCACGCCTTGGTCAATTGCATAACGAGCTGCGAAAAGAGCTGTTAGTGCCGGACCTTTGTCATCCGTTGTTCCTCGTCCACAATAACGATTACCTTCCTTCCGAAATCGAAAGGGCTCTTGCCTCCAATCGAGAACTAGGGCCGGCTGAACGTCTAAATGGTTATAAATAGAGAGGGTAGGATATTTCTTATGAACTGTGGCGAGCCTCCCATGAGTCTGATTCTCAGCATCTACCAGATACCACTGGGTATCCATTAGTTTTAACAATACGGGTTTGGGCTCCAAACTTTTTGAGATATTGGCTAGCTAACGTAGCCGTTCGATTAATGTCTTTTACCCTGTCCGGATCAGAACTGATCGAAGGCACTTCTACTAACTCCGCCAGTTGGTCTTCAAATTGGGAACGCACCGATCGAATATACGATTCCAAATGAACATTTTGTTTTTTCATAGAAGGTCCTCAGATGGAAAATTTTTGAGTTAACCGAAATAAAATGGGACAGGGGAAAAGCTAAAGATAAAGATTCCAGTGGCTAACGATGCGACCCAGACCCGGCCTCGACCTAAATCGGTTGCAGGATCAATGACGGGCGGATGCGTAATCCCTATTAAAAATGTCAAACCAGCCCACAAAAGCCAGCCCGGCCACCCCCAGACTCCCAACACTATTAAAATTGGAAGGACCGTAAAAGCAAGCGTACGTTGCCGCTCTCCAAAAAGGGCGAAAGCCACATGCCCTCCATCCAGCTGTCCAACAGGAAGAAGATTTAGGGCAGTGACAAAGAATCCAAACCACGCAGCAAACGCGACTGGATGTAAAACGACATCATAGGTATCGGGAATAGGACCAAAAATCACCCAGGCAAAAAACTGAAGAAGGAGCGGTTCTCCTAATTGCAAACCATACAATCCGATTTTTGGAACAACGGTTGAAAGCGATAACCCAATCAGGAGGGCAACAACAGCCACAATAAATCCTGCAATAGGACCAGCCACGCCAATATCAAATAATGCCCGACGATTTATAATTGGCGACCGCATGCGAATTATAGCCCCAAAGGTTCCTATGAATTGTGGAGGTCCAGGAATAAACAACGGCAAAGAAGCTGGGACTCGATGAATACGCGACAGCCAAAAATGTCCAAATTCATGTGTGACAAGGATCCCCAGAAGGGTCACAGCAAAAGGCCATCCCTCGAACAAATTCTCTGGATACCGAAACAAAAAGTCTAGTGGTCCTTCTACTGGCTTCAAGTTGACCTGATAAGCACCAGCCCAGAGTGTCGTGAAAACCGTGATAACGAAAAGAATGATTGGAAGGTATAGAACAGAAAATAAACTCGGTGCTTCAGGAATATGGGTTTCCCAATCCGGCGACCATTTTTTTGAATCAAATGGGTCATCTTCTCCCAAGTCTTGCTCTGGCCGATCAGCGGGAAACTTGAAATCATCCATGAGTGTCTACAGTCCTAACTAGGAAGATTATATTCCAAAAGGATTGTACACTATTTCTTCTTTAACCGTCGTTGCAGGACCATGACCGGGAAGCAAAACCGTCTCGGGGGAAAGTTGTAACACACACTCACGAACCGATTGCAAATGCGAAGGATAGAGCGAGAAAGGATTCGAGCGTCCGATGGAACCGGCAAAGAGCGTATCGCCAACAAAACACAAATCATGTTTGCCAATAGAAACTTGATAACAGAAACCACCAGGAGTATGACCAGGTGTGGCTAAACAGGTCACCATAAGGGCACCTACGGAAATATTTTGTTTGTCTTGAGGCATCACAAGAGAGCCACGATTCGGTTTCCAGGATAAAAGCGGAAAATCTCCATTTCCCAAGTACACCGAGACAGGCCATTCTTTTAAAATTTTATCCAATCCTCCAGCATGATCAGTGTGCCCATGGGTTAAACATACGCCAACTAACTTGAGCCCTCGCACAGTCAATTCTGACAGCATGGCCTTGGCATTATAGGCAGTATCAATAAACACCGCTTCCTTAGTTGCTGAATCAAAGAGTATATAGCCTTTGACTTCATACCCACCAATATCTCCATAGACCGTGACCACGGCAATCTCTACCCAACTTGGCGAAGGGATTGGTTCCCATTGTTCAATAACCACCGCCTTTAAGGCCTCGTGTTTCAATAATAGCGCCTTGGCGCAAGCTTCTACTTCTTCGGCCACAGGCACACACGTACCTTTTTCAAAGCTTTCCAAATCTTTAGGGGATAAGCTTGTTTCTTGCGTCACTTGTTCGAGAGATTGCCCAAGACCAAACCTGGCTTTTTTGACAATATCGCAAAATTCGTCTTCAAGCGGCATACTTCAATATCTCAGACTTTTTCATATTAACCAAAATTCTAATCTTTCAGTCCTTGATCCCCCAACCCTATCAAAGGAGGCCTTTCCATGCTTGGACCATGGCAGGGTCAACATCAACTAAAACAACGGACTGCAAAATTTCATAATGAAATTGTTGAATTTCTCTGATCATTTCATGTGCAGCTTCCTCGGGTGAAACTTTTCCGACCCCAGTTCCCAAACCCGGAAAAGCCACAGATTGAAATCCTTCTTCGTCAGCTAGAACTAACGCGGCCCGCGTTGCTACCCCCACATTGGATACTGGAATTCGCATAGCCGGCTCTAGCATAGTGGGGGCATGAATAATACCACGAAATTTGGTGCGCCCACCTGAAGTAAGTACCGCCATTCCTACTCGAATGGGCGCTTGCTTCCGCGCCTCATCCTCAACTTGAAAACCAGCCACGCGTCGAATAACCCCTGCGACACCACCACCCATTAACCCATGACTATTTGCTGCATTGACAATAGCCTGGACATCAACATCTAGGATACTGCCTTGGATAACTCTTATGGTCAACTCCTTTGAACTTTCGCTTTTCATGGAAATCGCTCTTCACAAACTACTTACTAATCCAATATCTGTATAGTCTCACCACTCCACCAACAGGATTCATCTTTTCAAACGACATTCATTGTACTAGTTGTGAATAGATAAACGGAACTGATACATTCAGAATCTTTCGGATAATCAATTTTTGGGAACACAGACATCCCAGCATAAAGGGCACGCATGCATATTTCCCAAATCTTACAACAACACCAACCGGCGATTAGTTTCGAGTTTTTCCCTCCCAAAACAGAAGCCGCCTCCAAGGAATTATTTCAAACCATTCAACAATTAGTCCCTCTCAAACCCGCCTATGTGAGTGTGACATACGGAGCTGGTGGTTCAACCCGTACTTTGACCCATGACCTCGTGGTCAAACTTCATAAGGAAACCAGTTTAACTATCGTTTCTCATCTCACCTGCGTGGGATCGAGCCAAAACGAAATCCACCATATCCTTAATACCTATGACGAACACGGCATAGAAAATATCATGGCGTTACGAGGAGATCCGCCAAAAACGAAACAGACGCCAATCCGCCAAGGCCAAGGATTTCAGTATGCTACCGAACTCGTACGATTTATCAAAAAACATTTTCCTCATATGGGAGTAGGGGTAGCCGGATTTCCGGAAGGTCATCCAGACACCCCTAATAGACTCAAGGAACTGGATT
>CAZGFV010000094.1:0-4006 GCA_964524575.1 uncultured Nitrospiraceae bacterium
TTGACTTCAGTGTATTGGCGCATGAGGGGTGTGAGTTCAGAGTTGTCCATGGGTGAAATGTGCTTTTTTGACATCAACAATCGTAGGAATCATGGAGGCTATCGGATAATCAATCTAGCTTTCTTGGTGAAAAAGGGTTTCTAGCAGTGCTTGGCTTTTGACACCGGAAGCTCGGAGTTTCATCCATCGCGAATAGTGTCCAGCATGTGAGAGCTCAAGAATAAGACGATCGTTGGGTATTTGAGTTGCTTTGGCTCGATCAGCCCACTCGATAATAACAATGTGTCTGGTATCAAAATAGGAAGACAGCCCTATATCTTCAATCTCTGAGGTATCGTTAAGTCTATACAAGTCAACATGGACAATAGAAGGATAACAGTCATACTCTTGAATAACCATAAAGCTAGGGCTTGAGACTTTTTCTGGAGAAAGTCCAACTCCTTGGGCGATGCCACGGACCATGCAAGTTTTTCCGGATCCTAATTCTCCAGTTAGCGCAATGACTTCTCCACCACGTAGAACTTGTCCAATGGCTCGTCCGAGGCGCTCTGTGTCGGCCTTTGACCGTAACGAGGTTTTCCATTGACCTTCTTCGTCCTGAGAGAATCGGAATGATAAAGGAGTAATGAATTCCACGCTAAAAGACTGTTAAAGGTGAAGCAGGCTATATTATATGCCTGCCGAAGTATTCGTTTGTGGTTCTTGTAAGAGAGCAAAGGGTAAAACTCGAATGACGGTTCCTATGATCCTTATCAGGGCATCTTTTTATAATGACAAAAGTGAATGTTTAAAAGGATTTTAAGAGTGACGCTATTCCCTAGTCTCCTGTTGAATGGTCAAGATGGCTTCGGGAATGAAATCGAGCAAGTCACTAGCTATAAGGCTTGCCTGCCCAAGTTCATGTGCACCAAGGTCTCCAGCCAATCCATGGAGAAATACTCCAGCTTTGGCTGCTAGACCAGGTGGTAATCCTTGCGCCAGTAATCCCGCAATCATACCTGTCAAGATATCTCCCATGCCTGCGGTAGCCATACCAGGATTTCCTGTTGGGCAAATGGCGGCATGTCCGTCGGGTTCAGCAACAATGGTTCTGGCACCTTTCAACACGAGGATACAGGAATGGTGTTGTGCAAATTCCTGTGCCACAGTCAGTCGATGGGCATTGATGTGCTCTGCGCTATCATTTCCTATGAGCCGTGCCATTTCACCCGGATGGGGAGTGAGGATCGGTGTTGAACGACAATTCCGCAGAATGTCAGTTTTTTTGGCCAGAGCATTGAGTGCATCGGCGTCAATGACACAGGGGCATTGAATTTCAGATATTAGGTTTTGGACCATTTCCATGGTTTCGGGATGAGTGGTTAGGCCAGGACCCAACCCCACGGCTTGATGAGTTTGAGCGAATGTTTGAAGCAAAGGTAATGCCGCCAAGGAAAAGGTGTGCTCTGAAGTCTCTGGCATAGGCAAGGTCATGGTCTCTAATGTCTTGGATTCAAGATGAGCGTTGACGCTCTGAGGTATAGCAATCGTCACCAAGCCGGTTCCTACGCGTAAGGCAGCCAAGGCGGCTAATGCTGCGGCTCCGGTTTTTCCCGGTGAGCCAGCAATGATTCCTGCATGACCGTATGTGCCCTTGTGTGAAGAAGGTTTGCGACTCGGTAGGATCCCTTTGATTTCGTCTGCTGTGATGAGTGTCGTGGGTATAGTCATGCCTTCGATGTATTCATTAGGAATACCGATATCGACCTGGTGAATTTCCCCAACGTGATCAATTGCGGGCCCTAAGAATAATCCCAGCTTTGGATAGCCAAATGTGACGGTCAATTTAGCCCGGATCGCGGTTCCCAAAACTGTGCCTGTATCAGTTTGGATGCCAGATGGAATATCTACCGCAGTGGTTAAGAGCCCGGACGCATTGATGGTTTCGATGGTTGCGGCATATTCATCTTTGACGCAGGATGAGATGCCGGTTCCAAGCAAAGCATCGACAACGAGGTCACTCTGTCCTAATAGTTTTTGAATTTTTTCTTGAGAGGGGCATGTTAAAACTCTAGCTGTGCTCCCGAGTGCGGTATACTTTCGGTACATGGCCTTGGCATCGCCGTTCAGGTCTTGAGGTTTGGCAAGCAAGCAGACGTGTACTTTGCACCCTTTTCGTCGAAGTAGCCGAGCAACGACAAAGCCATCTCCCCCGTTATTCCCTTTTCCACAAAAGATGGTCACGGTTCTGCCGTCGAGCGAACCTTCCATTTCCTCCAATGTGACGACGACACCATTTCCCGCACGTTCCATCAAAACTTTTCCGGGAACGCCAGCTTCGTGGATTGTTCGTCGATCGAGTTCCTGCATTTGGCTTGCGGTGACTATGTGCATGGTATCCCAAAATCAGAGTTTCGGATTTATTCAACGGGTGGGTTGTCATATTCTTAAATCAGGCTGGAGATGACTGCCCGAAACCAAGGCCTTCATCTCCTGAACAGCACGTTCCAAACCCACAAGGACCGCTCGGGAAATAATACTGTGCCCAACGTTAAATTCTACAATGTTACGAATTGAAGTGAGTGGTTGAATGTTATGATAAGTCAGCCCATGTCCGGCGTTCACTTTCAGGCCAAGTTTTTGAGCTAATTTGGTCCCTTCCTCCAAGGCCTCAAATTCTTTTTTGATTTCCTGAGAATGCCGACTATTAGCATAGCGTCCAGTATGTAATTCAATGGCATCCGCTCCCACTTTCTCTGCAGCCCGAATTTGGTTCAGGTCGGGATCAACAAACAAACTTACTTGAATTTGTGCATCGTGCATCACATGAATTAAGGCTTTTATACGGTCGTGGTGTTCAGTTACTGCTAGTCCACCTTCGGTAGTTAATTCTTGCCTGCGTTCCGGTACTAGTGTGACTTTATCTGGCCGGACTTTGATGGCGATTTTCGCCACCGATTCCTCAACGGCCATTTCCAAATTCAGGGTATTGGTAACAGTTTCGCGCAGCAGTTTGAGATCTCGGTCCTGAATATGTCGGCGATCCTCACGAAGATGCACCACAATCCCGTCTGCTCCGCCCAAATCAGCTAGGACAGCGGCAAAAATTGGGTCTGGTTCATGACCACCCCGCGCCTGTCGCAGAGTCGCAATGTGGTCGACATTCACTCCTAAGTGAGCCATGCAGATCCTATTTGGGGGAAAGCACTGTCATACCGGTGAAGATGAGAGCGGTATTATGGCAAATTGCCCAAAGACCCGCAATGAATCCTTGCGATAGGGATGATTTTGGGTATCATCCAGGTTAAGCAGTTTCAAAATTCTGGATGAACCAACAGACTTTGATTGACTGGTTTTGAACCCTCTACTACAATATCCTGGTTCTTTAGAAAATTGAATTTTATTAGCAAATTCCCGTATTTTCCAAGGAAGGTTTTGCATTAAAGCATGGAGAATTTCTTTCGAATTCAGCGGCTTCCACCCTATGTGTTTAGTCAAGTTCAAGCACTCAAAATGGAGGCGCGACAGCAGGGTGAAGATATCATAGATTTAGGGATGGGAAACCCTGATATCGCCACTCCCCCTCATATTGTAGAGAAATTGGTCGAAGCTGCTCGAAAAGGGAAAAATCATCGGTACTCTGCATCAAGAGGAATCACTAAACTTCGTCACGCTATTTGTAATTGGTATGGCCGTCAATTTAACGTTGATTTAGATCCAGAAAATGAAGCCATTGTCACTTTGGGGGTGAAAGAAGGTCTATCTCATTTGCTCTTGGCTATGGTGGGTCCGGGCGATGTGGTGTTAACCCCTACGCCGACTTATCCCATTCACATGTATGGGGTGGTAATCGCTGGTGGGGATGTCCGTGGTGTCGCGCTTGGACCTGAGGAAAATTTTTTCGAAAATCTCACTCGGGCCTATCAGCAGAGTCAGCCACGTCCTCGTATATTGATCATGAGTTTTCCACACAATCCGACGACCAGCGTCGTGGACTTGGAGTTTTTCAAAAAAGTGGTGGACTTTG
>CAZGFV010000095.1:0-3991 GCA_964524575.1 uncultured Nitrospiraceae bacterium
CTGGCTTGAAACAGCATTTGCTGGAGGCGACATGTATGATGAAATCGCCGATGATGTCGCGATGTGTCTTCGTCACCTGAAGAAACTCATTAAGGAAGTTGAAACAAAAGGCCTCGAGCCAGTAGATACCGATAAGGCCTCGTCTGCATAACCTGCTCCTATTGAGAAGATGACGATTCCTTCTCCACCTCCAGCCCTCAAACAACTTGGGCAACATTTTCTCATTGATCCAAATATCGTGAGAAAAATCCTTAATGAAGCTGCAATTGGCTCTGAAGAAACCGTTTTTGAAATAGGTCCAGGGCGCGGAGTTTTGACCGGTCCACTCTGTCAAGTAGCTTCTCAGGTTATTGCTGTAGAGTTCGATAAGAAACTTGCTGCCTATTTGACCTCGGTTTGCTCTCCGCCCAACTTAGATCTTCGAATAGGCAACGCGCTTGAATTTCCTTTTCACACACTTCCATTAAATACAGTCGTGGTTTCGAATTTACCTTACTATATCTCCACGTCTCTCATATTTAAGTTGCTAGAACACCGATCTCATATCAGCCGAATGGTTTTGATGTTACAACTGGAAGTAGCCAAACGACTCACGGCAAAACCAGGAAGCCGCGACTATGGGGCCTTGTCTGTCCTGAGCCAATACTGTGCGAGTTCACGATTGGCCTTCAAAGTCCCCGCCACATGCTTTCGACCAAGGCCAGATGTGGATTCCTCGGTGATTACACTGAATCTGCATCCCAGAAAAAACGCTGACCCATCATTTGATGAAGATTTCATACGGATTGTTCGATCAGCCTTTGCACATCGAAGGAAAACGTTGCTTAACTCGTTTCGCGACTCGGGGTTTGCTTTGAGAACAATTAAGGAATCATTGACTGCTGCACGCATTGATTCTAAACGACGGGCCGAAACCGTAACTCTGCTAGAATTTGTCGATCTCACACATGCCATTCGACACTACACCCCTTGAACCTCGATCGTACTTTGATTGTTCACTACGACTGAAAAAATTATTAACACTTGGGGAAATTCGAAACACGAATTTCGGAATCCGAAACTCAAGACAAACCAATTGGAACATTCCAATTTTGGACTTCGAGTTTGTTTTGAATTTCTCGATTCGAACTTCATGTTTATGGAATTTTGCGAGATCGGGGTTAGCCGCTAGCATCACTGATCCACATATTCTTCACTAAGGGTTTTGTTTGATTAACCTTACCCCCTATGCTAGGATTTCGCTTATGAGTGCCCTCCCTAGGACTAGGGGAAAAATCGTCAAACAAGAACCTGCTTCCCCCACCTTAAGACTTAGCCGCGAAATTCTCGGAATCATTCTGATCACGCTGGGCCTTTTGGTATTTTTGAGTGTGTGGTCTTATTCCATCTCAGACCCCTCTTGGCTCGATACGTTTTTAACTCAACCTCCCACCAACCCAGGAGTGGCTGAAAACGTTGTGGGGATTGTCGGCGCGACCATTGCTGCTAGCTTGGTGTGGATTGTAGGAGCAGCCGCGCTTGCGGTTGCAATCCTAATCATGTTGCAAGGTATTAGGTCGTTCCAGGAAGAAACACTTGAAACCAAGGCTCGAAGCCTCATCGGTAGCGTACTCATGGTGCTGTGCCTTAGCAACTTATTTCAATTTTATGGATCACCATTCGCCATGGGCATGCCTTATCCCACAATGGGTGGGGCCTGGGGGGAGTGGAGTTCGGATTTATTGATACCGTTGCTTGGTGAGGTGGGAAGCACCATCGCGCTGTGTTCCCTGCTTCTCGTCTCTGTGCTCTTAATTTCACCTTTTTCCGTGGCCAGCGCTATGAGAAATATACCTACAGGAATAAGAGCCATTCGAAATAAGACTCCACGCTTCTCTTTTCGTTGGCTATCCTTCCCAACACGGGTACGAGTTCCCAAGTCCAATAAATCCTTGAAGATCAATCGGGGCTCATCGAAACATGGAAGCGTTTTCTCCTTTTTGCGGAGTGATAGGCCCGCTCCGGAAATGGATATCCCCGAGGATGAAGACGAAGTGGATTGGGAGGAACCTGCCCCCCTGCCCCGCGCACGACGATCTTTTCAAGTCAATCGCAAGGTATCTGAAGGATACAATTTGCCAGACCCTATTGCGCTTCTCGAAGCACCTGCTAGTACGTCATCCCATCAGACCGATGAAATTTTGGAATCTCAATCGCGGGTATTAACAAGCTCATTTCAGAATTTTGGAATTCTCGGAAAAGTTACGGAAGTGCATCCGGGCCCAGTCATTACCATGTATGAATTCGAACCAGGGCCGGGAATTAAGGTGGCCCGCATTGTGAACTTAGCGCATGACTTAGCTATGGCTCTCAAGGCTACGAGTGTGCGCATTGTGGCCCCGTTACCCGGAAAGTCTACCGTGGGCATTGAAGTTCCCAATCCTGTGAGAGAAACCGTCACGTTTCAAGAAGTACTGACCAGTGATGTCTATACGCGTTCCAGGTCTAAACTCACCATAGCTTTAGGAAAAGATATTTTTGGGCGTCCGTTTGTCGCCGACTTGAAAACCATGCCACACCTCTTAGTAGCTGGTGCCACTGGAGCTGGGAAAAGCGTGGGCTTGAATAGTATGTTGTTAAGCCTGCTCTTTTCCGCACATCCTGATGAGGTAAAACTTCTGTTAATTGATCCCAAAGTTCTCGAATTACAAGTCTATGATGGAGTTCCCCATTTATTGCGCCCAGCTTTAACGGACCCTAAGTCTGCGGCACGGGGTTTGAGTTGGGTCCTACAAGAAATGGAGCGACGCTATCAGTTGCTTGCAGAGCATGGTGTGCGAAATATCCAATCATATAATACCAAGATAGCCGAAAAGGGTGTTGACAGGCCACGACGTGGCGTCGAGTCAGATTTGCCTCTTGACGAAGACCAGGATGATAATATCGCCTCGGAACCACTTCCGTATATTGTTGTCGTTATTGACGAATTTGCCGACTTGATGATGGTGGCACCGAAAGAAATTGAAGAAAAGATTACGCGACTGGCGCAAATGGCACGGGCTTCGGGTATTCATTTGATCCTAGCCACGCAACGCCCCTCTGTAGACGTGGTCACGGGCTTAATTAAAGCTAATTTTCCAGCGCGCATTGCGTTTCAAGTATCATCGAAAACAGATTCACGTACAATTCTTGATACCAATGGTGCGGAGGCGCTTCTTGGTCTAGGAGATATGCTGTATTTAGCACCAGGCACAGGGCGGCTGGTTCGACTTCATGGTTCTTACGTCTCGGATGAGGATGTACGACGCGTGGTAGAATATGTCAAAGCCCAAGCTGGTCCAGACTATAGCGATGAAGCACCGCTTCAGGCTCCTGATATGTTTGAGGATAATATAGAACGTGATGAAGTCTATGAACGAGCACGAGAAATCGTTTTAAGCTCGGGACAAGCCTCGGCCTCGTTGATTCAACGACGTTTACGCGTCGGCTATCCACGAGCAGCGAGGATGATCGAACAAATGGAAGAAGAAGGACTGGTGAGTGCCCCAGGACGCGACGGGCGCCGTGAAGTACTTGGCCCTCGATCGATGATGCTCGATCGATGATACAAGAGCGGATCGTATGAGACTCCTTTTCTTAAATTCAATGGTGGTCTTGCTACTCACACCATTTCCGGTTTTCGGAACGGAAAATGTTGAAAAACAAGTGCGGGAATTGGCTAATCATGTTGATTCGCGATATGCCAAAACTAAGGATTTTCAAGCCGACTTTACCCAAGAAACTCGGATTGAGGGATTTGACACACCCTTGCAATCTTCAGGTCGGGTCTACATCAAGAGGCCTGGCTATCTTCGTTGGGACTATGCCAAGCCTTCGGTTGAGCAAATTTATGTCCACGATAATCAATTGCAAATGTATGTGCCAAAACATAACCAAATTCTCAAAGGCAATTTAACCATGATGGTGGCCATGAAGGCCCCGTTACATTTACTTCAAGGCGTGGGAAAACTTA
>CAZGFV010000096.1:0-3211 GCA_964524575.1 uncultured Nitrospiraceae bacterium
CACAGGAGATGATGTGAGTGACCTTGTCGTTAGGAATAGTGATTGGAGATTAAAATTCTTTTTTTAATTTAAAAATGTGTTTTAATTCGGTTTCCTAGTATGTAATTGTAGTGGTTTTTACTTTCAACTAATTATGTTCCTTTTAAATTATCGCTTGGAATATAAATCAACCTATTAAAATCAATAAACCAAAACTACCCCATTATGACTATGGCTAATATCTGAAATGGCAGAAGATCCGTCTGCACTTAAGAAATAATTTCTCCCAGCCCCATAAAAAATTGCTTGGATGCCCAACGTGTATTATCGCAGTTTTGTATGCTTCCTCAATCTCATCCAATGTAATTGACTTTACCTGTCCATGGTGTACAATTCTGTGATCGTTTTTTGACTTTTTATTGCATCAAGTGCTACTCAAGCCCTCAATTCCTTGTTGTATTTTTTTCTTCCCATTCGGAATCTCCGTTTGATTGAAAATACACCTTGAATTTGACTTGATTACTTTTGTACTAATGTATTCCATTTCGGAAATAATTAGGATTTAACCTTAAAATAAGGAGACTGTTATGATACCAGAACAAACCCTCGAAGCGTTGACAAATGGCTTTGGGCACATGGGATCAGCCAGTGTAGACCTCAAGACGGCCCACACCGACACCTTGGGCGCGTCGGTCGACCCAGCCAACGATACTGTTACAAGTTTTGTGCTGAGTTTTCTGGCCGGACCTGTGTTGGAAAACTTTAAGTCAACCGGAAGAGTTAGCTATTTCGTGGGATTGCCCAGCCATGAGTCCTACCAGTTCAAGGGGCAGTTCATCGAAACACGCCAGCTGACAGAAGACGAACTCGCGCATTCAGAACAATTCCGTAATGCCGCTCAAGGACATATGGTCAGTTTTGGCATTCCTGCGGAGCCCGCGGCTCAGATGTTAGGCACACCCCCCGATCTTGGTATCACTTTCAAGGTCGAGAAAATCTTCAAACAAACCCCTGGCCCCGAAGCCGGGCAGGAACTTCCATTCAACTGAGGAGACACCATGATCACTGATGAACACCAGCCCTGCCTGCAGGGCATGTTTCCAAGCTGTATCACCACCTGCTCGGCAGCCGGTGAGCCCAACACCACAGTAATTTCACAAATCTGGTATGTGGACGAAGAGCATGTGGCACTTTCGTTTCAGTTTTTCAACAAGACCAAAAAGAACATCGCGGAAAACCCCTATGCCTTTGCCACCATCGTGAATCCGGGAACTTTGGAGATGTACAACCTGGAGTTGGAATTCGACCACTCTGAAACCGATAGTGAGTTGTTTGACGATATGGACATGAAGCTTGAGGCGATTGCCTCCATGTCGGGGATGTCCGGTATATTCAAACTCATGGCAGCTGACGTGTACAAGGTCAAGTCGCTGAAACCACTTGGTTCTTGATATTGCTTTTCTCAACCATAAACGGTTCCCACCACTCTAGCACTGCCTTGCTTGGGGTGTGGGGATTCCCAAAAATGCCCCCTAATGCCAAACGACGCCTCTGCATCTGCTGCAGATCAAACACAGTTGGATGACCTGACAAAACGCCTTGAGCGCAAGACCAAGGAAATTGAGATCATCCAGCAGGTGTCTTCGAAAATCAACGCGACACTGGATTTGGAAAACATTGCCAAGGCCATGTTGGGTTTGATGGACGAGTTTTTTGGCTTCCAGCACGCCATGATCCTGCTACTGGATGAAGGGGAAGAAGCCCTAAGAGTCCTGGCCACACACGGCTACGACGAGGAGGGAGTGGGTGCCAGGGTGAAAGTAGGAATGGGCGTTATCGGCATGGTGGCAAAGCGCAGGAAGCTGATGCGCATGGCGAATCTTGGTCAACAGCGTGCGTACATGCAGACCATTCGCCAACAGGTGGCACAAACCACGGACACCGAATTGCAGGACGAGGTACCGCTGCCGGGGCTTGCTGACGTGGAAAGCCAGGTAGCCATCCCGATGATGCTGGAAGAGGAACTAGTTGGTGTCTTTTCTGTGGAAAGTCAGGGGGTCAATATCTTTGATAAAGGCGATGAAATGCTGATTGGAATTCTTGCTAACCAAGCCGCCATTGCCCTGCAGCATGCCAGACTCTTCCAGCGGGAACAACAGCGCCTGCAAGAACTCAATGAAGCCCACTGCGAGCTTGCCGACCTCAATGCCAATCTTGAGCAAAAAGTAGAGGAGCGAACCGCCGAACTGTTGGAGCTTTCTGCAAAGCTCGCAAAGTATTTCTCTCCTCAGGTGTACGATTCGATTTTTTCTGGTAAACTTGATGTAACCATCCAGACCCAGCGTAAGCCGCTAACTGTTTTCTTTTCGGACCTTCAGGGTTTTACGGAACTTACCGAACGGTTAGAGCCGGAAGTCCTCACCGAACTGCTTACGCACTACCTCACGGAAATGTCCAAGGTCGCCATCCGCTGGGGCGGTACAATTGATAAGTTCATTGGCGACGCCATCCTTGTTTTTTTCGGCGATCCCGTTTCGAAGGGCAACCGCGAGGATGCTGTGGCTTGTGTTTCGATGGCGGTTGAAATGCTGGAGCGGTTGGAGTCGCTCAGGAGCTTCTGGCGGGAACGTGGGGTGTCGCGCCCGCTCAATGTGCGAATCGGAATCCACACGGGTGTTTGTACGGTCGGGAATTTTGGTTCGGAAGATCGGCTCGACTACACCGTGATCGGTAACGGTGTCAACCTTGCCTCACGGCTGGAATCCAACTCCGATCCCAACCAAATTCTGATTTCCGAGGATACCTACCTGCTTGTCAAGCAGCATGTCCGCTGTGAGCAACGCGAGACCATTTCTGTGAAGGGGGTCACTCACCCAGTGCAGACATATCAGGTTATCGAGTTGGTAAACGCGTCGGCTCGTAAAGACACCAAGCTGGAGGAAGTCATTCCCGGACTTTCCCTCGCACTTGACCCATTCAGTTTGGAAGATCACGAGGCCGCCCGGCAACTGCTTTCCACCGCGCTGAAGCGGCTGAAGAAGCCCAAGGTAAAGAAGTCTAGGGACAAGAAATAATTATCCGCAATTTAATAAATGAAGACCCACTTGATGATACCAGGTGCGAAGCGTTTCAAATTACTATCTAACTTACCAAGTCTTTATTGGTGTTTTTAAATGAATATTACAGAAATGAATCCCTAAATCCCAACCCCATAATCTCCTGTGAGTAACCC
>CAZGFV010000096.1:3221-3445 GCA_964524575.1 uncultured Nitrospiraceae bacterium
GACTGTCTAATTCTCAGATAGGATGGACCCCGATTCTGCGATCGTATATCTCCATAAAAACAAAATATCCAATGAAACGAATTGGAATCTCCGCCGTCCTTGTCTCCTCGATCGTTGGAATCGCGCTGGGAGTTGTCTATCACGGATATCCTCAAGTCGCCTTGAAGGCGATCAAAATAGCGTACGAGTGGCGGGCCGGGGTCGAGGCGAAGTCGATGGAGATC
>CAZGFV010000097.1:0-3254 GCA_964524575.1 uncultured Nitrospiraceae bacterium
AGCAGTGCGAAAGGCAGTTGAGGTAGGGCTTGGCAAGTCCCCATCCTTCATTCGAGAGGGTGGATCAATCGGTGCTGTGAAACTCATGGAGCGAACTTGGAACGTGCCGATTCTCTTCATGGGTCTCAGTCTTCCTGAACACGGGTACCATGCCCCCAACGAATTTTTCGATTGGGACCAGGCCTCTGGAGGCATGCGGGCCTTTGTCAAATATTTCTCCCTGCTGGCTTCTATGCCATAAAATCCCATTAGTCTTTTTCAGTTTTAATAAATTAAGGATTTCTCGTAACTAAAATTGCATTTTGGCTTTCTGGGCGATTATTGTTCCGAGATACTAATTATTTCTTTCTCACCAAAATTCGGATGGGCGTTCCTTCGAAGCTGAATGCTTCGCGTAAGCGGTTTTCCAGAAAGCGTAAATAGGATATGGGGATTTCGATAGATCTTCCTATGAACAGGGCGAAGGTCGGAGGTTTCGTGGCTACTTGAGTAATGAAGACGGACTTCAAGGGATTTCGTTTTTTACTTGGAATGGGATTGTCTTCTAAGGCCTTTTGCAAAAATTGATTGAGTTGTCCTGTTGGTACTCGATAAGAAAAGGCATCCATTACGCTTTGAATGTTTTGAAATAAACGATCGAGCGATGCACCTTCTAGGGCAGAGTCAAAAATTGTGGGTACGAATAAGAAAAATGGAAAACGGCGGTGAAGTTCTTTGGTGTATTCCTCTCTCGCGAATGGGTCTTCTTTCCTGAGATCCCATTTGTTCACAAAGAGAATACAGCCTCTCCCTTGTTTTTGTATAAGGCCTGCAATTTTTGTGTCTTGTTCTGTAGCTCCTTCCACGCCATCCAAAATCAGAACAGCGATGTCGGATCTTCCTAAAGCTTTAAAGGTTCTAGCTAAACTATAGCCTTCGATTCCTCGTTCTATTTTGCCCCGTCGGCGTATCCCTGCTGTATCCGTAAATACAAACGAGTTTCCTTGATATTCAATCAGAGCATCTACTGGATCACGTGTGGTGCCGGGTATGTTACTGACTACCACACGTTCTTCCCCGAGCAATGCGTTGATTAGTGTAGATTTTCCAACATTGGGTCGGCCCACGACGGCGATGCGGGGGAAAGTCGTGGGTATATGGTCTTCTTCCTCAAGTGGGAGCAAGGGAAGGAGTGCTTCAAGCAATTCATCCACGCCGGTTCCATGTTCCGCTGAGATAGGAAACAAGCGATCTTTTCCTAATTGGTAAAAATCGGCCAACAAGGACTCTGATTTTTGGGTGTCAATTTTGTTGATAGCAAAATAGGTTGGTTTATTGATGTTGCGGAGTAGGTCGGCAATTTCCTGATCTAATGGGTTGAGGCCTGTGCGTCCATCCATTAAGACCAAGAGAATATCCGCTTCAGCAATCGCGGCCTGGGATTGAACACGAATTAGTTGCCCCATGGTTTCACAGGAAGTGAGATCTAAACCTCCCGTATCAACGAGTTGAAATCGACGTCCTTGATACGTACACCCGGCTGTGATTCGATCGCGAGTCACGCCGGGCGTGTCATCGACAATCGCGCTTCGTGTGCCAAGTACACGGTTGAAGAATGTGGATTTCCCAACATTTGGCCTGCCTATGATAGCGATAAGCGGCACATCATTCGTTGGAAATCCTGGAAGTACATTTTGATGGGGGTGGGACGCGCGTTTCCGAGGCATTGGTTTAAATTTGAACGGGTCTCTAGAGATTTTCTTACAAGATCAAAAATCTGAAAACGAGACGATAACATGGTGAAATTAAGGAGAACAAGAAAGGTGCACCGAAGACGTCTGTGCAGGCATCTCCGTTTGGACGGTCTGGGGTGGAGTATGGCCCTGAAATGGGTTAGATGTTAGTAGTGGAGGTGTTTCAAGGCTGCCGCGCAGAAAATAATAAAGACGCCCATCCATAAGGCTCCACGTTGAAAGGGAATCGGCTCAAGGATTTGGTCTTCTTTTTCTTGTTCTGATTCATCGCCGGTGGGTTCGATGCGAAAAATAACGGTGTAGAGATAAAGAGTTAAAATTCCGAGCACCAATGTGAGTTTGATGAAAAATATGATCAGATATTTTGGGTTATGGGCTATTCCTTCACCAGTTTGCATAATCATAAGTTCGCTGACGTAATGAAGATTGAGCCCTCCAGTGAACAGAATGACGGTGAGGAGTATGCCAACAACTTTGCGGTATTGTTTATAGAAAGTATCGCAAATGGGCTTAATAAATTCTCGAGGAACCGAGGTCTTGAGGCCAGGTGTTACAGCCATGACGAGAAAAGCCAAACCTCCAATCCATATGACCGCCGACATCACATGAAGCCAATGATTTAGAATGGGTAGCAGTCGATTAAGATCGAGGAATATTTCTTGGATAGCGCTCATTAGAACTTAAAGACGGGTTTTTCATTCCCGAACCGCTTTTGTCGAAGTTCTTCCATCAGTTCAATAGTGATGATAGATATATTATTTTCTCTGGCATGTCGTTCCACACCTTTTTTCACCATAGCGCGGAGAAAGTAGGGTATGCGGCTGAGCCGTGTTTGTGCCGCCTCGTCCCATTCAACAGCAATCTCTTCCTCGGTGTTAAACGCAACTTTTATCTTTTCTCCACCTTTGGGTGTGTAAAGACACCATTCATCTTCGTCCATCCAGTCACCATGGTCAACGTAGGGACGAGCCCGGCACCCACCGCAGATCTCGCTGTATTCACAATCGCCACATTTCCCCTTTAGATGTGGATATCGGAAAGAGTTGAATATCTCAGATTTTTCCCACAAATCTACAAAACTAGAGTGCCGGATATTTCCTGCTGATAGTGGCATGTAAGGGCAGGGTGTCAGGTCACCGTTTGGTGTCACCCGCGCATAGTTAGTGCCGGCCAAACATCCTCCACCCATATAGCCTTGAGCTTTAGTAATGGGGGAGTTCGGATCTTTTTCATAGGCGAGTCGTTTAAAATGTGGAGCGCAGCGGGCGCGTACAAGCATGTCTTGGTATTTATCCTGGGAGTTCACCAGAAAACCTAAAACCTCTTCGTATTGTTCGGGCGTGATATCTGTTAGTTCTTCCCCACGACCCGTACAGACCATAAAAAAGACGTTCAATACGCGAGCGCCGAGTTCGTGTGCCCAGTCAATGACATCTGGTAATTCCTGATAGTTCATTGGTTGGGCGCTGAAGTGGACTTGGAATTGAAGGCCATTACGTTTGCACGCTTCAATACCTGCGA